>NZ_BAUU01000019.1 GCF_000513115.1 Halalkalibacter hemicellulosilyticusJCM 9152
TCTTTAGCATAATAAGAAAAAAGCAGCATTCCTAGTTAAAGGAATGCACGCTAAAATTATTAAATGCTATGATTTCCTATAATAAGATGTTTGGTTGTGTCTGGCATCTCTTTAATTGAAGTTTTTAGGAATTCGGGATAGAGTAAAATATCTTCAAGTTCATCAATATGTATCCATTTATAAATCAACCTTTCTCCCTCTTCTCCATAAAAAACATCATTACTAAAATTCAACTTACTTTCTAATGAAACTTTATAATACAACCCTATTTCATGAAAATTCTTGTTATTATATTCAAAGAAATTTTCCGTGATCCTCTGACTTGTTAATTAATTTCATTGATATACTGCTTTGCCCACTTACACCAGTCTAAGTACATTTCTGAATACCTTATTCCATATTCAACTGTTAATATAGCACCTACGTCTCGCTCTTCATGACTGTTAAAGTGTTCTTTCCACTTTTTTGTCATACTTAAAATTTTTTCTTCTCTTTCAATAACTTCGTCTAACAATTTAATAATTTCAACAACCGATAAAAAAGGAAAAATAGTCGATTTAATTAAGAAATTATCTTTTATTTTTGCTGGTTTTAAAGGTTCTTCAATTGCCCAGCGTATTAATTCCTTCTTTCCTGTATCTGTAATAGAGTATACTTTTTTATTTGGTAAGACTTCTTGAATCACTAATTCGTGATCAATCAAGTTATCATTTTCCATTTTATGCGATTCTGTGTAGATTTGGCTATGAGTCGTACTCCAAAAATAAATCATCTGTTGCTTAAATATTCTCACCACATCATAACCTGTTACTGGTTTTTTTGAAATTATTCCTAATAAAGCATAGCATCTCAACAAAAAAGCACTATTTATTTCGTTTATCACTTTAGGTGTAGTAGTAATCTTGAGCTTGTGTTTATTTTTTATATGGACTCAAAATACATATGGTGCGATAGATGCTCATCAAATCGATATAGAGGAGGTAAAGAGTTCAGAGGATGGTTGGTATATCTATACAGCGGTAAATGCTGAGAAAGGTGTAATACTTTATCCAGGTGCAAAAGTTGAACCCGAAGCGTATGCCTATTTAGCACAAGAGTTATCAAAGCAAAATATTACAGTAGTTATACCCTCAGTTAGATTAAATTTACCAATTCTAGATGTTTCAAAAGCAAATGAAATAATAGAGAATGAAAATCAAATTGAATGGTATATTGCTGGTCATTCAATGGGAGGAGCGGCAGCGGCTATGTATGCAGATCGATATTTAAACAAAGTAAGCGGGCTAATATTACTTGGTGCATATGCAGCAAGTAATGATTTTTTAAGTGAATCCAACTTACCCGTTTTATCTATAAGCGGGTCAGAGGATGGACTCAGTACACCTGAAAAAATTAAAGAAAACAGCTCGAATTTACCAGAAAGTACTGATTTTATAGAAATAACGGGCGGTAACCATGCTTATTTTGGTGTATATGGTAGTCAGTCAGGTGATAATGAAGCTCTGATCACAGTTAGTGAACAACAAGCGGCCATTATAGATTCAATTGCTAATTGGTTGGAAAGTGACCATGTCACTAGTGAAGGTGAAAAATGAAGAAGTTAAGAATTTATTCAATTTCAACAACAATTATTGTTCTATTTGTCCTTTTGCAAGGTTCCATTGTCACCAAGACAGGATCGGGGCAAGGGTGTGGAACGACGTGGCCTCTCTGCTTTGGGGATGTCATTCCAAATGACCCAACTCTGGAAACCATTATTGAATACACCCATAGATTATTCTCCAGCATTGCAGGAATGTTAGTCTTAATATTATCATTTTGGTCTTGGCGTAAATTGAATTATATTAGAGAAATAAAATTCTTTGCTATTGTAGCTTCTGCTGCCATTATTATTCAAGGGTTAATGGGAGCCGGACAAGTTGTATTTGGACAACCATTATATTTCTCGCCTAGCTTTACAAACATATCCTTAGCATAGTCAGATACTTTATCATCAAAGACTTCTCTACGATATTTTACAACTAGCACAAGATGGTAATACATTAAGAATACTGAATGATTATTACTATCCAATTTAATTATAAAATAAGACTTTCTTTTACCTAAGACTGATTTTACGGGTTGTGCGTTGATGAATTTAGATAATTCTGTATAAAACAAGATAGTAATACATTAAGAACACTCATTTTTATATCAGCCCCAGTACATTATAAGACTTCTAACCATCGGTGCAACGGGTCCTACTCATAACTAGCGGTAGGAATCTCCATCTTCAAAATTTCGCGAAAAATTAAGGTAGAGTAGTTCAATCTTCATTTATTTTAGATACATGCTTAAAAATTTTTTTGAAGGTATCGGGCAATTGAATTTGTTACTTATTTTCTTTCTACGTCTGGCAATGTATTTATATATATAGTCTCTGATTGGTTTTGGTATAACAAGTAACAGACTTAGAAATCTGTAAGCAGTTTGCAATTCACTAAAAAGTTTGATAATTGCACTAGAATAATAGAACTTTTTGTTTTGACTATCAATAAAAATGATACTGTCGATATTGGTATCTAACTGTAAGTTTTTTTTGGTCCAATTACTTTGTAAGCCCGTGATTCGAAGATTTTTATTTTTATTTCTCTTTACAATGAATTGAATGAAAGAACTACACATATTACAATCACTATCGTAAATCAAAATTATCATTGTTATCCTCCCTTAAATGAACTATATATCTATTTTTGTTGTAAAATATATTTAATTGGAATTTATTTACAAATAAAGTTGAAAAAAAAGGAATAGTGTATTAACATTAAAATGTAAATTCATAAAAATTATATATATTAATCTTTTTCAAATTTAATAGTATGGTTACCACTAGTATTTCTTAGTTCATTAACAAATTCCTCAATATTCATAGGCGAAATAATAAATGTTTTATAAGGTTTGTATTGTAACACATAACTTTCTAACGATAGTGCAGTACTTGCAACTAGAGGGTTTGTATTTTTCTGAACGATTTCAATTTGGTCAATATTAATTGATCTCCTAAAAGGCCCCTGCTTAATAACTAACTTATCTTCTACAATCCAATATGAAGTACCAAACCAACACCACAAAAAGTAAACTCCTAAAGGCAAACATAAAACGGTGATCACGATAATCGAAACAACGTCAGCGTCAAAGTAAATAGGGAATAATACACTAAACGCAATTAAAAAGAAGCTTAATGGAAGCAAAATGATGCCATAAATCAAGTCTTTTTTCGGATTGAACTTCACTGTAAAACATCCTTTCATTTGTAATTTTCAATATATTCTGAAAAGGAGGTGAACTTGTAGTTTTAGGATAACATACTTATTTAAATCTGAGGAGGATTCTATGTTTAGAAAATTATTTGTATTGGGCATTACATTATTGTTAGTTACTTCTCTATTGAACCCCGCAGCCATAGCCAATGGACAGAAATTTGAGGGGGAGCAGTTATTTAGGGCGATTTTCTTTGGACAAGGAGAAGCTGCTGAACTATTTGAACACATAACACAGCCTGAATTAGTTGACTATGAACATACAGAAGAAGAGTTAGAATTAATTAGTGAGTTGGTCAATGGAGTTGATAAACTAGATGAAACATTGTTTGATAGATTGGAACAAGCAATCTATAGCAAAAATTTAGTCGATGTGCATAAAATACTACAAGAAGCATCAATGCATTCTTATAATGTTCTTGAGAAAATTGGATACGATATCTATGCAAATAATGGTGACGGCGAAGGAGAAATTGCTTGCGTAGTCGGACCAGTAGTGGTAATTGCTGCAGGTGTATATATGTACGTAGCTGCTGCTCATACTGCAGCAGTAGGTATTCAAGTAGGCGTTGGAGCTGCATATTGGGTTTCAGTGGGGGCATGGGTCACTAGTTCTGTAGATCCAACTATGTCTCTTGAACAAGAGAGAATAGTAGTAGAAGTAGTCGAAGCTATAAATTAATTCATAAGTTTATTGCCGGGTATTTTATCTGCTCGGCAATAAACATTATTTCAGAGGTGATTAATTTTGAATGTAATAACTCTGGGGAAGTGTATGGTCGTTTTATCTTTAATAACCTTCGGCTTTTTGTTTTCCTCAATTTATAAAGCTTTACCTCCAAATGTGGTTGAAATCCCCATTATTGATAATTTGAACATGACATCTTGGTTTCCTCAAGGATGGGGATTTTATAGTAAGGATCCAACTGAAGGAAGAATAAATGTTTATGATGAAAATGGGTATTCAAGCGATCTTTCTTGGCCGAATAGTAGTAGTACAAATTTATTTGGTCTAAAGAAAGAAGGTAGAGCGGACGGTATTGAAGCAGGAATGTTGTTTGGATTAGTTCCAGAAGAACACTGGATAGAATGTAATGGGTCTCTAGAAAATTGCTTACAAGAGAATGAAGAGAATGTTGTAGCTATTACCAACACCAGTCCTAGAGAGAGTTTATGCGGGAAAAAAATCCTAACTAGAGAAGAATATACTCCTTGGCTATGGTCTAGTTATGATCCAGAAATGCCACTATTTTATGTAGAGGTGGATATTGAATGTTTAGCAGAATAGGTAACTATGTTAAAAATTCCGCTGAGAATATACCTATATGGACAAATGTTTATGGAATAGCTAGGTCATTGATGGCAGGAACTTTGGCGTTAGTGTTAATAATTAATCCAGCTGAGCTTATATTTATACCGGCGCAAGGTATTTCCGAATTTCCACAGTGTACAGGTAATATAAGTTTATTTTGTTTTGGATCTAATGATTATTTAACACTTAATATTATTCGTTGGATAGTAGTGGCTTTATTAGTGGTGATTGCAAGTGGATGGAGACCGAGATACACCGGTTTATTACATTTTTATATTGCTTATAGCTACCACGAGGCAGCAATGGTGATTGATGGTGGTGATCAGGTACATTTAGTCCTTTCATTACTTTTAATTCCTATTACACTGTGTGATCCTAGAAAGTGGCATTGGAAGACATTTCAACCAATAAAAATTACAAACAATTATATTTATTTATACATGATATCGTTAACAGTAATTTACCTCATTCGAGTCCAAGTATCAATAATATATCTAAATGCAGCTTATGCTAAGGTAACTAAAGAGTATTGGATCAATGGAACGGCAATATACTATTTTTTAAATGATTATATGCTTGGATTAAATGATACTTTAAGTATGGTTTTAACTCCAATCTTAGAAACCCAATTTATTGTTGTCTTAACATGGGGAACAATCGTTTTAGAATTTTTACTCTTTGCAGCATTAATAGCTCCAAAATACACGTGGAAATATTTTTTAATTCCAGGATTAATTTTACATGGTAGCATAGCTCTTGCTATAGGTTTGTATAGTTTTTCCACTATCATGTTCGCTGCCTTAATAGTTTTCTTAAGACCTTTTGAACAAAAATTTCAATTTTCTATGTCTACAATAAGGCAAAATATAAACAACATTTCTTTATTCAGAAAGAATAATAAAAAATTCCTTAGTTCTGAAGTTAATCAAATTAAAGTCGAAAAATGACTAATTTAACTTATTTCCGAAAGAAGTCTCCTCTTTAAGGTAAGCGTCAAATAGTCCCCATCACATTAATAGGTGGGGACTATTTGAAGTTTACTAGGGATCTGTCCAAATTGTACGGAAGCGGTACAGTAAGACTAAAAAAAATCACTATCCTTTCCTGCTAAGGAACACTCTCTTTAATCACGAAAAAATTTCTATTATCAAGCTAGTTAACACGAAAAGCGATAGCAGTTGTTACGCTATCGCCTCCGTTCCTTTAATCGTTAATTTTTTTTATCATTAATAAAATTAGCTATTTTCAGAAGTTCTTCCTTAGTGTTGTTCTCATCGTTAAATACAAAATTATGATGAAGATTATATTCTATCCCATTTTTAAACCAGTGAAGTTCAGATGATGGAAATGGTGTTTCTTTAAAAATGCAATTGTTCCATCATTTAATTTGATTTTTTCAAATTCTCCACTGCTTTCCATATGGCTATAAAAACGGTCAAAGTTTGCCACAATGTATTCTATAGTGTGTTAAGTGCATGATTTCATCATTTACCGATTATAGTAATTTTTCAGTTGAATCCGGTTCATCTCCTGTTTTTCTAAATGAAAAATCTTTAAATAAGTAAAGGTTTCCAGCACAAACAAACCCTAAACCCAATAAGGATATTGTTAAGCTCATAAATTGACCATTGATTAAACTGTAAACTAATATTATTAAGCCGGAGACAAAAAATATCATACTCGATATCATGCATATTTTTCCATAAGTAGTTAGCCTTTTACACAAAATCTCTCCTCCTTGTTAAACCGCTCTATGAGTAGTTGCTAATTCTCTTAGTTGAGCAAGAAACGTTCTTCTTCAGCTTTCTCTATCGTTCTACATGTCTTTTGTAAAAGCTCTGCCATTTCTGAATTGAATAACTATAATAACGAAATTACTGTCGCTAAGACCAAGCTTGTAACAAGAGACAGACAAATACCAATAACAAAGCCTTTAAAATGGTGAAAGTGATTTTTGTATTCAGACATGCCTTCTGTCCCTTTGATGATAACGAACTTTGGCGTGAGGCTACAAATTAGAAGCAAGTCGATAATGAGCCAATCGACTACATTGAAGACAGTTATTATTCCAAACATATTGATGAAAGCAACTAAAAAAGAGATTTCACCGCCATATGACTGCTTCATTAATAAAGTGGAAACGACTGGGATACCTATGAGAAAGAGCATAAAGAATATACCTACAAACTTGGTTTGCATTTTTTCATATTTAGTCTTTTCAGCAACTACTTTTTGAATGCCAGCAGGATAGGATTGCAAAAGCAGTCTAGGGTTGTAATACAAGGTTACCAAGATAATTGTTGAAAGAATGATAGATAAAGATATTCCATAAATCATGATTGACCATCCTAAGTGCATCTAATCCCATCCTCGCAAAATTTTTTTTATGAGTGGCACCGTTATATCATGCGCTTTTTAAAACATCTAAGTGACTTTTAGTAGTTTATTGATTTAATACAGACTTCCAAGCATCATAGAATTCTTTTATCGTTGAATATCTATTATTGCGATCTTCTTCGACTGCTCTTCTTGCAACTTCATAAAGACCTTGATTAGCATCCCATTTTGAGAAGGAACGATCCATTTCACCACCCAGTAGTCCAAACGCAATCGCGCCAAGATTGAAGACATTCGTAATAGAATCAATTGGAGACCCAAGTTCAAATTCTTCTGGGGATTTTGAACGATTTGACCCCCAGAAATCCTCACCTAAATCATTTCTAGAAGGTGCCTCTCGATAAAAATCAATATCACATATTTTTGTTTCATCATTCTTGAAATCGTATAGGATACTTCCATCATAAAAATCCACTGCAACATATTTTTGCGATTCCACATAAGTATGGAAAGAAAAGATTGCATCTAGTGCCTTTAAACGTTTTTCCACTTCCAATTTCTTGAATCGATAAAAAGGTGACTTAGGGTTTGTAAATTTTGCTACACCACCAAACGACCAATGAGAATGTAAACATTCACCTTCAAACCATTGAAATACTACTGCATACCCATTTTCCGTGGAAAAGTAATCTAATAACTTTATTAAGTGTGGATGTTCTAACGATTGATAAACGGGGACAGCCTTTTTCAATCGTTCAATCGCATCCTTTGGGTTCCCAGTAAAGTCAATAGGTTTTGCTCCGGCATATTTCACAAAATACCTCTGTCCATCATTTTCAACACCGAAACTTATATTTCCTGAATCTTGTTGATCAAATACACAAAAAACAGCACCTAACTGCTTTAACCAATTGAAAGTATGCTCTTCTTGTAGTTGAAAATCCACTTTATCAAGTGTCATAGTAATGAAATTCGTTTGTTTTGCCAAAATATGATCCTCCTATATTGTCAGTAGAGATCACGTAGTTTATAGGGGATTGATACGTCTCTCTTAATTTAATTGCACCCCGTTTGTAGCTATCGTCATTTTCATAACAAAACGCCTCCTTTCAAGTATCCAAAGAAAATTATATTTATTTCCATAGTAGTGTTGGTTATTAATATAAAAAAGAGAGCGGTTCATTCACTCTCCTAGAATTAAGATTTATTAGTATTTAAATTTCCCAAAAGTTCTTTCCAGTTTGAAGGGAAGCCAATAAGAGCGAAGTCTATATACTCTTCATATTCGGATATAAGAGCATCCAAATCCATTATAAATCTGTTACCTTCAGTTTTGGATAGTAAACGTTCAGTTATATAAATAGCAGAGAATATGTACTGATTGCCAAAATGCTTGAAATCATCTCTAAATAACTTAGGTTCAAAAGTGAGGTGCTTATTATATAACCGACCAAAATGAGCACAAACATTTCTCACATTTGATATAGTTTGTAGCCAACTTTCCATATAAAAATAAGGAACATTATAATAAGTTTTTGCTATGTGTTTTTTTAAATCCTTCCTAAGGTTTTTATAAAACTTAGAGAGGAAGCCGAAAGAAGTAACTTCAATTGCCGCCCAAATAGGAAATTCACCGTTATATTTATTGAAGTGATGCTGTACAAATAGTTCACCTTTACGACTTTTCTCAATGAAAGAATCTAGTTCTGTTAATGAATTTTGATGAAACTTCTCATTAATAAAGTTTTCTTTATCTCTATATCCCAATGGTCCTAATTTATGTGCTATCTCATAAGAGACATGCGTTCTAAATGCTATCTCAATAGTTTCCAATGTTCCCAAGAGTAATAACCGTAAACGTCGATCAAACTCATATAAAGACAGCATTTTATTAAATGATGCACCATCTACATATTTATCTTTGACAAACGGATCTTTTAAACTAAGTCCATAAGCAGATAAACGGTAATAATTAACTTGCTGTAATATTTTTTCGGCAAATTCAGAATTTTCTATATGTAGGTTTCTTTTTCTATATAAATCCACTTGTTCTTTGAACGTAGTTGGCGGCTTTATTTTAGACTTATCCTTTTCAGAAGTCAAAATAATTATCTCCTTAAATAAAAAATGACCCACCTTGGTCCGCATTCATAAGAGGCGTGGTGGGTTCTGTTACTATTATATTATCTTTCATGATCAAGAAAGTCAATAATAAAACACAGTAACTTATGGCTTTCAAACGTAACTTGCTCAACAAAGAAAGCATTGCCTCTTTGTTGAAGTAACGCCCCCTTTAGTGCAAGTGTATGTATTCACAAAATTATAAGATTGTTAAGATAAACCTACAAGTTTGAACTGTACCACTTAGGTTTATTACTATTGAAATAATCATGGTCTTCTAAAATTATCTCAATTCTTTCTAACGCATCAGGAAAGGAATTAGGGTCATAGTTTATAGTCCAAACTATGGTCGAAAATACATTCATCGAGCAGAGCATTAGGTCTATCAGGTAATACGAGTAAATTACCTTCAATAAAACCATGGAGATTCCTTCTAACCTTTATCACTTCTTCTTAAAGTAAACTTCATCTAATAATACCATAAAATAGTAAATAAATCCCTTTTATATGCTAATAGTAACAATCTTTACGAAACAGCCATTTTATAAAAAAGTGAGCATATTTACAATAATGAAAGCGCAACTAAAATTATTTTCATGTAATAATTTCTTACAATAATCACCAAGAAGTAGGAGGTTCCTGCTATATTTCTTTCATACTACTTTTCCAATACATAGGTAGAAATAGTAGTAGTAGAAATGAAGGAGGAGTTTACAGCATGAAGAAGTTTACGTTTACGCTCATGGCATTTGTTACACTGATGGTGGCGTGCTCACAGGAGACAGTTGAGCAAGCTGAGGCTGATCCGATTGAAGACGGAGAAGCTGTTGTCGCGGAGGAAGGGAATGAAGAAGAGGAAGCAGAACAGCAGGAAGTTAATGAGGATTTACCAAACATATCGATTCTAGCAACGGGTGGGACGATAGCTGGATCTGGTAGCGTAGGAACGAATACGACTGATTATCAGGCAGGGGATATTGCCATTGAAGCATTGATTGAAGCTGTGCCTGAAATGACCGAGATTGCGAATATAACTGGTGAGCAAATTGTGAATATAGGAAGCCCTGATATTACGAACGAGCACTTGCTAACATTAGGTAATCGTATTAATGAATTATTAGCGACAGATGATGTAGATGGGATTGTTGTCACACATGGTACAGATACGATGGAAGAAACAGCATACTTTTTAAACCTAGTTGTCAAAAGTGATAAGCCTGTCGTGTTAGTTGGAGCGATGCGGCCAGCAACTGCCATGAGTGCTGATGGTCCGTTGAATTTGTATAATGCGGTTTTAGTTGCGGGGCATGAGGAATCAGTTGGTCGCGGGACGCTTGTTTCCTTTAATGATCGAATTGCTTCAGCGAGACATGTTACGAAGACAGACACAACAGTGGTTGATACATTTGTGGCTACAGAAGAAGGGTACCTTGGACGAATCGTTGGCGGTGTACCACATTATTATACTGAAATAACACAATCGCATACGACCGAGACGCCATTTGACATCTCAGACTTAGAGGAATTACCACAAGTCGATATCATTTACGGTCATCAAAATAATGATCCATACATGCTTGATGCAGCAGTTGAAAATGGAGCAGAGGGGATTATTTTTGCAGGTTCAGGTAACGGTTCGATGTCATCGGTCATGCAGGAGGCGGCAATGGAAATAATGGAAGAGGGTATGCCAATCGTTCGTGCTTCTCGAGTAGGGAATGGAACGGTTTCGCATAAGGATGATTATTTGACTGCTGATTCATTGAATCCGCACAAAGCTCGCATATTGCTCATGCTTGCGCTCACAGTTACAGATGATGAAGAGGAAATTCAAGAATACTATGATTCGTATTAATAGAGAGATGTGAATGGGAATCCCTCCAGCTGGATAAAGTTGGAGGGGTTTTTGTTGAGGGATATCAAGTGAGCGCTTTCGATCGATTTAGAGCGTTTTTAATAGAAATGGAGCGTTTTCACCCCCTGTTACGTCACTCTCGATAAAAAAGTGGCATTTTCACTAAGAATAATAGTTGACAATAAAGAGCAGACATATTATAGTATCTGTAACCGGTTACAGGTGAGGCGAGAGAACATGACAACAATCAAAGATGTAGCAAAGTATGCAGAGGTGTCAGTTGCTACGGTATCAAGAGTGTTAAATAAAAAAGGATATGTAAGTAAGGATGCAGAAGTGGCTGTATTAAAGGCGATTAAAGATTTAAATTATAAGCCCAATTCAGTTGCGCGATCTTTGTATCATAAGACATCTAAGATGATCGGCTTACTCATTCCAGACATTTCGAATCCTTTTTTTCCGGAGTTAGCACGTGCCGTTGAGGATGTTGCATTAACATACGGATATACGGTTGTGATCTGTAATACAGATGAAGATAAAAGGAAGGAACAGCAATATGTTGATGCGCTAAAGCAGAAATATATTGATGGCTTGATCTTATCGACGAATCAGTTATCGATCGATGATTACAAAAGTTTGCACGTACCATTGGTTGCTCTTGATCGCTCTATTAGTGATTCGGTTCCAATCGTAACAGCGAACAATTTTATAGGAGCACAGCAGGCGACAGAATACCTCATAGACAATGGTAGTACGTTTTTGGCCCATTTAAGAGGTCCGGTTGGAGTGAAAACAGCTGACCAGCGCTACAAAGGATTCAAAGAAGTGGTGGAAAAGAAAGGGATTGCCCATGTAGTCGTGGAGTCTGAATTCAACATTCATCATGCTAAAAAGACCGCGCTTGATCTATTTGAGCGCTATCCATCCATCGATGCGATATTTGCTAGTAGTGATATTATGGCAGCTGGAGTGATGAAGGCAGCAAAGCAGATGGGAAAAGAGGTTCCAACAGACGTGCAATTAATTGGATTTGATGGAATCCCGCTTGGTGAGATGCTGACCCCTTCTTTATCAACGGTCATCCAGCCTATTTATGATATGGGTGCCATTTCTACAAGGCTATTAATTAAGCAAATTGAAAAGCAACCATTAGAAACGTTGCATTATGAGTTAGAGACAGAATTGAATATACGCGAAACGACGAGGAGTGAACAATATGAGTAAATCTAATCCCATTATTACGGTTATTGGAAGTATCAATATGGATATGGTGACAACGACGGTCAGGGTACCGGAGCAAGGTGAGACCGTCATGGGTGAGTGCTTTCGCACAATGCCCGGTGGAAAGGGGGCGAACCAAGCCGTTGCGGCAGCTCGTCTTGGAGCAGAAGTTCACATGATTGGCAGAATAGGTGAGGATTCTTTTGGTAAAGAGCTTCAGTCCCATTTGAAGAAGCAAAATGTTAATGTTGATGGTGTGGAACCGGTTACAGATAATCATACAGGTGTTGCGACCATTCTACTATCGGAGCGAGATAATCGTATTATCGTATCAGCGGGGGCCAATGATGATGTGACCCCTGATTATGTAAAGCGACATTCAGCTATTATTGACCGAAGTGATATGGTCATCGTTCAATTAGAGATTCCAATTGAAACGGTTGAGTGTGTAACCGGTTACTGTTATGAAAAAGGAATACCGATTATATTAAACCCTGCCCCAGCTCATCCATTACCACCTGCTATCTTAGATGCTGTGACTTATTTGACACCTAATGAGAAGGAAAGAGATGAGCTGGAGATTGATAGAGTGACCTATAAGAAAAAGTTGATTATTACGTTAGGTGAAAAAGGTGTCAGTTATATGACAGATGAGCAGGTGGAAGAAGTCATTCCAGGTTATAAGGTTGAAGTGGTTGATACAACAGGTGCTGGTGATACCTTTAATGCTGCTTTGGCTGTGGCGCTTGGACGTCAAAAAAAGATGAAGGAAGCGATTCAATACGCGAATGCCGCCGCCGCATTATCTGTGCAACAATTTGGAGCACAAGGTGGGATGCCGACGGATGATGAGGTGAGAGATTTTTTAGAAAAGAGGACTCATGCGGAATGAAGAAACAGGGAATTTTAAATAGAGATATTTCGAGCGTTCTGGCTAAGCTCGGCCATACGGATCAAATTGTCATAGCTGATTGTGGGTTGCCTATTCCCGAGGGTGTACCATGTATTGATTTGTCATTGGAGTTAGGTGATCCGACCTTTTTACGGACGTTAAATGTCGTATTAGCTGATATGGAAGTGGAAAAGGGTATTGTAGCGAAGGAAATCAAGTTGGAAAATACAGATATTTGTGAAACCATTCAGCAATATGAATTTCCAATTGATTTCGTAGATCATGAAGTGTTGAAGAAGCAGTGCCGATCTGCAAAGGCTGTTATTCGTACAGGTGAGATGACTCCATATGCCAATATTATTTTGCAGGCGGGTGTTATTTTCTAATTGGAGGTGAGTGTAAATGATTGAGATGACGGGAATCGACAAGTCCTTTAATGGGAATCAAGTATTGAAGCAGGTCAACTTTGAAATAAAAAAAGGAGAAATTCATGCATTAATGGGGGAAAATGGTGCTGGTAAATCAACGTTAATGAAAATTCTTTCAGGTGTTTACGAGCGAGATGCAGGCACTGTTGTTGTAAAAGGTAAGGACGTTCGCTATACGAATCCGAAGCAGGCGGAGAAAGATGGTATTGCCGTTATTCATCAGGAGCTAAATATTTTACCAGAGCTAACAGTTGCAGAGAATCTATTTCTAGGGAATGAAAAAACGCTTGGGAAAACGGGCTGGATGAAAACGAAGGAAATGAACGAGATAGCTAAGAAGCAGCTGGCGAAGCTAGGCTTAAAGCTAAAACCAACGACGTTAGCGAAACACCTTTCAGTTGGGAAACAGCAAATTATTGAGATTGCTAAGTCACTCATGACCAATGCGGAGGTCATTATTATGGATGAGCCAACTGCCGCTCTGACTGATCGTGAAATCGATACGTTATTTGAAATGGTGGAAAAGTTAAAGCAAACTGGCGTCTCGTTTGTATACATTTCTCATCGTATGGAAGAAATTTTTTCGATATGTGATCGAATTACTGTTTTACGAGATGGACAATATGTTGGAACGAAAACGATTAAGGACACGACCTTTGATGAGATTGTGCAAATGATGGTTGGGCGAGAGCTTGGTGAGCGTTTTCCTGAACGGAAGGAACATGTAGGTGAGACAAAGCTTTCTGTAAAGGGGCTGTCGCGTAAGGATGAGTTTGAAAACGTATCCTTAGATGTGAAAAAAGGCGAGATCTTTGGCATTTCAGGTTTGATGGGTGCTGGTCGATCCGAATTAGTGGAGACGATCTTTGGATATCGAAAGGCTGATCGTGGTGAAGTGTATATCGATGGTCAAAAGGTAACCATTCGAAAACCAAGTGACGCGATTTCACAAGGGGTTGCTTTCGTTTCAGAAGATCGAAAATCAAAAGGATTAGTAGTTGATTTTTCGATTCGAGAAAACTTGAATATAACCAATTTAAAGACCCTGTCTGAAAAAGGATGGATGATTCAATCTCGTGAAAAGGCATTGTATACCGAGATGGCTAAAAAGCTTCACATTCGCTCTTCTGGCTCCGAACAAAAAGCAAAGTCATTAAGTGGAGGTAATCAACAAAAGGTTGTCATTGCCAAATGGCTTGGGATGAAGCCAGATGTGTTAATTTTAGATGAGCCTACTCGCGGAGTCGACGTTGGTGCTAAGAAAGAAATCTATTCGATTATAAATGATTTAGCGAGTCAAGGTGTGGCGATTATCATGGTTTCCTCTGAGCTACCTGAAATTATTGGAATGAGTTCACGAGTAGCTGTAATGTGCGAAGGCGAGCTTATGACAATATTAGATCGGAAGGAATTATCAGAAGAGAAAATTATGCATTATGCGACAGGGGGAGATAAGCATGTTCGCTAATAAACGACTAAGTTCTATGCTAAGTATGTTAGGCCCTTTTATCGGACTCATACTTATTGTTATCATCATTTCAATCTTGAATCCGAGCTTTTTATCCGCACCGAATTTATTAAATATTTTGCGGCAAGTATCGATTAATGCGTTAATTGCATTTGGAATGACGTTTGTGATTTTGACAGGGGGAATTGATTTATCTGTTGGCTCTATTCTCGCATTTTCTGGAGCGGTAACAGCTTCATTAATTGCCTCGGGCGTTGATCCGGTGCTAGCGGTGTTAATCGGCCTAATTGTTGGAACAATACTCGGCGCCTTTAATGGATTTGTCATTGCAAAAGGGAAGGTAGCGCCTTTCATTGCAACATTGGCGACAATGACAATCTATCGTGGATTAACGTTATTCTTTACGGGTGGACAACCTATTTCCGGTATTGGGGACAGTTCGTTTTTCGCGATGATTGGTCGAGGCTACTTCTTTGGCATCCCAATGCCAGCTGTGACGATGATGCTAGCATTTGTTGTTTTGTATTTAATTTTGAAAAAGACCACATTTGGTCGTCGTGTATATGCCGTTGGTGGGAATGAAGAAGCGGCGATCTTGTCAGGAATTAGTGCGAGTCGCATTAAAATATACGTGTACTCGTTAACAGGCTTTTTATCAGCGTTAGCAGGTGTCATTTTAACGTCAAGATTAAGCTCAGCGCAGCCAACTGCGGGGCAGATGTATGAGCTTGACGCAATTGCGGCGGTTGTACTTGGAGGAACGAGCTTAACTGGTGGACGAGGTTGGATCGTCGGCACGTTAATAGGTGCCTTGATCATAGGAGTTCTGAACAATGGTCTCAATTTATTGGGAGTGAGTTCATTTTTTCAACAGGTTGTCAAAGGTAGTGTGATCTTATTAGCGGTACTATTAGACCGCAAAAAAAATGCGTAAAGGGGAAGGTTAAAATGAAAAAGAAATTAATGATGTTAGTTGTAACAGTTATGAGCATGTGGTTAATGGCGTGCTCGATGGAATCTCCAGTAGATAATGGTGATCGTGCAGACGGCGATAGTGATGAATTAGTTGTAGGGTTTTCCATTTCAACGTTAAACAACCCGTTCTTTGTGACATTGCAGGAAGGGGCGGAAGCTAAGGCGGATGAGCTAGGAATTGAATTAATTACAGTTGATGCTCAAGATGATGATGCAAAGCAAGTGAACGATGTCGAAGATCTCATTCAGCGTGGTGTTGATATTATTTTAATTAACCCGACCGATTCTTCTTCCGTTGTGTCAGCTGTTGAGTCTAGTAATGCTGCGAACATTCCAGTTATTACAGTTGATCGTGGATCTGATGGTGGAGAGATTACAGCCCATATTGCTTCAGACAATGTAGCAGGTGGCGAAATGGCGGCAGAATTATTAGTTGAGTTAGTTGGTGAAGGCGCTCAAGTAGCTGAACTAGAAGGTCTTCCAGGTTCATCAGCAGCACGTGAACGTGGAGAAGGGTTTAATAACGTAGCAGCAGATGAGCTGGATGTTGTAACGGCACAATCAGCGAACTTCAATCGAGCAGAAGGTTTATCCGTGATGGAAAACATTCTCCAAAGCAATCCAGATATCGTTGGTGTTTTTGCTCATAACGATGAAATGGCACTTGGAGCATTAGAAGCAGCCGTTGCGGCTGGACGTGATGATTTAGTAATCGTAGGGTTTGATGCGACAGATGACGCTGTTGCAGAAGTGAATGCAGGGCGTTTAGCTGGGACAGTTGCACAACAGCCTATCTTAATCGGAGAGGAAGCGATTGAAGCGGCAATGAGTCTATTTAATGGTGAGGATATAGAAGAATTTATTCCAGTTGAGCTTGATTTGATTAGAGATTAATGAAGCTGGACCGCCTAAGCTGAGCAGTGATGCTTAGCTTAGGTTGAGTTGTAAATGAATTTTGGCTCCGTACGGTACAAGAGAGACTGGGACAAAAGTATTTCATAAGTGAGATACCGAACAAATCTAGAGTGGAGCACATGCACCGCTCCTGAAATATACTTCGCTTTCCGCGGGAAGCTGGTGAGCCTCCTCGTGCCTACGCACTGCGGGGCTCGCCTTTTCTTTTCATGAGGCCACTGAAAAAGTAAACTCCGACTTTTCTAGTGGCCTTTAAAATAGTGGTTCTTTCTTTTTTGTGAATTCATAGGAAAAAGGTAATGCTAATACGGCCAAAACGAATAATCCAACGATTATGGACATGTAAAGAATAAAGGAGATATCCACAAATAATCTCAGTATAAATCCAGGGATAAGCATGATTAATACAGGTGGAATGCCAGTTTTTAGATTGCTTTTAGATGTTAGGTATTGTTTTTTCTGGCAGTTCGGACATTGTTTGATAGCGAGAAAAGTAAGAGCTTCTTTGTATTTGAACGTATATTGACATGACCAACACTTAGGCAAGCTCATTGATAAACGCTCCTTTCCTACTGTTTCTTGTACGTAATAAAACCCTTTATGACCAATAATAACATAAAATTAATAAATATTACCTAATTACATCATAAGCAAAAGAGAGAAGTTGTTGGAATTAAATAAACGTTTAATTAAATGGAGTGAATGGCGCAATTGAGATCAATTTTCTTCAAGTCTATCGTTAAATAGTCGTTCACTTTGATGATGGCATGACGTTATTTTACAATCTAATTAGAAATATCAAGAAGGGAGGAACTCGAAGGAAAAATAAGGTATACTAGAAGACAGGCGTTAGATAAGAAGGTGAAGGGTTAGCTGATCCCCTAATGGAAGGGGGTGATGCGTTGACTACTTTTGAGGGCATCTCATTGATGATTATGTTTGGAATGCTTGTGATTTCAATCTTATCATTTAAGGATGAGGACAAGAAGTAGCCACCCTTTGCTGGCAGCATAAAGGGTGGCTTGTATGTCACCGGATTTGAAGATGACAGCTTCCCAAAACTGGGAATATCTAATGCTTAGAATGGCTAATGTTACCAGCATTGGCCATTCGCTTTTTTAGTGTATGTGTTGATAGGTTAAAAATACCATAAAATGAGTCAATTCGCAAATGGTTGAGTGCAAAGAATGGGCTCATGAACTATGAGATCGCCCGCCATCAAGAGAGTGAATAGGTAATCCTCCTGCCGTTAAATAACGAAAGAACCGTAGTTTGTGAAGATAGGGTGCTCCTCCTTCCGCTAATCGAGCAAAAATAGGATGAGATGGGTCTGAAAAGCTTAAATAGAGGAATGAGGAACACAAACGCTGTGAAAAAGCGAACTAGAGAGAGAATAGCGGAATGAGAAACCGCTACACCGAGAATGCCTACCCCAACTACCCACGGTCTTTCCGAAATTCAGAAGGTGTACATGATTTTTTTCGTTTGAACATGCGAATGAAATAACTCGTGTTCTCAAAGCCAACCTCAAGGGAGATATCGAGGACGGAGCGTTCCGTCTCTTTTAGAAGCTTCGCTGCCTTATTGATGCGGACGTGATTCATGTAGTCAATGGGTGTCATTTTTATATACGATTTGAAAAAACGACTGAAGTGACCGTCGCTCATTTGAATATGTGTTGCAAGGTCGTTAACAGTAAGACGTTCATGAAGGTTTTTGTCCATATACGTTAATACCTGTTTCAGCCGGGCAATGTTTTCACTTTTTTCGGTTCGAGCAGGTGATTTCCGTTTAACTTCATATTCGTTCATAAGGTAAGCGAATATGAGAAAGAGCTCCCCTTTTATTAGCAAAGGGTAGGTTGCTTTCTTTTCCTCATAATGTGAAAGGATGGCTTCGATATGACGAAAAGCGCTAGATTCTTTAATGAGAATTGGTTTGTCATCGTCCCACTCTAACAGTCGGTCAATGAAATGACTTTGCATCGTATCATAGGTCGCGCTGCTGACGAGCTGACTATGAAAGACGATCGCTTGCAAGCGAAAGGGCTCGTTGCCAACTGGATAAGCAGCGTGCAGTTGTCCGCTCGGAATGAATAACGCCTCTCCTTTGTGCAAGGTTATTTCAGATGTACCGACCCGAATAAGCGCTTGACCGTGCACCATGACGAGAAATTCCATCTCATGGTGCCAATGCCATTGAAAAATCACATCCCCATCAAGATAGTCGACCATATAAATATGAAAGGCAAACATCGGGTCACCGTGGATCCGATCCTCCAATAATGTATCCTTATTCATGCTCATTCTCTCCAATATATCAGAATTGTGTTATGATTATGTGTCAATTATACAAGAAATACGCGTGTTTAATCAGTATTATTTTAATTAGCAAAATAAAATTAGTGAATGAGAGGGGAATGCTAAATGAAATTCAGCAATGGACAATGGCTGACAAAAGAGGGCTATCAATTAATTAGTCCAGTCGAATTGTTTGATGTTGATCAGTATAAGGATTCGGTTACACTAGTTGGACCTCCAAAACCAATTGTGAATCGTTCGGGACAACTTGATACACCGTTAATTGAAGTGAATTTATCTTCGCCGCTGAAAGATGTTATTCGGGTACAAGTGTATCATCATAAAGGAGCGCGCGATCTTGGACCTCATTTTGAAATTAAAGAGGATGAAAATGTAACCGTTTCAATTAAAAATAGCGATGAAGGTGTTGTTTTTTCAAGTGGAGATGTAAGCGCACAAATTAGTAAAGAAGGTGGATGGGAGCTAGGCTTCTATTATAAAGATGAGCTTTTGACAGCGAGTGAATTCAAAAGTGTCGCCCACGTCATTGCTGATGATGGACAGACGTATATGCGTGAACAGTTAAGCATTGATCCTGGTGAATATGTGTATGGATTAGGTGAGCGTTTCACACCATTTGTGAAAAATGGTCAGGTCGTTGATATTTGGAATAAGGATGGCGGTACGAGCTCTGAGCAGTCATATAAAAATATCCCTTTCTACTTAACGAATAAAGGCTACGGTGTCTTTGTCAATCATCCTGAAAAAGTTTCATTAGAAGTGGCTTCAGAGCATGTGTCAAAGGTACAATTTAGTGTGCCAGGGCAGAAGCTTGATTATTTTATCATTGGTGGTTCGTCGATGAAGGAAGTTTTGGAAAATTATACAACGTTAACGGGTAAGCCGGCATTACCTCCTGCGTGGACGTTTGGTTTATGGCTGACGACTTCCTTTACGACAGATTATGATGAGGAAACAGTTAATTCCTTTATCGATGGAATGGCAGAGCGTGACTTGCCGCTACATGTGTTCCATTTTGATTGCTTCTGGATGAAGGAATTCCAATGGTGTAACTTTGAGTGGGATGATCGTATATTTCCTGAGCCTCAGCAGATGCTTGAGCGCTTGAAGGCGAAGGGCTTGAAGATTTGTGTCTGGATTAATCCGTATATCGCACAACGTTCGAGCTTATTTATGGAAGCAAAGGAAAACGGCTATTTAATTAAAAAAGAAAATGGCGATGTATGGCAGTGGGATTTATGGCAGCCTGGAATGGGAATTGTCGATTTCACGAATCCTGCAGCGTGCCAGTGGTATGCAGATAAGCTCCGTCATCTTGTTGATATGGGTGTCGATTCCTTTAAGACGGATTTCGGTGAGCGTATTCCGACGGATGTCGTCTATCATGATGGTTCTGATCCAGTGAAGATGCACAATTATTATACGTTCCTCTATAATAAAGTCGTATTTGACGTGTTGGAGGAGAAGCTTGGTAAAGGGGAGGCTGCTTTATTCGCGCGTTCAGCAACGGCTGGTGGTCAGCAATTCCCCGTTCATTGGGGTGGAGATTGTACGGCAACCTACGCATCGATGGCGGAGAGCTTACGTGGGGGATTATCGTTAGGAATGTCAGGGTTTGGCTATTGGAGCCATGACATTGGCGGCTTTGAAAGTACGGCAACAGCGGATGTATATAAGCGTTGGGCCGCATTTGGCTTATTATCAAGCCATAGCCGTCTCCATGGGAGTAGGTCATATCGTGTTCCGTGGTTATATGATGAAGAAGCCGTTGATGTCGTCCGGCATTTCACGAAGCTGAAGTGTCAGCTCATGCCATATTTATTCAGTGAGGCTAATGAGTCCTCACAAAAAGGAATTCCGATGATGCGACCGATGGTACTTGAATATTCGAATGATCCGAATTGTGATCAGCTTGATCGTCAATACATGTTAGGTCAGTCTTTACTCGTAGCACCAATCTTCAACGAAAAAGGAATTGCTAAATATTACCTGCCAGAAGGAACATGGACGGACTTTATAACAGGTCGTACGGTTGAAGGTGGAGTGTGGAAGCAGGAGCACCATGATTATTTAAGTGTGCCACTTTTGGTTCGCCCGAATTCTGTCATTGCGGTTGGTCACAATGATACGAAGCCTGACTATGATTTCGCTGATCACGTCGATTTCCAGCTATTTGCGCTTGAAGCAGGAAACAAAGCGGAAACGACTGTTTACTCTGAGCAAGGCGAGGCGGAAGTTTCGTTTACGGCAACGCGAGAAGGAGAAACGATTACGATCTCGGTTACAGGAGCCAGTAAGCCATATACGATTACGTTACGTGGTGTGAATCGTGTAGCAGGTGTGACTGGAGCAACAGCTGAGGATAGCGAAATTGGTGTAAGCTTAACTCCTGCAGAAGGAGAAAGTACGATTGTCGTTACGTTATAAGGTGGTACCGAAAGAGTTACAAATCAATTTTTTCAGTTCCCTTTTGTAAGAGGACGTATCCTGTAAGGTCAATGCTGACCTTATGGGATGCTTTTTTTTCTCTAGGTGCGAGTGTAGGATGGATATTATTTATGAGTAAGGATCGCTTTCGTATATGAGGTGAAATCAATTAAATGATTCTCAATCACTTTCTCTAAAATTTGAATGTTGATTTCTTGATAATCATGTACGGCTACATTTCGAAAACCTACCATTGCCTTCATACGATTGGATAACGATGAAGGTATGATGCCTTCCTGTTCAATGATTGTAAAGGCATCCCAGCTGTTTTGTGGAATGCCTAGCTGCTTCGTTGCCACAATATGCATCGCTAAATCAATACACGCTTCGCAAGCTCTTTGTAAGTTGAGAACAATGGAGTCTTGTTTGGTAAAATCTGTTAGGTTGTTACGGTTATTGTCATAAACGTCTTTAATTCGTGTTAGGCAGCGTTCCACAGTACTTACTTTGTTTAATATGACATTATTCTCCATATATAGTCCCCTTTTCGTTGATAGTATCTAAAACGGGTTTGCGTTCCTCGTTCAGTTTTGCATACATTTTGAGCGCTCTCATTTCATACCACATTCGCTTTGTATCGTCGGAACAGTAAATGATTTTGCCTGATTGGATAATTTCAACTCGAAAGACAATGCTTGCTTCTTTCAAGTCAATGAGATCCACATCGCGATTAAGTTGTGACGCTAATTCTTGTGCAAGCATAAAGCGTTCGTAACTAGTCAAAGACGTTTCGCTTAAGTAAGCAATATCAATATCACTGTCGTTTCGGAAAAACCCATTCGTTGCAGAACCAAACAGAACAATGAAAATAGGAGAAACTCTTTCAACAAGGCAGGCTATAATGGCATGTTTATCCACCAATGGAAATCCCTCCATTTCCTGTTTGCAACTATTATATCATCTCTTATAGGCCTTGCGCATTGTATTGTTGTTTCCACTGTGAGTACCAATCGCTAATAACTGGATCTATCGCTAAGTTCATATTAGATAAACTTTTCGATAACTGTTGATATTGATAGTCGACAAACATTCGGTAGTTTAAGCTTGCGTATGTTTTCATTAAGGAAAAGGATGTTTGTTCATCTTCAGGTCTGATTTCAAGTATTTTTAAATACCATTGAACCGCTTTTTCTAAATCATTGGTTTCCATATAACAATTTGCAATAAGTCTGGCACGATGGAGCATAATTCCTCTAATTCGAACCTTTCATTCTCTAGCCATATGTAATCATTGGTTTCTAAATAAGCCCCTGAATACAAGGACATCATGTCTTCATGAATCTCAAGAGTATTATTAATGATTGAAGGAGCTGCTTCTAATTTTCGTATCCATTCATTTTTATCTAGTATAACGTTTTTTAATTCTAGTAAATATCCTTCATGTACATTAGATACGACTATATAATTTTGAAATGCCCCAAAGGTTTTTCGAATATTGTAAATACTCATGTACAAGTTAGAATAAGCCTTCTTTAGGTTGTGCTGTCCCCATAATACGTCAATAATTTGCGATTTTAAGACTGTTTTCCCTTCATGTTGAAGTAGATACAGGAATAATTCCTTGGATTTACTTGTCCTCCAAGTAATCTTTTCAAAGCTATAGGAATGAGAATAGCGCACCTTGAAATCACCTAATACATTTATTCTAAGTGGACTAGTAGAATCTGATTTTGTTTTGTTTATAGTTGAAGGGAGTGTTTCGATTCGTTGAATTGTATTTTCTAATCGTTCAGGGGAGACAGGCTTTAGTATATAATCTAAGGCATTCAATTCAAAGGCTTCAATTGCATATTGGTCGTGCGCGGTGACAAAGACAATATTAATAGAAGGGTTAACTTGAAGTATCTTTTCTGCAAGAACGAGCCCATTTACTTTTCTCATCTTGATGTCTAAGAAAACTAAGTCGGCTTCAGCTAATAGCTTCTCCTTATCCTCGATCGAAGGTTTAGTTGATTGGAAAAGTATATTAATATATTTTAATTCAGCTAATTTCCGTTCTAAAAACGCTAATGCTAAAGGTTCATCATCAAACAAACAAACATTCATATTATATTCTCCTTTTCAGATGATTTTTTCAGTAATAAACATATAAATTTATTGGATATACATAGTACGCATTTGCTAGTTCGAAAGAATATCGTTCCGTGTAGCGAAAATACATATTTCTATATTGATATAATGATAACCTACTACAAAACTATTTATGGAATCGTTTTGTAGCAATCTCCTAAAGAGTAAGTAATGAATATGATAAAAGTATAATAGTCAGAAATCTATATAAATATAAAAAATAGGACTATATGATCATTTTAAATGAAAATAGAGTTCTATATTCAGCAAAAACTGACAAAGTCATTATAAAGGACTATTACTTTATCTCTATTTAGGTCGTTTGTGTTTAGTTTTTGTGAATGTGATCTTTCTATACTAAAAAGGTGGTGGCTACTCCCTTAGAATAAAAGTCTAAGGCTTTTGGAGAAGTTAACCAAAATTTGAAATAGGAGGAGTGATGCGGAAATGAGACGCTACAAGTCCAAAATGGTCATTTTTATGATTTTTATTTTAATTTGGGGAATTATCGTACCTGGATTTGGTGGTCAAACAGTATTGGCTGCTGAATTAGAAGACATTGAATACAATCCGCTTATTGGCGATGAGGTACAAGTGGCTCCTAATTTTCAAATTAGTGAAGGCGCTGCTCCGTCATTAGCTGAGGGGAAATTAATCTTTCGTATTGAAGAACCATATGTGAGTACGGATAAGTTAGTTATCCCAGAAGGTGCTACGACGACAGTTGATGTGGATGGAGAATTAAAGACGATTACGATTAATGCGAATGGAGAAATTCTTCTAGATGGAGCTCCGATTGCTTCTGTTAATCGTATAAATAACGGAGAAGCGGGTCCACTTCAAATTGATTTGTCTACACCATTACCGAATGGGAACTTTGAGCAAGTTGGACACACTGGTTATGTCCCTGATTGGGATATCTATCCTAATGAACATGTAACCTATGAAACCTATCAACCTATTATTCTAGGTGAATTAGCTTCTAGAACACAAGGGAGACCGTACACGCAAATTTCAGACAGTGGACCACCATATACGGTCTCTGGCCCAGATTATACGTACATAACGGATGTAAGGTATGATGGGACGGGGGGAAGACCTAATTATGAAGGTTCAGAATCGACCCAATTTGATATTCGAGATATAAATAATTTATACAGAGGGGTTTTTATAGCGAATGATCCTAATGATGATGAACCTGAAAGTAGTAATTATTTAAAATTAGGATTTCAACGAGGACTAGTGAACGATTCAACGCCTTCTGCGCAGACATCAGCTTTTGCTGTACAGGCAACAAGTAGTGCGTTTTATGCGAATGCAGGCGATCAATTGTACTTTGATTGGAGAGCGAGAACGACATCGAATACGAGTACACATGACGATTATGAAGTGTATGGCTTTCTTCTAGATGCTAATACGGAAGAGGTCGTTAGTTTATTAATGTATGGTAGAGGCTTTGATCAATACTGGACAACGACGAATGGAACTGTTGATGAAACCGGAAATTATAAATTCCGTTTTGTAGCAGGTTCATTTGATCGAACAGGTGGCCGAGCATTAGGTGCAGAATTACGTATTAATAATGTCCGTGTTGTTAGTAGTCAAGTTTCTACAGAAGTGGTAGAGGCGATTGCTCAGCTTGTCTACTATCAGAATACGGAATACAGTGGTGACCGTCCAGTTAACATTGAGTTAACAGATGCCAACAATGGAAGTGTTGAATTAGTAGATAGTGAGCTTGTTATTAAAATGAATACGCAAGAGGAAGCAAGTGCAGAGTTAACATCTGATTTAGAGATTGTTGGACCGGAAGATGGTGAACTCATCTATAATCCAATGCAAAAAGGAATTGCTGGTACGACGCAGCCAGGTTCATCTGTAGATGTAGTCGTTACTAGTCCTGAAGGCCATATCGTCTACAATGGTCCAGCAAATGTAGAAGAGGATGGCGCTTGGTCTATTGAGCTTGCTGATGATTTGATAAGAGGCGAGTACACGATAGAAGCTACTGCATCTAAGGGTGGCGCAACATCTGATGTAGAAGTGACAAATTTTACGTTTGTCGATTATGCTGAATTAGAAGATTACTATAATGAAGTGAAGGATTTAGTTGAATCCGAGTATCAGTCAGGATGGGATAGTGATTCATCAGATCGTGATCCTGCATTTTCAGAAGCACTTCAAAATGCAAAAGATATTTTAGACGAAATAGCTAATGCAGGTGGTTCAAATCCGAGCCAAGCAGCTATTGATCAGGCTTTAAGTGAATTACAAAATGCAAAAGATGGTTTAGTTAGAGTGTCTCCAGTAGAACAATTTGCAAGCTTTGAACATGGTTCAAATGAGCTTGTGATTGAATTTGATAAAAGTGTTGTGTTTGCAAATTTGGAAAATACGACAGATGGATTTACTGTAACAGTAGGCGAAGGTGAACATGAACGTCAATTAACAGTTACAAATGCAGTCGCTAATGGTGCTAACGTGATATTAACTGTTGATGAGGAGTTAGATAGTGATGTGAAAGTCACTGTTGCATATAATGAAGAATTAGCAGGTAGCAACTTAATTGGTGCTGAAGAAGACAATCCAGGACCAGTTCGAGATTTCCAAGGGGATTTCCCTGCAACGGATGAATTTGGGGCAGCGCTTCAAATTGAAGGAACGACTGGTAACACAGATGACTCAACTCCGTCATTTAATGGTACAGTAGACGGGGAAGTAGACTCTGTTAAGGTTGATATCGTTGACGCAGATGGGAACGTTGTGACGGAAATTCTTGCTGTAGTCAATAAGGAGGATGGCACGTGGACGGTATCTGATAGCGAGTGGACAGGTTTGGAGCCACTTGATTCAGGTGATTATCAAGTAGTTGTGACAGCAACCAAAGAAGGTCGTTCTGCAGTTGTGAAGGAAGAAGTATTCACAGTGGTTGATAAATCCGTTCTTCAAGAAGTATTTGATGAAGTCGTTCAATTTGAAGAAAATGATTATCGATCAGGATGGGATGATTTTGTTAGAGAATTAGAAAATGCGCAACAAGTAATAAATAATCCAACAGCTTCACAGGATGAAGTAGATCAAGCGTTAGAAGATTTACGAGTAGCGCGAGAGGGATTAGAGAAGCATGCACCTATTGCAGAAGATGCAAAGTTTCTCCATGGACACGGTGAAATCATTGTCGAGTTTGGAAAGAATGTAACTTTTATAGATGAAAATGCTGATTTAACAGCAGGATTTACGGTTACTGTTGATGGACAATTAGTCGAAGTGATTGCTGTTGAACGAATTGGCTTAGATCAAGAAGGGAAATCAAATCAGTTAAAGCTTACTTTGGCTGATGGCACACAGCTTTCAAGTGATGCAGATATCCAAGTATTGTACGATGAAGAAGCTGGTAGCTCCAATTTCATTGGTGATGAAGAAAACGGAACGGCAGTAGCTAATTTTGAATTTGCTGCATACGATAGCTTCGGCCAAGCTCTGCAAATTGAAGGACCGAATGGAATCACAAATGATACGACTCCAGCGATAAGAGGTACTGTCGATCCTGATGCAGATCATGCGGTTATAACTATTATTGCGCCAGACGGAGAACGAATGGTCGTCAATCAAGATGATTTAATCATCAACCCAGATGGAACTTGGTCGTATCAAGTTCTAGAGAAGCTTGAACCAGGTGAATATCAGGTCGAAGTGACATCATCACAAGAAGGTCGTACAGATGTTACAAAATATCATAGCTTTATTGTTGTTGATAAGGAATCACTTATTCAATTAGAAGAAGGTATTGCAAATAAAGGATTACAGGATTCTGCATATACCGGTGATTCATGGAATGATTTTGACCAAGCGTTACAACATGCAAGAAATGTACTGTCAGATCCAGAAGCATCTCAAGATGAAGTAGATCAAGCTCTGGCGAATCTTGAAGAGGCTTATAAGAATCTTGTTTATAAGCAAGGTTTAAAAGAAGAAGTAGCACAGTCAGAAACGCTCGATGAAGCACATTATTCGAAAGAGAGCTGGGCTCGTTATGTACAAGCCTTAGAGGCTGCTAAGCAAGTATTGAATAATCCGGCATCTACACAAGAGGAGATCGATCAAGCAAGAGCGGACCTAGAAGCTGCGCGACAAGCATTAACTGTCGACAAAACCGCACTTCAAGAAGCTGTCGATTATGCGAAAGGGTTAAACAATTCTGATTACACGAGTAAAAGCTGGGAACGCTATCAAGAAGCTTTAAGCAGAGCGCTGGACGTGTTAAATGACCCTAATGCCACTCAATTAGAAATAGATCAGGCGTTAGCTGAATTAATCAAGGCTAGCGAAGGGCTTGAAGAGTATAAGGAATTACCTAATACAGCTACTGCTCTATTTAATTATATGTTCCTTGGATTAGGATTATTGTTTGTAGGATTGACATTTTTGTTATTAAGGAAACGTAAGCGAAGAGTGAATGTACAATAGATCGTTGAGAGAAGACTGCTTTCAAATGTAAGGAATAACGATGGAGCTTAGCTCTATTCACCTCGAAAGGAGAAACGACTTCTCATAACACGAAAAAATATAGCGACTCCGTACATTTTTCAGGGGTATCTCAAAAGGTCCAAATTTACCTTTGAGATACCCCCTTTTCTTTGACTGTACCTAGTGAATGTGCGAGCAATTGCAGTGTATAGTACGGTAATGGCTCTTACACTTTTTTAACGTTCCCTATACTCACTCGGATAATAATCCGTATTATTTTTAAAGACACGACTGAAATAGTGCTGATCCGGATATCCAACGAGCTTACCGACTGTTTTAATATCCATATTTACGTTCGTTGTGAGAAGGCGCTTGGCTTCATTAATGCGTAAACGGGTTAAATATTTGATGGGTGTTTCCCCAGTATGTTTTTTGAATACTTTGCTTAAATAATCGGTAGTGAAATTAAGCTGAGCTGCAATTTCCTTTAAGGTTAAGTCCTCATGAAAGTGATTTTTTATATAAAGCTTAATCGTTTGAATGAGATTCTCAATGTCATGACCAGCTAAGGAATTTGCGACATGAGCAAGTGACTCAAGGTCGTTTTTTAATTGTAATTCGATTCGAGATAATGTGGCACCGAGCTCCTCGTTGACGATTGGTTTCAATAAATATTCATTCACTTGAAAGGCAATGGCTTGGCGTGCGTATTCAAATTCGTGGTGACCACTTATAATGACCACTTTAATATGCGGGTAGCCGAAAAATAGCTGCTTGGCAAGCTCAAGTCCATCCATCATAGGCATGCGAATATCAGTAATGACGAGGTCAGGTAAGTGCTCTTCAATCAGAGTTAAAGCTTCTTTGCCATTCATGGCTTCACCAACGACTTGGATCGTCTCGTTTAGTTCGTGCACTTTTTTTGTGATGTTTCGTCTTATTAACGCCTCGTCCTCGACGACGATCGCTTTGAATTTAGTTGTCATCGTTCATTCCTCCATTTTGCTTTCTTGAGTGGAGATGCTGATCGTAATCATAGCTCCTCCATTTTGTCTATTTTTAATATCTAAGCTCAGTTCGTTTTGGTACATGAGCTTCAGCCTCGTTATGACATTCTTCAAGCCCATTCCGTTAATACTAAGCTTCGGTAACGCACGAAGGTTGTTTTCAGTAAGAAAGGCTTGCAATTGGTTTATAATATCAGGGTCAAAGCCTGGGCCGTTATCGGTAATAGTGATGGACCAGTTTGTATGTGTTTGTTGGCCAGAAATTGTCATATGCCAAGGTGGTGAGACATGTAGCCCATGCTTAATCGCATTCTCAACGAGTGGTTGAATCGACAGCTTCGGAACGATGATTGTGCTCATTTCGTCTGGTATATCAAATGTATAGGAAAGCTGATCTTCATAACGAATATCCATACATTCAAGGTAGTGCTTCGTATAACTCAGTTCGTCTCGTAACGGAACCCCTTGTTTGCTCTCTGTAGATATATATCGCAGCATAAAGGACATATTTTCGCAAAGCTTTACAATTTCCCGATCCATTCCAGCCTCCGCCATTGCGCTAATGTTTGAAAGGTTGTTGTATAAGAAATGCGGGTTCATTTGTGACTGAAGGGCGAGAAATTTCGCATCCATTTCCTGTGAACGTGCAATAAGCAACTCATCAAGGGAATGCGACAGCTTTTGATTCATCGCGTGAAACGAACGGTTTAATGTGTCGATTTCGCCAATCGAAAAGCTTTCCGTATGAAGATCATTTGTATTAGCTAAATTGGTCAGATCCATCTGCTTGATCTTTTTCGTTAATTGATTCAACGGATGAGTTACTCGCTTGGAAACGATGAAAGAAATCCACAGAATCACTCCTAGTGCAACGATGAAAATGACGACGAACAAATAGGTCATTCGATTTAAGAAGGCATATAGCTCCTTTTGGTTCTGGACTAGGATAATGCTTAATCCTGTCTGGGAAGAAGACGTATGGATCATGAGCTGTTTACTTTGGTCAGAGGGACTTGTTATATGATGAGTCTTATCCTCTATTAGCGAAAGCTGCTGAATCAAGTCCACATAGTCGTCTCCATAAAAGGAATCTAATTGCTGTTCGTAAGGATAAAAAAAGGTACCTTGCTCATCAACGACATAAATGTCAATTTGTTCATTAGAGTTCATCGTATTGTGAATCGTATTAAAGACCGTATTGGCTCCTTGTAAAATTTCAACAATCCCTTGTTCAACATAATGGCGATCTTTGTACACTCTTGTTAATGCCACGTATGTTGGGTTTGTCGAATGCTGTTTGATCGAATATGGGAGATCCTCCTCGCGTACGAGGCTTAAATGCTTAAATCCATCTTGCGCTTTTGTTTCTGGGTACCACGTTCGATTCGTGACGTCGATGGTTAGTTCGCCATTGAAAAGACCAGCTCCGAGCATTTTGCCGTCAAAATCGTATATGTTCGCTTGCTTGGCCGTTTGTGAGCTACTAATAATGGCAAGAATGACATCGATTAATGTTGTCGTGCTTTCATATCGTTCAAGGTCAATGATAATGCCACCTTCATACTCCTCTGAGATGGGAGTGAGATCATTATTGAAATGCTCCTTCACTAAATTGGAGTAGACAATGTTCATTGAAAAATGGTTCATTTTCTCTAGCTCTTGATCTATCGCATGTGAGATCGAACGGCTTAGCTGCTGTTGCTGCTCAGCGATATTATTGCGGTTGTAATTGTATAAAGCGGTGAACAAAATAGCCGCAATTAAAAATAAAACGATACAAAAGAAAAGAGAATAATAGTTAAATAATCGTGACTGTAGCGTTTGATGGGTAAGCGGTAACATCTTTGTTCCTCCAATGGTTGTACCGTTCTAAAAAGTGCAAACGATAGACCGTTTTTGTCTATTGAGCAAGATTGGATGTAAGCGTATTCTTAATTTAGTAGGCGGCGCCGTTCTAGATAATAGTAAATCAAAAATATAGGGGGTTCAACAATTTATGAAAAGAAAGTGGATTGCACTCATGATGTCGGCATTAGTATTCATCGTTCTAGCAGCTTGTGGCTCAAATGATGATTCAACAGGTGAAGAAGCACAAAAAGATGTGACATTAACGTTTGGAACACATCAATCTGGTATTCCACGAACAGGTATTATGCAAGAGATGGCAGAGGATTTCGCAGAGGAAACCGGTATTAAGATTGATTTCCAAGTTGTACCAGATGCCCAGTGGCGTGATTTAATTCGAGCGAAATTATCAACAGGGGAAGCGCCAGATATTATTAATTTAGATGTCGATCCACTCAGTTTAAATGCGAACTTAAGACCTGAAGATAATGCGATTGATTTAACGGATGAAGAGTTTGCAAGTCGGATGGATGAAGAAATTTTACCGTCTGTCAGCTATAACGACAAAGTGTATGGCGTAACCTATGCGCCGAGGAAAATTTGGTACGTCTATTACAATAAACGTATATTTGAAGACTTAGGGCTGGAGGTTCCAACAACCTATGAGGAATTTAAGCATGTCGCTGGAGCGATTCATGAAACAGGTGTCATTCCGTTCTGGCAAGCACCGGGAAGTGGCTGGTACCAAGTACTTCCGTTGTTTGAAACTGGACCACATTATGAAAAGCTAGAGCCAGGCACATATGAGAAGCTTAACAATAATGAAATGCTCGTAGCCGAAATGGATCATTTGAAGACGGTCATTGAGCAAGTGAATGAATTTGCTGAGCTTGGCTATTATGGTGAGAATTTCATCTCTAATACGGTAGAAGCAGGCTTAGACGCCTTCGGTCGTGAAGAAGCAGCGATGATTCTTCGTGTCCCTGGTACCGAGCAAGAAATCATTGACGCGCATCCTGAAATGGAAGGGAATATCGGATTCTTCGTGATGCCATGGGGCGATAACCAGACAATTGGGGTGAATCCAGGTGGATCAGCAGCGATGTTTGGTAATCAAAATAGTGAGCATGAGGAAGAAATTCGCGAATTCTTCCGTTGGATGACGAAAAATGAAAACATTCAACGCTTCTTTGATGGCGGTGAAGGGAACTTAACGATCAGCTGGCCAGAAATTGAACCAAAGCTAACGCCTGATTATATCGAATATGAAGAAAATCTCGACTCAGGAACGGTTATGCAAGCAGCTGTCACTTACATCGATCCACAGTGGATGGATATCGGTAAAGATATTTCTGGTATGTTTGCCGGTGCCATGACACCAGAGCAAATTCTTGAGAATATCGACAACCGTCGCGCAGAACTAGCAAAAGTTCAGCAAGACCCTGCATGGGATTAATGAAGCAAGGGGGTGTCCTAAGAGGTGTTTACCTTTTGGAACACCCCTGAAAGTAATGATAGCTGCCTTGGTGCATTGGGAGAGAAAAGGCGAGAAAGACATCGAAAAGTTAAAAAACTAACTTTTTCAGTGCCTATGTGAGAACGAGTTGCTCACAACCAATAAACAGAGACCTATAACATCGTTGTTACATTCATAGGATGTGGAAGGAGTGAGAGGATTGGATCGAAATAAGCTGTATCCGTGGTATTTTTCGCTTGGGGCGATTGTCATTTATTTTATCTTTATTGTATTGCCTTCCTTTATGGGGATTTATTATTCATTTACAGATTGGAATAGTTATTCGGATATTAAGAATTTCATTGGATTGGACAATTATCGGACGATTTTGATTGGAGATCAAGTGTATATGACGTTCATTAAAAATACATTTGTGTTCACGCTTGTGACGTCGATCGCCAAGACGGTATTAGGGCTTTTAATTGCGATTCTGCTAGTTAATGGGGTGCGGGCAGCAAATTTTCATCGGATGGTGATTTTTTCACCGCAAGTGCTGTCCTTTTTAATTATCGGACTGGTTTTTAAAAGTTTGCTAGATCCGAATTTTGGTTTTGTGAATAATACGTTACGTTCATTTGGTTTAGATTTCTTGGCGATGGATTGGTTAGGCTCGCTAGCGTGGGCGATGCGTCAGTGATGGCAGTTGATACGTGGAAGGGGATGGGCTATATTATGGTTCTCTTCATTGCGGGATTACTTGCCATTCCGAACGATTACTATGAGGCAGCAGAAATCGATGGCGCGGGCTTTTTCAAGCGTTTATTCTCGATTACTTTGCCGATGCTTTTGCCAACGATTACGATTACGACGGTATTAAATATTACGTACGGATTACGTGTATTCGATATCATATACGTCTTAACGAACGGTGGACCAGGTAATGCAACAGACGTCATTAACACAGCTGTCTACTCAGCATTTGCAAAAGGATACTGGGGATTAGGAAGTGCGTTGTCGACGTTATTATTCGTCATTATGGTTGTTGTGTCCTTCTTCATTATTCGTACGATGAACAAAAAGGCGGTGGAATACTAAATGAAAGCGAAAAAAGGAGTATCGATTCTACTAAATTTCGTTGCTTGGCTGTTAAGTATCATTGTAATTCTTCCGTTTGCTGTTATTTTGCTTAATTCTTTTAAAACGGATGCAGAGGCGACCGTTCTGACACTGCGACTACCGGAGCAGTGGATGTTCGAAAATTACGCGATCGTATTTGAACGTGGCAATTTGGCTGTATCGTTTTTTAATAGTATTTTACACTCGGTTGTGAGTACATCGATCTTAGTCATTCTCGTCGCCTTTGCAGCTTTTGTGTTAGCACGTAATCCGTCGAAGCTCAATCAAGCCATCTATTTCTTCATTATATTAGGGATTACCTTGCCGCTTAACTATATTCCGTTAATGAATGTGATGAAGACGCTTGGGTTAATTAATTCGCATTGGGGAATGATCCTGCTTTACACGGGAATGGGACTACCGATTTCATTATTTATCGCCTACGCATTCGTGAGGAATATTCCGCGAGAGCTTGATGAAGCGGCGGTCATTGATGGCTGTCATGCATTTAGCTTGTTTTACCGCGTTATATTACCATTATTGAAGCCCGTACTCGTGACAATATTTGTGTTGAATTTCATGAATGTCTGGAATGAGTTTACGGCACCGTTGTATTTTCTGAATTCTGTTGATAAGTGGCCAGTGACATTAGCTGTGTTTAACTTCTTTGGACAGTTTAGTGCTCAGTGGAATTTAGTGAGTGCGAATATTGTGATTACATCGATTCCTGTACTCATTGTCTTTATCATTGGACAGAAGCATATTGTTGGGGGATTGACGTCTGGTGCGGTGAAGGGGTAGTGGAATGCACACGGAGAGTCGGGGGACTTTTCGTGTGCTTTATTGTTAAGGTGAAAATACGCTATCTCGTATGTAAAGAGATTTGAGGTAAGAACGAACTTAAGATAATGAAGGGCACTGAAAAAGTTTATTTTTAACTTTTTTAGTGCTCTCATTATACTAGCCGTTCAATGCCTTCTCACCATCAAAATTTGGGTTACAATTGCCAAAATAGGCAATTCAAGCAATGGACCAATCACTAACGCGAGGGCAATGAGTGGTTCATTAGGGAATGCAGTCATCGCTATCGCAAGGGCGATCGGAGAGTTTCGGGCTAACGTCGTTAAGCTTAAACTTACACGATCAGGTGCTAGAAAGCCAATCCATTTCCCAACCCTTTGACTGATCACACAATTAATGACGAAGAAGCAAAGAATCGGTAGGATGAGTAACCATAGTAAGTCAAGGTGCTCGAATAATAAGGAGCCTTGCGCAGCGAATAAGGCTACGATTGCGAGGCTTAATAAGAGCATGGGGAATACGCTTAGCGTTTGTAGCAGCTTTGTTTTTAAGGCCGGTTTCCTTCCTAATACAAGGTTCGTTGCGAATGCGAGTGCTAGTGGAAGAATCAATACAAGTACGATGCTTTCAAGTAAAAGAGAAGGCTCAATCGCCCCTGAAGCTCTGGCAAAGATAAACAGGTAAAGCGGCAGTAAGATGACTTGTAAAAGTAAGTTTAATGGTAGAATGGCTGTCGACAAGGCGACATTCCCTTTTGCTATTCCTGTGAAAATTAAATACCAATCTGTACAAGGTGTGACCATCAGCATGATAAAGCCTATCATTAATGCGGGATGGTCACTTAGAAAGATGAGGGCAAGTACCCATGCTAAAAGTGGTGTCCATGCAAAATTAATGATGATCGATGTATAGGTGAAGCGAATGTTTTGAAACGCTTTTTTCATATCAGAGATCGGAATGTTCAAAAAGGTTAAATAAAGCATTAGCATTAAAAGCGGTGTAATCACAGCTTCAGCATATATCGGTATGCCGCTAACTCGTCCGAGGCTAAGGCCGATGATGATAGCGGCTAAAATGAGAAATGTATAGCTTTTTTCCAATAAGTTCATTGTCTTTACCTTCTATCCTCTTTTTCTTTGACAATTTTATCATATTTTTAGTCTCTATCTACAAATGTGACTGCTGTATGCTACACTTACAGATGATTTTGTTTTAAAAAGGAGTTCACTATGGAGTTTATTGAGTTGCTTAAATACATATTTCTTGGAATCGTTCAAGGCGCGACTGAGCCTTTGCCTGTTTCGTCAAGTGGGCATTTGCGCATTGTATCGCATTACTTTGGGGTGGATGTCCCTGACCTTCATTTTGAGGTATTTCTGAACGGAGCATCGTTACTTGCTGTATTCATCGTCTATCGGAAGGATTTAATCGAATTAACAACTGACGTAATCAAGTATGTACGAGCTCGTAATGAAAAGCATTATGAATCGTTCCGTTTAGCGTGTCTGTTAATCATTGGGACGATTCCAGCTGTTGTCATTGGTGGGTTATTTCGTGATTTCTTTGGAGGGGAATTAACAGCGCTTCGCTATGTAGCAATTTCGTTAATGATCACAGCGATTGCTTTGTGGCTCATCCGTAATTTGCGTGGGCATAAAACGGATCGCGGCATTACAATCTTTGATGCGGTAATCGTAGGGCTAGCCCAAATGCTTGCGCTCGCTCCAGGTATTAGTCGTTCAGGTGCGACGATTGTCGCGGCATTAGCAAGAAAGATAGAAGCAGAAACGGCATTGAAGTTTTCCTTCTTTTTATCGATTCCAGTTAGTATTGGGAGCCTCGTACTTGAATCGACGACGATCTATGAAGCAATCGTGCATAATGATTTGCTGTGGCTGTATGTGATTGCTTTTGTGATGTCATTGATCGTATCGATCTTGGCTATCAAGCTGCTTATTGATGTGGTAACGTCCGGAAAGCTTCTATATTTTGCAATGTATTGCTTTGCAGTCTCTGTTCTTATTTGGATCTTTTGATGGGGAGGTTTAACTTTTCTCCATTGAGGGTATTCACTATCGTGAAGTGAATGCTTGTCATTAAGAAGGAGAAAGATAGATATGAATATTGAATTATCTCAAGATGATTTAAAGAGAATACTAGAGGATGCACATGATAAAGGACTAGATCAAGACGTGAACGTTAATGCAGAGAGACTTGCGAAGGAAATGGTTGCGCGTATTCAATCAAGGCAAATAGATACGAAATAAATACTCAGCTTGGTCTATAAAAAAGTCGGTTGCTCGCCTGATAGGAGAAATACACTCTATCAGGTTTTTTAATAGAACCAGAATAGAAGGAAGTTAGGTGAAATAGAGGAAGATATAGGCGATTTGTAGGGGGCAAAAGGGTAATCCTCATTCCTTTAAATAAGAAGAAATGAGGCAAACGAGGAAAAAGGGAATCACTGTTCCGCTATTCGGTCTAATAGAGCAGCGAGAACAGTACAAAAGGTGAAATAGAGGAAAGAGAATTCCGCAAAGAAAGGAAATCTAGCAAGGTGGAGCAAATAGAGGAATAAGGAACCGCTTAAGGCGCGCTCGAATGTGCCCGTAGAGGTAATTCTTTTTTCAAGTCCGTTTATTTGTGGCATAATAGAATAGTAAGCGATTTCAATCACAGTCTAGATACGAAGAAAGAAGGGGATTTCTTTCATACAAACAGAGGAAACGCTGAAGACGTCGAAAATATTAGCCTTTTTTGTCCCATTAGGATTATCGGCGATCCTAGTGACGCTGTCTCATATTATTATTAATGGTACTTTGGCACGGGCGAATGATGCAGAGGTCATTATTGCTAGTTATGTAATTGCGATGAGCTTGTTTTCGATCATGGAGCGGCTCGGAGTGTTATTACGGAATGCTTGCTCGGCATTAGTTCGCGATCGTGTTTCATTTCAGGCGATGTCAATGGTTGCTGTCTACGTTGTTGCAACACTCATGCTCTTATCTGCTACGATTGCTTATACACCGATCGGGCCGTGGATTTTTGCTCATATTTTTGGAGCGGAGTCGGCGATGATTGGCCAGATTGTTGATGTGTATCAAATTTTGATTATTGTCACCTTCTTTTCGGCTATTCGGTGCCTGTTTCAAGGTGTGATTATCTTAAATCGGCAAACGAAATGGCTGACGATTGGGATGGTTATTCGTTTAATTGGGATGTACTTGTTATCTCTTGTATTTATTCACACAGGGTATATTAACGCAAAAACAGGCGCGTATATTTTCTTATTCGGGATGATGATTGAGAGTTTAGTAAGCTTCATTGAAGGACGACTTCTTGTGAAGAAAATGACGAAGAAAGATCCGAGTCATCACGTTGAACGGAAATCGCAAGTTTTTCGTTTCTACTATCCTCTTATTATATCCTCGCTCATTATCGTTATGGTTGGTCCTGTTATTAATATTTTTCTAGGAAGAACAGCTGAGATTGAACTGGCCATTGCTTCATATGCCCTTGCTTTAAGTTTGACGCAATTGTTTTTAAGCTTTTTCAGCTACACTCACCAAATAGTTCTAACCTTTTATAAGGATCATCCGAGAAAGGTAAGGCAATTCACATTAATGATCGGTTTTATACCAACGTTGGTATTAGCCTTGTTCTGCTTTACACCAATTGGACCGCTTGTCGTTGAGCATGTGCTTGGTGCAAATGAAAGGCTGATGCTTGCGACCGTTGATACGTTGAAAGTGTTCATGGTTATGACACTTGTGTTTCCGTTTATCGATTATTGCAATGGAATTCTTATGGTGCGGAATCAAACGAATAGTATGGTAATCTCTCAATCCTCTAATCTTCTCATTACATCTATTGTTGCTATAAGTATGACGATTCTAGCTCCTGCATGGAATGGAATGATTGGCGCGATGGCGCAGTCACTTGGGATGGCTGTAGAGCTCGTTGTGTTACTGTATATTGTGACGAGAGGGAAACGAGCTAGACTGATGAAGAAAAAGGTGGAGGGTCTTGGTGTGTAGGGAGATAACAGCTGAAAGATTAAAGGAATAGAATAGGTGCTCATACAAATATCCTAGATTGATAAAGATCGGAGAGTGAGAATAATGATTCATAAAAAAACATTATTATGGAACGATGAAAACGAAGCGAAATTAATGACGTATGTTTGGGAGCGTTCAGAAGAACTGCAACCAAATAAGAAGAGACCAGCTGTGATCATCTGTCCTGGAGGCGCTTATTTAGGAACGTCTGACCGTGAGGCAGAGCCCGTTGCTTTAAGGTTTATGACAGCTGGTTATCAAACGTTTGTCCTTCGCTATACGACATACTATCCATCGTTTCCAGCGGATTTCAGTGAAAAAGGGCGGGAGGAGCCTGTATTGCCACAAGCTTTGTTTGATTTAGGTAAGGCAATTTCGACGGTGAGAACGCATGCAAAAGAGTGGAATGTCGATCCAGATCATATTGTTTTATGCGGCTTTTCAGCAGGGGGGCATTTAGTTGCAAGTATGGGTGTTCATTGGCACGAATCCTTTTTACAGGAATCATTATCCGTTGCTAATGAGGATCTGAAGCCAAATGCTCTTATTCTTGGTTATCCGCTTACCGATTATGTAGTGATGAAGGAAGAAGCGGAAAAGGAAGTTGACGAAGGGAAACGGGAGCTTTGGAGAGTGTCCAATCAGGCTGTATTTGGAAAAAAACAGCCTTCGATAGAGGAGTTGGAAGGGAGAAGTCCTGTCCGTTTCGTAACGGAGTCAACGCCACCCACATTTATTTGGCATACAGCTGATGACGATTTAGTTTATGCGCGAAATGCCTTGAATTTTGCGACGGCATTAGCAAAGGAAAAAGTTCCATATGAGCTGCATGTTTTCGAAAATGGGGTACACGGCTTGTCTCTAAGTGATGAAACGACAGCGAATGATCCAGCACAAATCAATCAAGAGTGTGAAGTGTGGGTCGATTTAGCGTTGAAATGGTTGAAGAAGCGAGTGTAATGAATAGGATATAGCAAGATGAGCGAACTTGATTTGTGATAAAGTTCGCTTTTTTCAGTAGTAAGCTGTAATCAAAAGGTCAGCGTTCATCTTTTTTTGTTTTGGCAAAGAAGTGATAGAATGTAGGCAAAGGTGTTGCGACGGCGATACTGAGCGGTGAGAAAAGCCACTAATGAGAAAAAAAGGAGTATCATTCCTATGAAAACAGAAAAAGAAAAGATGATCCAAGGGGAGCTCTATCAAGCGAATGACCCTGAATTAACAAAAGAACGATTACATGCGCGGCGATTAACGAGATTGTTTAACGAAACAAATGAAACAGAAGAAAAGAGAAGAATCGAATTAATTCAGGAATTGTTCGGTTCAACGGGCGAGCATCTGTATATTGAGCCGACGTTTCGATGTGATTATGGCTACAATATTCATGTTGGCAATCATTTCTATGCCAATTTTGATTGTGTCTTTTTAGATGTTTGTGACATTCATATTGGTGAGAGTTGTTTTGTAGCACCTGGTGTTCACATCTATACGGCTACACACCCGCTTCAAGCCGAGGAAAGAATTTCAGGTGCTGAATTTGGAAAGCCTGTTCGTATTGGGGACAATGTCTGGATTGGCGGAAGAGCGATTATTAACCCTGGTGTGACAATCGGTCATAATGTTGTCATTGCTTCAGGTTCGGTTGTCACAAAAGATGTTCCAGATAACGTCGTTGTAGGCGGGAATCCTGCGAAAATCATCAAGCGTCTTTAAGTGTCTACTGAGAAGGCTATCTATGATGAAATCGATGGCTGACATGAGGACGTGCTAACAAAAGCGAAAGGAGATGGTGGTCATTCGAGCAATGCTCATTCATGGTTTTAATAAACAATCAGATGATATGAAGCCACTGCAACACCATTTAGAGGAGCTTGGGTATACGTGCTTGCTGCCGGAGCTTCCACTTACCTTTCAGGATGTCGAGGATGCGACGGCATTGTTAGAGGAAGTTATGAGTAAGCTCGACACTTCTATAGGTGAGAAGGTTCATCTGATTGGCCATAGTACAGGTGGACTCGTTATTCGTAAGCTTATTACAAATCGTAAGTATATGGATACAATAGGACGCTGTGTCTTAATTGCAACACCGAACAAAGGTAATAAACTGGCGATGCTTGCAAGTAAGGTGAAGCTGTACACGAAAATCTATAAGACCGTTAAGTCGCTAACGCAAGAAAAGATTGACTCCTATCAATTTAGTCATGACCACAAAATAGAAATCGCAGCGATAGCCGGAAATAAGAGCCGGCTATGGCTAGGACGACTTCTCGATAAAGCGAATGATGGACGTGTCGAGGTGGCTTCTGTTTATTTTCCAGAGCTAACAGACTTCGCCACTCTTCCATATGGCCATAAGGAAATTCATCATCAAAAGGAAACGGCAGCAATGGTTGATCGGTTTTTGCGTGAGGGGAGATTGCTGCCACGGTAGATGGCAGTAATACGAGAAAATACAGTGTCCGATATCACTGCGCTTTCGTAAGACTTTATAATAGAGATTTTGAAGAGGTGATAAGCAAAAGGTTTATCACCTTAGTTTAACTGGCAAGACTAATAGCTAAGTCTAGACATTACATCGTAAATGGAGGAACATAACGTCCATCTATATCAGTAAATTGATATTCTTTTGCTAGATCACCTACTTTTAATACTTGTCCGCTTTTCTCCATAATATTTGGATCACTTGCTAATGCTGTAATTCCACGACCGATATAAAAGGGTGATTCGGTTCGTCTTAAATCCTCTGATTCTTCCCAATGTTCCTCATCTGATCCATGGTGTTTCAGGACAAGTTCGGTTCTCATAAAACCAGGTGAAACGGCAAGAACCGTAATATTGTCTTGTTTTAATTCTAATGAGAGTCCGTATGCCATCCTTACTAAAGCGTTCTTTGCTAAATCGTAGTAGAATTGACCAGCGTATTTGTTATGATCCCAAAAGGTAGTGTGAACAATGAGAGCTGCTTTATTTTCACGTAGTAATGGAATGGCAAAATGGTTAGTAGCTAGTTGGGCACGGACGCCTGCAGTGAACATCGTATCCCAATTTTTTAATGGTAATTCCCAAAAAGGTTTTGCTTCAACGCCGAGGTCATGTGCACCCCACACGTTATTGATTACTAGATCTAATTTACCTTGTTCTTTTCGAATGGAAGAGATGACTGCTTCTGTTTCAGCATCATTCGTATGATCACATCTTATGGCAATCCCTTTTCCACCTGAAGCGTTAATTTGTGAAGCAGTGTCATCAATGGTTCCAGGCCACTGATTAGTCGCATTCCCTATAACACTTCGTCCAGTAATGTACACGGTTGCGCCAGCCTTGCCTAATTCTAGAGCAATGCATCGTCCTGCTCCTCGACTTCCTCCAGTTACGAGAGCTATTTTCCCTTTAAGTGGTTTCATGATTCTCATCCTTTCTTAGTAATGTGCTTTTATTATAAGGTCTTAATCTTGACATCGTATGTCATATTTAATTAAATTAAAGTTATCTATTTATATATAAGGTGGTCATAATGAGAGGAGATCGATTAATTAAGATTCTTTTGATGTTGCAATCTCAAGGACAGTTAACGGCAAATGAATTAGCTGAAAGGTTAGAGGTGTCTGAGCGAACGATTTATCGGGATATGGATGCCTTAAGTGGTGCGGGTATTCCCGTTGTTGCTGAGCGCGGAAAAAATGGCGGCTGGTCATTGCTTGAAGGATATCAGACTAACTTAACAGGTTTAAAGGAAGCTGAAATTCATGCCTTGCTTGTCTCGCCTTCTATACAATTACTTGATGACTTAGGTTTAACTGGCACTTCTGAAGATGCTCGTATTAAGCTGATAGCCGCTCTTCCTGATAAATACCGTGAACATGCAAAAGAAGTATGGAATCGAATCTATATTGATACTAGTTCATGGCGAAACGAGAAAGAAAAGCTCAAATCTTTCGAAACCCTTAAACAATCTATATGGCAAAATCATAAATTAAATATGATCTATCAGCGTGCAGATGGACAAACAATTGAACGTATTGTACAGCCATTGGGATTAGTGGCTAAAGGGAATAGGTGGTATTTTATTGCAGCAAAGGAGAATGGTGAGATTCGAAATTATCGAGCTTCACGAATTCAGCACGCTGCTCCTATTAACGAGACATTTGAACGGCCAAAGAGCTTTGACATTGCTCAGTATTGGAAGTCTTCAACGGAGGCTTTTGTTAAAGAATTACCGACTTATGAAGTTCGAGTGAGGGTTACTCTTGACATCGTAGGAAGACTTTCTTATTCTAGTCATTTTGTAAGAGTCATTGAAATGAGTGAGGACGACAAGGAAGGCTGGGTACTTGTTAGGTTATCTTTTGATACGCAAGAGGAAGCTATTAGGTATATACTTGGATTTTCTAATCAAATGTTCGTGATTGAACCTACTTATTTACGTAACAAAATATGTGAACTGGCAGAATCTGTTGTTGTGCATTATAACTTCAATCAAAATGAATAGGAGAAAACGGAATGGAATGGTATGACTTTGTAAATATTATTGGACTGATACTTATGATTACTGGGTTTGTTTTTTTACTACCAATTTGGAAGAAAATAAGAAAGATCAAGGTAGGAACCCGTATTTCAAAAAGTGTGTCAAAAGACGGTAGTGCTCATATCAAAGTCCACTGAAAAAGTTGATTTATACTTTTTCAGTGGACTCTCGATACGTGTTTTGTTAGACGGTTTTAACCTCCGCAACATTTCTTATATTTCTTCCCACTTCCGCAAGGGCATGGTTCGTTGCGTCCGATCTTCTTCCCTGTTTGAAAGCTGATCACGTTGTCTAGATTCGCCTTTGATGGAGATGGATCTGGTTGTAATTCAACAGATGTGTAGCCTTTCAAAAACCATTCACGTGTATGATTCATAAGGGGAACGAGTGAATGAAGTAGTTTATTGACTTCGGCTTCATTGTCTAATTCCAGATCAGCTGTCACAGTATTGATAATACCTTGTAATGGGACGCCTTGTTTAATGCCAATAGTGATTTCCTCTGTCAATATATCAGCGTCCTCGTGCTCAAACCCGAAGTGACGCTTGAGTGCAGAAACGAATTGTTGATAACTTTCATTGCGATCGACATACTCAGGCTCTCCTGCTTGTAAAAGCTGCTCCTTCGTAAATGGATAGTAGTCTAATCCGACTCGACTCTTTTGCTCCTGTAAAACGACTTCAATATCGTCGACTAAATAATGAGAAAAACCGTCGTTAGTCGATTCCAATTCCTGATGATAGTTGATGGCATCATGGATGACACGGAAATAATCTCCATATGAATCAATCGTTGTATGACGGTTTAATAGCTTGTCTATATCCTCAATCGTTAGAACACCGTAATAAAAGCATAAGCCTTGTGTTAATTTAATCCATTCTGTATTTCTCTTGCTTAGCGCTTGAATCTCTTTATCCTTTGCTAGTTCTCGTACAGGTTCAATCAAATCACTCGGTAAAGAAATCACAGGCAGTTCTTCATGATGACACATGTAGAAGATGCCAGTAGATGTGAAGTAGATTTCTTTTTCGATATCTAGCTCTAGCTGTTCAATAGAGAGAATACCGTTATTGTTACACGCTTGTCGTAGAAATTGTAACCGATCCTCATCCCAAGTTTTTACCTGATCTGCTAGCTTAAGTGGGATGTGTTCTGCGAGGACACGGATAAGCTCAGCTTTTTTTAAGTGGCTCGCTCTTGGGACGGAATAAAGCCGACGCCATCCATCGAGTTCATCTTTCGTTAAGCTCGTTAACGCCTCTTCTAATGTGAACGGAGCTTGAAGTTGACCGAATTTTTTATAGAGTTGTTGTGTTTCTCTCATGATCGTGTCGGTAGATAGTTGATGTAATGCTTCTTCCAATTGCTTCATTTCTTTTTTAGTATAATCCATTTTTTACCCTCTTCCTTGGGATTTGTTAGTTGTCATTATAACGGGAAATAGGATGAGATGATAGATCTATATCCTAATTACCGAACCGCTAATTTTGAATAAATAGTGGATTGTAAAGAGAACGATGCCGAATAATGTAAAAGAATGATTAATTTTTTACAATATATTTACAATTATCCTCCTCCTAGTGCGCATATAACCGTTGCAATACCTCATTTATATTCTTATTTTACCTTATCTTTACAAATATCAACTTCACAAACCTTTTACAAAATGGTTAAGTCTTCTTTATTCTCACTTGATATTCATTTTATACGATGGTAGCAGAAAGAAATGGAGGGATGTGATTGGTTGCGGATTGATTTACATATGCATAGCACACACTCAGACGGAGAGATGGATCCAAAAGAAATTGTCGATGAGGCTTTACGTCTTGGCCTTTCGGTTATTTCTATTACGGATCATGACGAAATTTCCGGTTATTTTGAAGCGAAGGATGTAGCGGCTTCTCGTGGACTTCAATTATTGCCTGGCATTGAAATCAATACAGACGGTGCTCAGGGAGAGCTTCATATACTTGGTTACGGCTTTGAGCCGCATCATCCGAGCATGATGAAGTATGTGGAATGGAGAAAGGAAGAACGACGTAAATGGTCAAAGAAAATCGTTGCTCAGCTTCAAAATCTCGGCTATCCGATTAATTGGGAGGACTGCTGGCAAAGAGCTGGAGGACAAGTGATTGTGCGAACTCATATTGCGGATGAGCTCGTAGCGAAAGGCTTCTTTTCGTCGTCGAAGCAAGCGTATGATCAGCTATTGAAAAAGGGCGGACAAGCTTTTGTTAGTCGAAGCGGACTTTCGGCAGAAGCTGCAATCGGGCTTATTCATGAATGTGGAGGGAAATCCTTTCTCGCTCATCCAGGCTTGTATGATTGGAGCTATTCCTTTGAAGCATTACTTGAAGCGGGACTAGATGGAATTGAAGTGTACTACTCTAAGCATGAGCATCGTGAACGTGAGGATTGGCTCAAACGAGCGGCAACGCATCAATTGCTTGTCAGTGTCGGCAGTGATTTTCACGGCTACGATTCGCGAAGTCCACATCCGATTGGTTCAGTGGACTATGACACTAAGCAATTGGAATGGATCTTTGGGCAACGAGAAGGTGAGGTGGAGAAGTGAAGCTATATGCATCATCTACTTTGTTATGGGGAAAGAGCATTGATGATATCGGAGCGACTACCTCATATTATGGCTTGCATGGAATCGAGCTATGGGCAGAGCAAATATGGTATAGCAAAATGACAGTCCGTGAGATTAAGCGAATGCTAAAACGATATAACCTTGAAGTGAGCTTTCATGCGGCGAGCTGGGATTTAAATATTTGCTCGTTAAACGAAGGGATTCGAAAGCAATCAATGGATGAGGTCGTTCAGTCATTTGCATTAGCAGCGTCAATCGGTGCGACGAATGTCACGGTTCACCCTGGTAAACGGACACTTTCAGAAGATTGGACGTTGTGGCACATTCGCAAGCTAGAAGAGAGCTTGGACTTTTTGGAGGAAGCCGCAGCTACATTCGGGGTTACGATGTCTCTTGAGCTGATGGAAGTGAAAAAAAAGGAGTTCGTTACATCTGGACAGCAGATGACGCCCTTTTTATTTAATCGGTCTGAGCATGTGCAAGCGACTTTTGATGCTGCCCATATTTCTTTGGATAAAAATATTGTAGCTGAATTTGAACAAATGACAAGAGTCAACAAAATCCATTTAAGTGATTCAACCTCCTCTATCTATCATGTTGCCTTAGGAGAAGGAGAGCTAGAGTTAGAGCCTTTTTTAGGGCGTATACGAGATAGTGAGCTACCTGTTGTCCTTGAAGGATATGATGCAAGCGAGGAAAGTGAACTATTAAAGAAGCATGCTCACTATATGAAAGCATATACCGAAAAGAATATGGAGGAAGTGACAAGTTGAAGTTTCTTGTGACAAATGATGATGGGATCTTTGCTCCTGGGGTGGCAGCGTTAATTGAAGTGTTACAGCACTTTGGTGAAATTTATGTTGTATGCCCGGATCAAGAAAGGAGTGCGATTAGCCATTCTATTACACTTCGTCAGCCTTTAAAGGCATCACCTGTAAAGCTGTTTGGTGGGAATGTGCACGCATGGGCAGTGAATGGAACTCCAGCCGATTGTGTGAAGCTAGGGATGGACGTTTTAATGAAGGAGCCACCAGACTTTGTTGTATCTGGAATGAATATTGGCCCGAATTTAGGTCGAGATGTTTATTATTCAGGAACGATGGCAGCTGCGGCCGAAGCAGCACTATATCAAATTCCAGCAATGGCTGTTTCAATTGATCGGTTAGAAGTTAAGGATCTTAATTTTCAAGTTCCAAAACGGTTGTTATATCAAGTACTAGAATCATTATTGGCTAATAAGATACCTGATGGGGTTTTTGTGAATGTGAATTTGCCTTATGTGAAAAAAGAGTACTGTCGTGGAATTGCAGTAGCACCACTTGATCTATCAGTTGCGCGCTACCGATATGTCGGTCTAAATGATCCGTATGGTAACGTCTACTATTGGTTGAAGGATCGTTTGCAGCAGCTGACGGAGTTTGATAATGAAGGGGATTTCGCTAAGCTGAAAGCGGGCTATATTACGGTGACTCCGCTAGAGGGTAAAGTGAGTCAACGCAAGCATTTACGCAAATTTGAACGTTGGTTACGTGCAATACCAGAAACGAAGGAGGAAACGATATGATGAAGCAATGGTTGATGGCAATGATTTTGATGCTAGGACTTGTCTTAACAGCATGTGGGACAGAGGATAGTCAGACAGATACTGAAACGAACAGTGAAGATGGACAGACGGATCAAGACACGGAGCAAGTGGATAGTGAAGAACCTGCATCTATTTCTGGGGAGGTTCAATTTTATACGTCACAGCCAGATGCGGATGCAGAACAGCTTGTTAGTACGTTTAATGAGCTATACCCAGATGTACAAGTGAAGATCTTCCGTTCAGGTACGGAGGAGGTTATTAGTAAGATTCTCGCAGAGCAACAGGCAGGTGATATACAAGCGGATGTCCTGTTAGTGGCTGATGCTGTTACGTTTGAGTCGTTAAAGGAACAAAATTTATTATTGGCATATGAGTCTAAAGAGTTTGCTCATATTCCGGATGAGTTCATTGATTCAGACTATATGTACGCGGGAACGAAAGTAATGGCGACTGTATTAGCTGTTAATACAAATAATGTAACCGAGCTTCCGACGTCTTGGCACGAATTAAATGAAGACGGTGCTAATGGTGAAGTAATTATGCCTAGCCCGCTGTACTCAGGGGCTGCGGCTTATAATGTTGGGGTATTCTCAAGACAAGGGGACTTCGGTTGGGGATTTTTTGAAAATCTTAGTGGACAAGATGTCACAGTCGTACAAGGCAATGGCGCCGTTCTTCAAGCTGTTGCTGGCGGAGAGCAATCGTATGGCATGGTTGTGGACTTTATTGTCGCTCGTGCGAAAACAGAAGGGTCACCGATTGATTTAATTTATCCAGAGGAAGGTGTACCTGTCATTACAGAGCCAATCGGAATTATGAGTGGAACGAACAATGAAGAAGCTTCAAAAGCATTTGTTGACTTCGTTTTATCAGAGCAAGGACAGCAGATGGCGGCTGACATTGGTTACACACCTATTCGTGAAGAGATACCTGCACCTGAAGGCTTAAAGACGATTGATGAAATGGATATATTAAGTTCGGACGTTGCTGATTTGCTTTCGACGAGAGAGGAAGATAAGCAAAGGTTTGTTGATATCTTTGGAGAATAGACGAGGTGTACGATCATGAATCAAACTGTACAAGGAAGGCTCCCGCTTGAGTCTTCCTTCTCCTTTACACGTAACGGTAGAACGTTTTGGCTGCTTTTGTCGTTAGTCTTTGTTTTCATCCTTTTTGTTTGGCCGATTATGAAGCTTATTGGATTGAGCTTTTCGGTTGAGGAAGGTCATGTGTTAACGAATTATACAACGGTTTTACAAGAGGCAAGGACGTGGCGGATTTTACAAAATACAGCGATTGTTGTTGCTGGATCGACGCTTTTGTCAGTTGGACTAGGTGTGTCCTTAGCGTGGCTAGTTGCATATAGTGACATTCGTGCGAAAAAGCTATTACATGTATTTGTGCTGCTTCCTTTTATTATTCCTTCGTATATTATTACGCTGTCGTGGACGCAGTTTCTTAGTCGTAATGGGCTGGTCGCTTCTGTATTAGATTGGTTGCCAGGTCAGCTTGAACCGTTTAATTTATATAGTTATTTTGGAATTATTCTCGTGCTAGGGCTTTCTCATTATCCACTTGTGTTTTTATTGACGATGAGTGTGTTAAGACGGATTCCGCGTGACTTAGAGTGGGCAGTTCGCTCTTCAGGTGGAAGTGGTTGGACCGTGTTTCGAAAGGTAACGTTTCCTTTAGCGTTACCGGGAATCGCAAGTGGTGGTCTACTAGCTTTTTTAGCGAATTTAGATAACTTCGGAATACCGGCTTTTCTCGGGATACCTGCTAATATATCTGTATTAAGTACAGTCATTTATCAGGAAGTCGTTGGTTTTGGTCCAAGTGCATTTGCTCGTGCAGCGACGTTTTCCGTTATTTTAGGTGTTATTGCTTTGCTTGGAACATTACTCCAATGGTTGTTTTTACGACGGTCTAAGGAAGGGGAAAGCAGTGAGATTGACCATAAGCCCCGTTTTACTTTAGGTAAGTTCCGTCTTGTTGTGGAAGGGATTCTTTGGGGTTTTTTAATTGTTATAAGCATTGTGCCGCTTTTTTCAATGGTAGGAACTTCGCTTATTCGTGCGTACGGACTTTCTTTTGCTTTTGAAAATTTGACGCTTGATCATTACCGCTTTATTTTATTTGAGAACGATAAGGTACGTGGAGCGATGGCGAATAGTTTGAAGCTAGCGATTGGTACTGGGGTTATATGCTTAGTCGTCGGTACAGCGATCGCCTATTATCGTTTGCGGAAGAAGACTTTGGTAAGTAAGGTGATGGAATTAGCGGTTGGCTTGCCATATGCCTTGCCGGGAATGGTGCTTGCGCTTGCGATGATCTTAGCATGGATGCAACCCATTCCAAGCTGGAATCCAGGCATTTACGGTAGCATTTGGATTTTGTTTATCGCTTATGTGACACGATTTATGATCTTACAAGTTCGTGGAAGTATGACGGCGATGTCGCAAGTTGCTCCGGCAATGGAGGAGGCGGCACATGTATCAGGAGCATCCTTCTTTGCCAAATGGCGCTTTGTCATGCTGCCCCTTTTGTTACCAGGCTTATTAAGTGGGGCGTTTCTTGTTATGCTGACGACATTAACAGAGTTAACCGTTTCGGCGCTGCTTTGGTCAAGTGGATCGGAAACGATTGGCTTGATGATCTTTAATTTTGAGCAATCAGGCTATACGACGTATTCGACAGCATTTTCAACGGTTGTAGTATTAACCATGCTTAGTTTAACAGGTGTCCTTCTTATTCTTCAGAAGGTATACGAACGAAAGGTGGCACAACGATGAGTACAGTATTATCAAGTGTGACGAAAGTGTTTGGAAAGACGACGGCTTTATCCGCTGTTAATATGACAATTCATGATGGTGAGTTCGTGGCGATTGTTGGTCCATCTGGTTGTGGAAAAACGACGCTGCTACGGTTGTTAGCTGGGTTTGATTCTCCTACGTCTGGTGAAATTGAAATGAATACAGAAGTTGTTGCGAACGCACGACGAATTGTTCGTCCTGAGAAGAGGAATATCGGTATGGTCTTTCAATCCTTTGCCCTTTGGCCGCACTTAAAGGTGAAAGAGCAAGTACTATTCCCGCTACAGCATCATCGCTATGTTGATAAGGAGCTTAAGCGATATAGTGGTGAACGAGTTATCGAGATGCTGAAGCTTGTCGGCCTTGCCGATTATGCTGAACGAATGCCGAACGAACTCTCAGGTGGTCAGAAGCAACGAGTAGCCATCGCCCGAGCTCTAGCACCGAAGCCCGCATTGCTATTAATGGATGAACCGTTAAGTAGTTTAGACGCAGAGCTGAGAATGGAGCTTAGAAAGGAAATTCAGACGATTCACCGAATGATGAATACGGCCATTGTGTACGTAACACATGATCAAGCTGAAGCATTGGCAATGGCTGATAAGATTGTTGTTATGAAGGATGGACAAATCGAGCAATTCGGTTCACCAGAAGAGGTTTACATGAAACCGAAGACGCCTTTTGTTGCTACATTTGTTGGAAAGGCAAATTTAATTCAAGGGAAATGGCTCGGTGATGCATTTAAACCGCTGCACGATGAAGAAGTTCTTTGGATTGCTCCTGATGTGACCGATGAAATGAAGAAGCATCATGTACTACCAGTTCGACCTGAACAATTTACCATTTCACGGGCAGGTAATGGCTTACGGGGAATCGTGCGTAATGTGATGTTCCAAGGGAAGGAATTTCATTATTCCGTGGATGTAAATGGCCAACTGTTGAATGTGCATAGTGATTATAGCTCCAAGGTCGAACTTGGAGACGAGGTAGTGCTAGCTCATACGAGTTATACAAATGAGAGAGTGACAGTAGAAGAAATCCCATCCTACTAGCTAAAGGAAAAAGCACCGCAACTCGACATAGGAGGCACTGAAAAAATCGCTTTGTCCTTTTTCAAACGATTAGAAAGCATACAATTTGAGGGAGAAATGTGAGAATAACTGAAAACCGTTGTAACGGCTCCTCGCCATGCCAAGGTCACGTGCTCGATGCGGTTCCTCATTCCTCTATTTCTCCCCTCATTCCCTGTTTTATGTCGATGCGGTTTCTTCATTCCTCTATGTAAGCAAAATGAGTCCAAAGGGAGAAATAAAAGCCAAAATAGCGGAATGAGGACTACGTTTTCTTCTCAGGAAGCCTTTCTCCTCCTATTTAGAGGAATGAGGATTCCCTTTGCTGGGTGGAACTGATACACGCATTTATGAGTTAAACCCTGTTAACAGCTCTGCACAACGCACTTAAGAAAAGACGCTGTCACATTTTTCTTATTTCACGTACTTTTTTATTAATTGCTGGTCGATCCCCTTTCTTTTCGCTTTTTTGGCGAGGCGATCAAGCATAAATTTTTGGATGAACTTAGGTACGTGTACGAGACGAGTATCTTGCATATCAAGTGCGAGTGCTGTATGCATCGGATTTTTGAGTGTCCCCTTCTTCTCGTCAATTTCCCCATCAGCAGCCAGCCCATAAATGATTCTCATCGACGTTTCGAAGTTATTAGCAGGAGTTAACTTGACTCTAAATGTCACTGGATGCTTATCAGAAGCATTTAAAAAGGCATGATGCTCTTCTTTTTTTACAGTGAAGCTTTCACTTGGCGGTAAGATTTTTTCCTCGTTAGCAAGTAAAATCTTCAACTCGCCATCTACTGTTTCGAACGTTTCTTCGAATTTGCGGTGGTAATGTAACGGGGGACCTGCCCCTTTCGGTGGTAGAAAAACTTCGATATATTCATATTTTCCACCGGATTTCCTCGCAAGATTCAAGGAAGGTAATTTCTTCTCCTGTAATCGCATGAACAATCGTTTTGTTGTGGTTTGGTTTAGTTGTCATCTTCCTTCTCCTTTCAAAATCATTTGTTCAATCATACTCATTCGACTGATTTAGTGGAAATCCTACATCATGGATAAAGCTTTCATTAAACTTTAAGAACATTTTAAATTATTTTAAAAAAGTAAATCTTTTTATTATTTTAAAATAATCATTATTGTATGTATATTTTTTATTCTGTTTACAAAATGTAAGCATTTCAATATACTTTTATAGTATTTCAATATATTAATTTTCAGAATATTTTGGAGATGGAAGGAGTATCCATAATGAAGAAAGCGAAAAAGCAAGGGTTTGTTCTTCGTTCGTTAGATACAATTGAGGTTGTTGGAAATAAACTCCCACATCCAGTGACATTATTCTTTTATTTTGCTTTAGCTATTGTAATATTATCGGCTATTTTTTCACTGGTTGGTTTACAAGTGCAAGATCCACTTAATGAAGGGGAGATCATTGAGGTTAAGAACTTACTAAGCGCTGAAGGAATTTCTTATATGTTCACAAGTGCAGTAGCCAATTTCACAGGCTTTGCTCCGCTTGGCACGGTACTTGTAACGATGCTAGGGATTGGGATTGCGGAGCGTTCAGGCTTAATTAGTGCGATGCTGCGCGGGCTCGTTACTTCTGTTCCAAAGCAGCTATTAACGGCTGCACTTGTCTTTGGTGGTATTATGTCAAGTATGGCAGCGGATGCAGGCTATGTTGTGTTAACACCTCTTGGTGCGGTTCTTTTTGCTGGTTTAGGGAGACACCCATTAGCTGGACTAGCTGCCGCTTTTGCAGGGGTGTCAGCAGGTTATAGTGCGAACCTCTTGCTAACATCACTCGATCCGCTATTAGGTTCATTGGCTCAGGAAGCGGCAGCAACCTTTGATCCAGGCTATGCGGAAACGATGAACTATGCGATGAACTGGTATTTTATGTTTGTTTCCGTGTTTGTGTTAACGATTGTTGGAACGCTTGTGACGGAGAAAATTGTTGAACCACGGTTAGGAACATTTAAAGGCCAAGTAGAAGAAGAGGTCAATTATTTAAAAGCCGAAGAAAAGACAGGCTTATGGGGAGCACTTATTGCATTTGTTGTTACATGTGCGGCTTTAGCTCTACTCATTGTTCCTGAATGGGGACCGATGAGAGGTGAAGATGGTGCAATCATTAGTTCACCATTTTTCTCATCACTTGTACCTGTTATTTTAATTATGTTTTTCATTCCTGGTTTTGTATACGGGAAGCTAACGAAAACGATTAAGGATGATAAGGATGTTGCCGATCAATTGTCTGATACGATGGCGACAATGGGTGCGTATATTGTCTTAGCTTTTGCGGCAGGTCAATTCGTCGCTTACTTTAACGAAACGAACCTCGGTCAAATCTTAGCGATTAAAGGTGCTGAATTCTTGGAGAATACAGGTTTTACCGGAATTCCACTTATTTTAACGTTTATTGTTGTGGCTGGTTTTATTAATATATTTATCGGAAGTGCCTCTGCAAAATGGGCGATTATGGCACCTGTGTTTGTACCGATGATGATGGGTGTTGGCTACTCTCCTGAATTAACGTTAATTGCTTATCGAATTGCTGATTCAACGACAAATATTATCTCGCCTTTAATGCCGTATTTTGCAATCGTAATTGCCTTTGCGCAAAAGTATGACAAAAAGGTTGGGATCGGAACTTTGATTTCAACGATGCTTCCATATTCAATTGCTTTTTCGATCGTTTGGATCATTATGTTAATCGTCTGGATGACATTAGGTATTGATTTAGGACCTGGTTCGCCGACTTATTATTAAAATTAAAAAAGCGTAAGGCTAGCCTTTGTGGCTTTGCCTTACGCTTTTCTTAGTCTTCTGTTAGTTCACTAATTGCAACACTTTGCTTTTGCTCAGGGTTGTCAATCGGATGGATGGTTGCTTTTCCGTTGCTGCGGTCAACATGTTCAATGTAAATTTTTTGACCGTTGTGCATGACTGGAATCATCGTTTCGGAAGAAGAAATTTCTTGTGCTCGTTCTGTTTCCATGACACTAACCTCCTAAATGGTTTTATCCTTACTATTTATCAATTTGATGGAGGTTATGCATGTGATTCGTTATAAGTTGAACGTAGAAGGTGTTTTAATCGTGTTTCTTTCTTCTTTTGCTTCATATAGTAACTGATCTGCTTCAAGAAGTAGGTGGTCAAACGTATCATTCTCTTCTTTTGTAGAAAGGCCAATGCTTAATGTAAGCTTAATACCAGCAGTTAATTCCGTGTGTTCAAACGTTTGCTGAATTTTTTTCGCTGTTTCGAAGGCTTGGTTTAATGATGTTTGCGGTAATGTGAGAGCAAACTCTTCACCACCAATGCGACCAAAAATCTCATCGTGCTCAAATAAATCACTACAGATGGTTGCGAATTGGTGCAATACTTGATCACCAACGTTATGCCCGTACGTATCATTAATCGATTTGAAAAAGTCGATATCAATGATCATAAGAGAAAAAGGAGTTTGTTTCTCAAGTGACTTAGCAAACTCACTTCTTGATAAATCGACAAAATGACGACGGTTGTGAACTCTTGTTAAATAATCCGTAGTTGCTTGAATGAAGAGTCGCTTTTCTGTCCATTTTCGTGATGTAATATCCATTAACGTTGTTAAGTGACCAATGAATTCCCCTTTATGATTCTTCAATGGCGAAACAGATACTTCATAATAGACTTTGGAGTCAGGTGAAACTTCAATTTGAACTTCTCTTAAATTGGAATAGCTTTTCTTCCATTGCTCATATTCGTCTAAGCGTTCATACCAATTGTGTCCTAGTGTAAGAGGGCCTTGTCCAAAGTTTCGGAAATCTTGTATGATGATCTCCGACGCTGCGGGATTTTGATCGATTAGTGTACCTGAAATATCAGTAACGATAACACCGCTTTTCATCTTTTCAATGAGCTGATCTCTAGCGATTGGCCAAATATAAAAGAGTCTGTAGCGAAATAGGCCCCATGCAATGAAAAGGCCGCTGAAAATAAGTACAATCGAAGTTGGAGCAAATGGTGCAAATGGATTGAAGTCAAATAAATCCAAGAGCATCGAAATAACTGGAATTAACAGCCCGGTAATTAATAGGACATATTGCCGATTAAAAGGATGTATAGAATGTTTATAAGAACGATATAAAATGAAAAAGCTAATACAAATGAGAAAATAGGCATAAACAATGAAAAGAAGGCTTATCATTGTTCGATCATACTGAATAACCGTTAAGGAGCGGACCTGTTCTAGAGAAACATTTGTATGTAACAGAAAATGATGGTCATTGGTCCATATAAGAATGAGTGTTACAATGAGCGGAAGGCAAATGGGAACCAGATATTTCCCCTTTCCCCATTTGTCGTGTCCGCAATATTGGAGAGCAAAGATAAAATAGCAATAGGCCGATCCATAAATACCAACTTGAGAAAAACGCATCCAGAATTTCTTTGCTTCAAAGCTTTCAACAAGTATTTCAAATGTATAACCAAACGACCAAACAAGGGCACACGCCATTAGCCAAGCAAATGAAATGGCTCCATTAGCATGACGGTTGCGCAGGGCATATATAATTAATAAAATTGAGATGATTGATGATGTAGTTAATATAAAGTGATGTGGTGTATCGAAATTCATGTCGATTCTCCCATTTTAAAATGATAATCGTGTGAAAACGAATAAATATAGTTCAATTTCACTAACGTCTCTATCATATATGATCTATGTGTGTTTATCCATTGAAATGTGTGTAGGAAGAACTAAGATCTTTACATAAAGAGAGATTATGAGCTAATAAGGAGATGGAGAGGATGATGACAATGAAATGGATCCGGCTAAAATCAGGCTTAAAAGAGGATCATCTCGCTAATCGCTTAAAGTACAACCCAGAAATTTTAGAGCTTCATTTGAACGAGGAGGATATGTATCAACCTGGACGCCTTGTTGATACGATAAAGTGGTTACAGAGTCAAGGGGTAACGGTATACCTTCATCATCCTTCTAAGTACAAAGGCTACTATTTAGATATTATTAGTAATGATAAGGAAAGACGTTATTTTTATGATTGGTCATCAAGTGCACTTGCCACTATTTGTGAAAAAATGAATGTGAAATGTGTGATTCATTGTCATTATGCTAACTCGGAAAGCTCAAGAGGAATCGATGATCAGGTCAAACGATGGAATGTACGTAAGCGTATCGAAGAAATATTATCGATTCATCCGACATGTTTTTTATGGGAAGATACAATAGGTGGAATCTTTTCAGCTGAAAACCCTTTTTTACGTAAAGAAATTATCGAGCCATTAAATTTACCTCTCACTATCGATATTAGTCATTCATTTATAGCTTTAAACGGATCGAATGAACGACTTCAAAAACATCTTGAAAATTACGCTTATTATGCTAAATATTATCATGTGGTCGACAGCAAGGGCCTCAAGCATGATTCATTGCCACTTGGTGATGGGAATATTGATTGGAAGATGGTCAAGCCATTTGTCGTTGATACAGATTTTATTTTCGAGATCGGATTAAGTGATTCAGACCATTTGGATTGTAGTCCGATGCTTGCGAGTGCGGCGTATTTTGCAAAGGTATAAACTACTAGAACAGGATACTAGGGTGTGTAGCTGAAGTAACTTATTTGAAGATAACCTAGGAGAATCAAGGGGGCATAGAAGAGTGTGGTTTCCGACTATCGCTTGCTTAACCTTAACACCATAGAGGATCCTCATTCCGTAAATTAGGGGAAATGGAGCTAGAAAGTGAATAAAAGGAATCCTCATTCCGCTGATCATAATTGTGAAAAATGAGGATGAAGCGGTTGAATAGCGGAATGAGGAACCAATTCATGTTAATGCTCTAGCGCTTGTAACGGCTCAGTACGACGTAATGAAGAACCTTCCATTACCTCCTTACTCTGCAACTTCTATCTTCTCTGACTGATCCTTCTTTTCCAAAGGTGTTGGTTCGTTGTTTTCGTTCATTTGACTTTCACCGTTAAAGCGTGCACCATCTTCTATAATCATTCCGTTCATTTGGGCTTTCCCGGAGAAAGAGCCCCCTGCTTGAATTTGTAGTTTCTCTGTGGCGTGAAGCTTTCCTTTGATTGTTCCTGCAATGATGACATTTCTAGCTGAAATAGATGGTTCTACTAAGCCATCCTTACCGACGATGACATCACCCTCACATTCAACTCCTCCAAGTATCTTACCTTCCACTCGTAGACTTGTTTGTGTCTTAATCGTTCCTTCGATAGTCGTATCAGCACCTATGACTGTGTCGAATACTTTTGTTTTATCATTTTTAAACATCGAATCTTCCTTTCTATGATAGAGCTTGCTTACTCGTAATCTAAAAATAGAGTCATATATGGATACGGGTCTACTGGCTCACCATACTTCCAAATTTCATAATGTAAATGTGGCCCAGTACTTCTCCCTGTACTTCCTAGTAATCCAATTATTTCCCCTTTCTCCACTTCCTGTCCAGTTTCAACCTTAATTTCCGAGAGGTGAGCATACAACGTTTCATAGGTTGAAGAATGCTCGATAATAATTGTATTTCCATACCCACCGTAATATTGAGCTAAAGTGACTGATCCATCTGCTCCGGCATAGATAGATGTTCCTGTAGGTCCACCTAAATCAATCCCGGAATGAAAGGCTGATGTACGGCGAAACGGATCTTCTCTTAGACCGTAATGTGAGGTGATCGTTTGCACGTCAGCAGGCCATGCGGTAGGGACTCTTTTTAATGCTTCACTCATTTCATGAATATCGGCAATCGTTGTTTGATAGCTTTCAATCAAGCCTTGAAGCGTCAGGTTATCTAGATCCATCTCTTCATTCTTTTTTAATGAATTCGAAACAGGGATGTCAATCCCTCCACTAGAGTCAGAGGAATTTGCTCGGTCGTTAGCTTGCTCGACTGTATCAATGATTTCAGACATATATTCACGCATTTCATTTTCTAGAGTGGCGAGGTTTTGCATTTTTGTCTCATATTCTGTTGTTTCATCTTCTAAAAAAGCTAGATTTAAACGTAGTGATTCGACCTTTTCCGTATGATACGCTAATTCATCGCTAAGCATTTCGTTTTCTTGTGTGAGCTGTTCGTTCGTATGTTGGGAGAAAAAGAAAAAGGCTAAAGGAATGAAGATCACTAATGGAAGTCCAGTTAAAACGAAGGACGGAATATTTAGATGAATCACAGGTTTGGATGAGTTCGAAAAAATAATAAAAGACCAGCGACTTGTGAGCCGTTTCTTCCAATTCACTCGTTTATCCTCCTTATTTTAATGTTTACTTCGACATGTTTCCCAGGAAATATTGTAAGCGTTACAGCATTTTTTCTATTTCAACATTTGCCATTATAACATCAAATTATGACATAATACCTATTTTTTCGATAAAAAATAAATTTTTATTGGGGTATTACTAGGTAAATTCGGAAGAGAGTTAATAGTTAATTTGGGAGAGAGAAAGAAGAGTTAGTAAGAATGGACTTCTTAATTAGCTTTTATGTGTGATGATTTCAAGCCTTTAGAACTACTGAACGAAAATGGTTAATTTTATATGGGAGTAAAAGGTATGATATGTTATAATTTGGAGGTTGTTATTTATGAAAATAGTACCTGTTGAAAAGATGAGTTGATAGTTCAAATGGAATATGAAGAGGTGTGACAAAATGAAGAGACTTATGAAGAAATTACGATTTAAAACATTAAGAGCGAAAATATTAGCAGGATTTTTCGTGGTGCTATTTTTAACACTTTATATAAGTGTGAGTGGCGGTATTATGACTTATATAGTCAATCAAAATACAACGAATATTGTAGAGGAAGATTTACCACTGTTAATGGCAAATGAACGTTTAGCTTATAATATGGCTGAAAGGATAGCAGCTTCAAGAGCGTATATTTTATATGGTGATGAGGTATATAAAGAAGATTTTGAAAGAATTACTGAGGAAAGTATTGAACATCAGGAATATTTACTTTCAAATAGTGATTTTCCGCAAATGGAATATTTAGTTGAACGTTCAATGGAATGGCGGGCTATAGTTGAAGATATTTTTATCGATTACGATAATGGCAATATTGAGCTTGCAACACAGCGGCTACGAGATGAAGCACAGCCGATTGCGATCGTACTAATGGGTGGCTTTCAAGAAATGGCTGAATCCCAGTCAAATGATGTCATTGAGGAAGGGCAGGAACAAATACGTTGGGCGAACATTTTTCAAAGTATTGCAATTGGAGCGGGCATAATAGCGGTTGTCATTGGTGTTATCATCGCCATTTATACATCCAACCAAATTTCTCGTCCTGTCAAAATGGTTTCAACCCGTATGCAACAGATCGCTGCCGGTGATTTAAGTCAGGAGCAGCTACAGACGAAATCTCAAGATGAAATCGGTCAGCTAGTCGATGCGACAAATAAAATGACCGATCAAATGCGTGCATTATTATCACAAATTACAGAGGTGTCTGGAACGGTTACGGCTCAAAGTGAGGAATTAACGCAATCAGCTGATGAGGTGAAGCAAGGAGCGGAACAGGTTGCTGTAACGATGCAGGAATTATCGACTGGTGCTGATGCACAAGCGAATCATTCTAGTGAGATTTCTGAAACAATCGAACTATTTGCGACGAAGGCCAATACGGCTAATTCGAATGGTCAAGGTGTCTATGAATCATCACAAGGTGTGTTGGAGCTAACGACAGAGGGTAGTCAGCGTATGAAGGAGTCAGTTGGACAAATGACGAATATTGATCAAGTGGTGAGTGGAGCAGTAGAGCGTGTTCAAGGTCTTGACCAACAGGCACAGAACATTTCGCAGCTTGTGGCGGTTATTCGTGATATTGCCGAACAGACGAATTTATTGGCATTGAATGCAGCGATTGAAGCAGCAAGAGCAGGTGAACATGGAAAAGGGTTTGCGGTTGTAGCTGATGAAGTACGCAAGTTAGCGGAGCAAGTGACAAATTCAGTTGGAGATATTACGAATATCGTAAGTGGGATTCAAAAGGAATCGAATGACGTTGCCTTATCATTACAAAGTGGTTATGAAGAAGTTGAAAAAGGAAAGCAGCAGATGGAGTTAACAGAGGAAACGTTTACGAAGATTGATCGAGCGATAGCTAATATGAGTTCACGTATTCAAGAGATTACGACAAGCCTTTCTGAGATGGCTCATGATAGCCAGTCTATTCATTCATCAATTGAAGAAATTGTCTCTATCTCAGAAGAGTCAGCCGCAGGAATTGAAGAAACGACGGCCTCCTCGCAACAAACGAGTAGTTCGATGGAAGAAATGGCTGAAAGCTCAGGAGAGCTAGCGAGATTAGCACAAGATTTACAAGACTCGATGAAGAAATTTAAATTGTAGAGTTGAAAAAAAGGCACTGAAAAAGTTTGACTTTTAACTTTTTCAGTGTTCTTCTTTTTTCTATTGAATGCGAATGGATTTCAAAAATAATCGTACACATTTCGCTGAACGAAGCATACGGTTCAATGGCTATACGAGACACGAATTTATTTTGTATAATAGTTCTTAGAAAAATAAGAGATGGAGTGAATGATTGTGAATGTATTCGTACGTGCCCTTACGACCCTTTGTTTGTTGCTTTTAGTAGGCTGTGGGACAAGCAATGAGCCTGATAGCCATGATGAATCTATTACAGGAGAATGGTCAGGGGAGGATAATCCAGCTGTGACGATTGAGATGGAAACAGGAGGCGAGGTTGTCATTGAGCTTTATCCTGAGGTTGCACCAAATACAGTTGCCAATTTTATTGCGCTAGTCGAGGATGGCTTTTATGATGGTTTAATTTTTCATCGAGTTATTCCTGGGTTTATGATTCAAGGTGGAGACCCAGAAGGAACAGGGATAGGTGGGCCTGGTTATTCCATTGAGGGGGAATTCTCCTTAAATGGCTTCGAAAATGAACTTGTACACGAACGTGGAGTCATTTCGATGGCTCGTTCGCAGCATCCGGATTCGGCGGGGTCACAGTTTTTTATTATGGTGGATCAAGCTAGCCACCTCGATGGTGAGTATGCAGGGTTTGGACAAGTGATAAGTGGAATGGATATTGTTGATCAAATTGTAGCAGTAGAAACGGGTGCACAGGATCGCCCAGTCGAAGAACAGCGTATGTCCCGTGTTGTTGTAGATGTGAAAGGGATCGACTATTCTGATCCTGTGAGGATTGAAAATTAATTAAAAGAGGTTGGGAAAACGAGGGCACTGAAAAAGTTGATTTGTCCTTTTTCAGTGCTCTTTGGAAAACACTTTTGTTCTAGTCTTTTTACTTTTTATTAAGTTGAGGTACACTGAAGGAATTTCTATTGTAGACCGATCGCCTTCATCACGAGTGCTCCATTGATGAAAGCACCATTTCTTTTGCATCTTCTAAGTGTATAAGGGCTTCTACATGGTTCATCCTAATTGGTAATTGCGCTATAAGAGGGATGAGCGCTTGATGTAATTGTCCTGATTCAACCTCGATTTGTTTAGGGATACTTAGTAGTTGGTGTATCAATTTTATTAGTAGCTTCTGTAGGTTTTCTTCCAAATTATCATGTTGAAGCAACTCAATAAAGGTAATCATCCCGGTTTGCTTATTCATAGCAATGACAACAAATGGGAAGAAGGGACGGTCATCCTCTTCACTTTGAACAGGCTCTGATGCAAAGAAGGAACCGATCTCAAGCGTCACATCTGCCACCTTAAGTCTTTTCACTCGCTTTAGGTCAAGTTCATTAATAAATAAATCGATAGGCTGCTTCGTTTGATGCTCTAATGCTGGTTCAATATAATCGTTGTACCACATTTGATTTTGATCGAGCCTTCGAGTGAACCAAGGCCCTTCAAATGCCGTTGGGATGTTAGACTTGTTTTGCCTAATAAAAGGAGCAAGCTCTATTATTTGTTCTAGCAATCCATTTAATATCTCGATTTCTTCATCATTGATTAACCAAGGGTAATAGCCTGGCTTGAAGCTACGGAACATAGGCCATTGCTTCTTGCATGAAACGAGGCATTGTGTGCTTTAATAAACTCATAGTCCTCACGTTCAAGCTCGTCCCGATCGGATAGAGATAAGAGGATTGAACGTTGTTCGAACAAAATCGCTTCATGATGATGAAACTCGCCATTCAATGTAGAATACAAGGCTTTTAGTCCATCATTTCCCAAATAGCATGCGAGGCCGAATTCCTCCTTCATTGCCCCTAATACGGAGCAATAAGCATAGTTCTGTATGGTCGGAACCCAAATGACGATAATTTGATCATCATTTAGACATTCCCATAGAGCCAATTGGTTAAATGTTTGTGCTAAATCGAGTAAATGAGCCTCTTTATTCTGAAGAGCAGGTTCAGAAGCGATCTCCTTTAAAATATTTGAGTGTTCAGCTAATTGGATATTAATCATCTCGCGCAACGCTTCATTATCTAACTTATCTTGAATTGCTTCACTAAAAGGGTCTTCACCAGGTGCAGGTCTTATTGCTTTGAGACAATAAGGGTATTCGATTTCTGGTTGGGGTTGAACGATTTTCTCTAAAATAATCTCATGCTGCCAACCTTCACCAAGGTCATATGTATATATGCAACGATCTTTCTCTTTTTTGAAATGTGTCTTTAAGCGCTCGTTTTCAGTCTTTAAAGCTGGATTGAATGCGTTGAATTGCGGAAAAAATATCCGGAAATTATCTGCTACATCATCTGGAGTAGTTGGTTCAATGAATGTTGTTGTTCGTTGTCCATTCGTCTTCCTCATTTCAAATTGGTGTAGATGCATGTCATTCCAATCAAACATCATTTGAATCAACTCATCTAAGTCTTCGAAGGTACTCTCACTATCAATTAATAGGCGACGCCAAATGGGTGGTTTTATATGAGATAACGTTATTTTCAACTGAAAAATCATCAAAATCCTCCTTGCGTTGTCGAATTCGTCATTTATGTAAAAGTAAAGGAATAATATGTTTGTCCTATTACTTTGCCATTCTATTTCCCCTTCTATTAACGATCATAAACAGCATCAAAAAGCTAATAATACCTAATTGATTTACGCCAATATCAAGTATTCGGCCATCACGATTAAAGAACGGCTGTATGATTTCAAGAGCAATACTAAATGAAAAGCAAATGATAAGTGTTAGTCTCCATTTTTTTAAACATGTGTATAATAAGCCTGTTAATACGAAAAAGGATACATAATGTCCGATTTTTTGGATGGTCAAAAAAGGTTCTTGACGAGATAACGTATAAGGCTCCATGAACTCAGAATAATTAGGAACAACGAAAGAAAAGCGAATAATCCCATCAGAAATGAATAATGTAAAGCTACTTGTACAATACAAAATAAACACAAAAAGAGACCATATTAAAAGAAGGAGCCATTTAGTTACATGAATGTGTCATCACTCCTCTGACGCATATTAGATCTTCCATAACATTTCTATACGGATTGTTTAAATCCTGCTGTATGTTAAGAACTCTTAAAGATGTTCTTTAAAATAAGCTTTTGCCATATAGCCACGGGAGTATGTGTTTCATAAAAATGGTTAAGCGAACCCCGTTGCCAATAGGATAGCGAAGTCTTGTTAGTTTTTCTTGACGAGATAATTTGACGACTAGATGAGCGACCTCTTTTGGGTCTCCATATGCTGGAGATGTCTTTTTAATATGCTGCTTGAGCGCAGCGAGTGTACGTTGATAAGGTGAGTGTTCATGTGTACGTATGTTGGCAAGTCCAGACGACCAAATGTTTGTTTGATAGGAGCCAGGCTCGATAACAGCGACCTGTACGTTGTAAGGCGCAAGTTCTAGTCGAAGACTCTCTGTATAGCCTTCTAACGCTTGCTTTGAAGCCACATAAGCTGACAAACCGGGAAAGCCAATACGGCCGCTAATACTACTCATCATTAGTATGGTTCCTTTTCTATTCGTTCGCATGTGTGGAAGAATAACTTGAGTCATGGCGATAACACCGAAAAGGTTCGTTTCAAATTGCTGACGATAGGCATCAATGCACAATTCTTCAGCAAAACCGGCTTGGGCAATGCCGGCATTGTTAATGAATAGAACAATAGGTGATATTGATTGAATGTAGTCTTGAAACGCTTGAATGGAAAGGGAGTCGGTGACATCAAGCTCGGTGACACGAATTCGTTTAAGAATTTGAGGGTCTTCGATAGCCTCATGTAATACATGCTTCTTTGATTGATTGCGCATTGTCGCTATAACGGTAAATCCAGCCTTTGCTAGTTCAATCGTGATGTGGAGACCGAATCCACTTGAAGCACCTGTCACTATTGCGAATTTTTCCATGCTTGTCCCTCTCCTTCCTATTATAACAGGTCAGCACAACGCTGCTACCGTGGCTTTTCCTATCCAAAACGCCTTTTCACTTTTTCATAATAAGTGTGCAGTAGCTGTTTAATTTGCTCGAAATCTTGCTTAGCCAATGCATCGACAAGCTGTTGGTTCATTTCATTAGCTGAGTAATGACTTTGATGCGGGGTACGGATGTAATTGACGATCGAAAAGCGAATAATTTTATCGAAAAAGCCGTCAATGACTTTAAGCATTTCCTTATTGTTCGTCCCTGAAATCATCGTTCGTAAAAATGAAATTGAGTGGCGTGAATAGCTAAATAATCTTGATTGCTCGTACATGTATACTGCTTTTTCAAATGATAATGTAATAGCTCGACATCGATATCCAGTTCTTCTGGTTTTTGATAATAAAATTGATAGAATTGAAAGGAGAAAATGACCTCGAAAATTTCGAGGAACTCTTTATAAGAAATGTCACGTACTAATATACCGCGATTTTTTACGGTTTCTAAAAATCCTTCGCGCTCTAATTGGGAAATGGCTGCTCTGACAGGGGTGCGACTCATTGCCAATGTTTTTGCTAGCTCATTTTCAGATAGAAGTGTACCAGGCATATATTCCCCATTTATTAAACGTTCCTTTAGAAAATCAAATGCTTTATTTTCAAGTGGCTGCATGTTCATCTCCAACTTTCTACATTAAATCCAATTTTAATAACCATCTTGTTTTCTATCATAGCGTTCCTTTCCTTTCATTGTAAATAGATTATCGCTCATAACTTGTTTTACAAAATCTTTACGACTTTTGAATACCGTCTTTATAGAAGCTTAACAATGTGCTGATATTCTTTAGTTATATACAAGGTTGTATACAACCTTGTATTCTAATGCGATGAGGATGGTGAATGTGGTGAAAAAAGTAGGTTTAATGTTGCTATGGATGACGGTGCTATTGATCTTTACAGCGTGTTCGGAAGACTCGAGTACGAAAGAGGTGGATGAGAATGGTTGGCCAACGACATTACGAATGGGAATGATGGCGACAGAGGATGACAACAATATGGCGCGTTCATCAAGTGCTTTTGCTGAGGATTTAGCAGAAGAGTTAGGGATCGAAGTTGAGATGTTTGAAGGTCAAGACTACAATATGATGATTGAAGCGATGCGGGCAGAACAAATTGATTTGACGAATTACGGGCCGTTTGGTTATATTATCGCCGTTGAGCGTAGTGGGGCACTACCTTTAGCAATCTTAGGAGAAAGTGAAGAATCAGCGATGTATCAAAGTGTCATTATTGTACCAGCCGATTCGCCCGTTGAAAGGTTAGAAGAGTTAGAGGGAGAGGATTTCCTCTTTGTTGATCCAGCTTCGACCTCAGGACATTTGTTCCCAAGAGCTTCCATGCTATCACAATTAGGAATTGAAAATGAGCAGTTAGAAGGCTATTTCAATAGTGTTACATATTCCGGGGGGCATGATAAATCGATTTTAGCGATTGCGAACGGAGATGCAGCCGGTGCGGCGGTTTGTGAGTTCTGTGTGGAAATGTTTGCTGAATCAGGCTTGTTTGATCCAAGTGATGTTCGTGTCATTCAAACAACTGATCCAATTCCTGGAGGTCCTTTAGCTTATAGAGACGGTCTGCCGGAAGATTTAGTTGAGAAAATCAAAGACTTTGCTCTTTCTTATCACGAGAAGAATCCGGAATATTTCGAGGTGATGGGGATGAAAGGGTATTTTCCCGTTGAGGATAGTGATTTTGATGTTATCCGAGAGACGGCCGAGTTATTAAATATGTCACCAGAAGAGATGCTGAATTAAGGGGGACGATCATTATGGCATTGTTAGAAGTTAGACGACTATCAAAAGTCTATTCAGACGGTACAACGGCGCTTCAGGATATTAGCTTTGAGCTACATAATGGAGAGTTTATTGTCATTATCGGTCCGAGTGGAGCTGGGAAAAACACGCTTTTACGCTCGATTAATCGTCTTGTTAAACCAACAGCCGGCGAGTTGTTATTTAAAGGCCAAGAGATTGTAAGTGCAAATGCCTCTCAGTTAAAGAAGCACCGACGTGAGGTAGGGATGATTTTTCAACGGTTTAATTTAATTGAGCGTTCTTCTGTTTTGCGCAACGTTCTTCATGGACGCCTAGGTTATATGAATATAGTTAGAGCGGTGTTGAGCCTTTTTTCAAAAGAAGATAAGGATGAAGCGATTCGCTTTTTGGAGCGAGTTGGCTTAGGTGAACAAGTGTACAAGCGTGCCGATGAATTAAGTGGTGGTCAGCAGCAACGTGTAGGGATCGCGCGGGCCATTGCGCAAAAGCCATCTCTCATTTTAGCTGACGAACCGATTGCGAGCCTTGATCCGGTTTCCTCAGAAATTGTGATGGATCAGCTCTACTCCATTTGCAAAGAAGAAGGGATTGCTTGTCTTTGTAATTTACATCAAGTTGATGTAGCGAAGAAATATGCGACTCGTATTATCGGAATTAATAATGGAGAGAAAGTATTCGATGGGCGTCCAGAAGAGTTAACAGATACGATCATTGAGCGAATTTATCGTGGAAGTAAAGAGCAGAAGGAGGAAATGGCTTCGTGAAACAGGAACACCTTCTTGAAGTGCGCCGTAATAAGAACATGCTTGTTTGGAGCTTCGTCATCGTCCTAGTCCTGTTAACGATATGGTCTGCATTTGAAACAGGCTTTTCGATCCCTTCTCTTTTTTCAGGAGCGACTCAAGCTGTTTCGTTTATGATTTATGATTTATTTCCACCTGATTTTTCTGTGCTAGCAAGCTTAATTCCTCCGGCACTTGATACAATTTACATGAGCTTTGTGGCGATGGTCATCGGAGCGATTATCGCAACGGGCTTAGCTTTTTTGGCGGCAGCAACGACGTCACCACATCCAAGTGTGCAAATATTCATGCGGGGGTTTAGTTCGTTATTCAGAAATATTCCTGTGTTTATTTGGGCGATTGTTTTAACGGCTTCTTTTGGTCTTGGGGTATTAGTTGGGACGTTATCTTTAATTATCGTTTCTGTTGGAGCGCTGACGCGAGCATTTGCAGAGGTGCTTGAGGAAATTGATATGGGTCAACTAGAAGCGGTTAAGGCAACTGGAGCGAACTATTTTCAAGTATTAGCACAAGGTGTCATCCCGCAATTTTTGCCGGGCTTCTTCGGATGGTCGTTATACATGCTAGAAATTAATGTACGTGCTTCAACGATTATTGGAATGGTTGGCGGTGGAGGATTAGGCTTTGTCATTCAGTCTAATATTAAGCTATTCCAATATGGACAAGTATGTATGGGCGTTATTCTCATTTTGTTTATTGTTCTAATGACAGAGTGGCTAACAAATCAAATTAGGGAGCGAATTATATGAGAGGAGATATCGTCGTTCATAAGGCTGAAACAAGTCAGCGTGAAAAGAAAAATCGCTTTATGCGGAGCGTACTTATAGGTGCTATACTCTTTTTCTTCTTCTCGTTGTATCAATTAAGTATTGATTACGGTAGGTTGTTCTCAGGTGTGTGGACCTTTCTCCAAACGTTGACAGTCATGGTTCCACCTGATTTCACCTATTGGCGAGAAGTGTTAGCAGCAGCATTAGAGTCGCTTCAAGTGGCAATTGTCGGGTGTGTCCTTGCGATTATCATTGGTTTTGGGTTAGCATTCCCAGCAGCCGAGAATTTAACACCTCACCGAACGATTTCGTGGCTGTTAAAAGGGTTCGCCTCACTTGTACGAGCCATACCTACGTTAATTTGGGCACTTATTTTTATTGTTGCCGTAGGAATGGGCCCTTTTCCAGGAATTTTAGCAATTATGATTGGATCAATTGGGATGTTAATTAAAGTTTTTGCTCAATCGATTGAAGAAGTAGATCAAGGTGTCATTGAGGCCATGCAAGCAACGGGAGCGAATTGGTTTGCGGTCATTGTACAAGGCGTCATTCCTACTGTTATGACTGCCTTATTAGCTTGGTGCATTATGCGCTTTGAAGGCGATATTGCGGAGTCAACGATTTTAGGTGCGGTTGGTGCTGGTGGAATTGGCTGGGAGCTGATGCATGCGATGCGCCTCTATCGCTTTGACCAAGCGTTCTTTGTCGCACTCGTAATCTTTGTCATGGTATTTAGTGTTGAATTTGTATCAAATAGATTGAAAATGAAATTAAAGCATACATAAATGGTGGTGGAAGAATGAACGTACAACAACCGAATCGATTAATAGAATTTACAGGAACATTTAATTTTCGTGATCTAGGTGGCTATGAAACAACGGATGGACGAAGAGTGAAATGGGGCAAGATTTTTCGGTCTGGAAATATAAGTATGCTAGATGAACAAGATATGAGACAAGTGCAGCAGTTAGGAGTTACAGCGATTTGTGATTTGCGTGCGGATGATGAACTAGAACGATTTCCAACCCCTTTCATGGAATTCATTCAGTTGTATCATGTTCCTGTCATTCCGAGTAATGGGGAAGAAGAGTATCGTCAAGCACTTGATTTAACGGAAGAATTTGTCAAAAGAATATCAAAGCCTGGGGATTTATTAACACAATTAAATGAGAAAATGACTGATCATACAAAGGCGTATCGAAAGGTATTTGATGTGTTATTAGAAGAAGAAGGAGCCGTTCTTTTTCATTGTATGGCTGGAAAAGATCGTACCGGAGTGATGGCTGCACTTATTTTAAGTGTCCTAAATGTTCCGAGAGAGATCATTGTAGAGGATTATTTATATACGAATCGTTCATCAGATCGCTTAAAGCAAAGCTTAGCCACTCATAATCATGAGCATATCAAAAAGCTAGATACTAAGGTGGTTGAGGCGATGCTTGAAGCTCGTACAGAATACATTGAAGCTTTTTTTAAGAAGATTGATCAAGATTATGGAAATGTTTACAAGTACATGACGAATGCAATCGGATTATCGGAAGCCGAAATTCAGTTGTTGCAAGAGAAATTATTGGAACGAGTATAAGAGGTGTGATAACCGATAACGCGCTACATGTGGACTTTTCATTCCGCTATTCTCTCTATGTTGCTCTTTTTCGTGCCGTATCGGTTCCTCGTTCCTCTATTTTGGCTTTAATGACTCAATTCGAACTCAATTGCTTGATTAGTGGAATGAGGATTACCTTTTCTTTTAAATGGGGGTTGTTTCCTCTGTATAGCAGAATAAGGATTACCTATTGGCTAGCACATGGGTATTCGAAATGAGGAGGGGTGGCTTCACTTGGCGCCAGCTTGATATAAGAACCCTACTCGTTTTAAAACCAAGTAACTGGTTAAAAGGCACTAGAGAAGTTAAAAACTAGAGGGCACTGAAAAGTCAATTTGTACTTTTCAGTGCCCTTCTTAATACGATTTTAACTGTGGAGGCAAAAATCGTGAAATATTTTCATACCTGAATTGTCATAAATGTTTGTTCATTAAAAGAAGTTCATAAATGTCATTCGTTCAACTAAGTCTGTTAGAATGCTTTCGCTTACTAAGTAGGACAAGAAACCGAGTGCGACATAAGTAAGGAAAATGCCATAAAAGGTATCTAATCCTCCGCTATTTTCCTTGTGAAGCGAGAAAATCGTAACAGCGATTGCTACAAAGTAACCGAGTGAAGCAAGAACAACTAAAAGAACGCTAAAGGTAATGACTGATACTAGAATAAGGATATTGGCCACAATTAAAATAGCTGTAGGAATGGTCATAAAAGATCCAAAACGAGCAAGGATCGTTTTATAATTCACATTAACTTTCATCAATTTGGCAACACCGAGCATGATGCCTGTTAGAATGAGAAGCATAATAATAGATACGACAGCCGGCATTAGAACGATATCAGAGAATGAAAGAGGCATAAAGCCCATGCTCATTTTGCGAATAACGTTATATAAAAAGAGTGGTAGCAAAATTGAATATAAAATCATTGAAATAAGGCCATTGATCATATTATTTTCCCCAAGTCGAGCGGAAAATTGATACGGTTGTTTTAATGCAGACTTCGCAAAGGAAAAATATTGCTTACCGACCTCTTTACTTTGCTCTAAATAAGCATTTTGTGTAGGTTCATTAGTACTTGCAGCAGCTACCTCTTTCGTATCAGAAGTTTTTGCACCACAGCTTGTACAAAATTTTGCTTCGGCTTCTAAAGGTGTTTGGCAATTTGTGCAGTTTGTCATTAGAAATCCTCCTTTATTATTTAGATCCGTCACGCTGAACGGTATCATCATTATGCTCAAAATAAGAGTAATAATAGTTTACGATGGTCCAACTATCTTCTGATGAATCATAGGATAATGAAAGCTCTAATGATTCTGTTGTTTCGTCAGTCATCATGTCACCAAACCAATCATATTCCTCTTCAAATACAAATTGAACGGGTAAATTCACGATATGCTGTTCATCGTAGTAGCTTAAATAAGCGGTATGTGGATTGAAGGATGCTTCAAGAAAGTCCATTGAATATTCTCGGTCCTCATCGAAGTAATATTCAATATCTGACTTCACCGAACTAGAAACAGTGGTAAGGCCAGAGCTATCATTATTCGTAATAGCGTTGGCATATTCTTTAGCAAACTGAAAAGCAGTTTCAACGACGTTATCAGCAATTTCATTCGTTAATAATCGATTCACTGATAAGTAAATGTAGCTATGGTCGATGACTTGCTTATCTGTGACAACCGTTCCCCACGGGAAATCGAGTTCGGCATGAACCTCATAGCTACCATCAAGGGAAATGGGACCAAGTGCTTCATCATATTGATCCTCTAACGAAAATTCAATATTCTCATCGTTAATATAGATCCGCGAGTCATCAACAAAGCCTTCATAATCAGAGTCAATGACAATATAGTCTCCATATAAATAAAGGTCGACATACGTGTTGTTCCAGCTAGGATCCATTAATTGTAATTCATTAGAACTTTCCAGTAACGAATAATCGCCTGTATATGAGGCACTTACTTCATAAATACCTGGCATGTATGGACCGAATTCTTGTTCAAAGTCTTCTTTGGAACTGATCATTAATTCTTCACCATTTAATGTAATGATGGCATCTTCATAGTTCGTTGATAAGGTGAAATAAAAAGGCATCACTTGGATACGGTAACGATCAAAGAAGAAAGCTGTCTTTCCAACTAGTTCTAATGAAAAAATAGATGAATCCTCATAATAAAAGTCATCAGGGTGGTTTTGATCATAAAAATCGGCTTTGCTTTCTAATTGATCCATTAAAAAGTCATAGTATGAAGGATTGTTGTTTAAATATGTAATTAAACTGTCCACACTAGCTTCATCAATGGTCATCCGTGAGTCATTTGTATAGAGTAAAGACATGACTCTGCTTGTATCCTCTGATAAAACCGCAGCTTTAAAGTTTTCAACGACTTTATGTTGGTTGGTGAAGGATGATCCAACTTGATAACTAATAAATAATAAAATAATAGCAGAGAGAATGGCTCCCCCAATCATTTTTTGCTTTTTTGAAAATGATTTGAAAGAAAAAGAGGGTTTACTTTCAGTTGCTTGTACGTTAGATGTTGCTTCATTGTTTGGCTGTACGGATGTACCGCATTCAGCACAAAAAACGGCACCTTCTTTTAATTGAGTGCCACATTCTTTACAAAAAGTCATGGTTGCTCCTCCTAGGTCTAAGTTGTTTATATAAACACTGTATGATCAGTGTGATTTTGATTAATATAATGTAAGATTGTTTAATATTGAAACTATTAATACGGGTATAGTATACAGGAAAATAGTCATGAATGATAGGGGATATATAGACTTTTGTATTAGTTCAAACGAAATAGACAGGGAATGGTAATGAATTATAATGAAACTCAATACAAATTTTAAGTACTCTTAACAGTTTCTTAATCATTTTTTTGTAATATTAAATATGGAAGCTCAAAGAAAATGACTAAGGAAAGTTAGGAAGTTCCTTCATGAATGAATCTATTTTGTTATTAGATGCAAGCAACAATATGATAAGTAAGTTAAAAAATCATTTACCTAATTATAAATTTTATCATGATAAGACAATTGAACAGGCATTAAGGGATGCTATAGTAAAACATGTAAGCTTAATCATCATCATGAAGGATCACTTCATGGAGACAGGTGGATATTTATGCCAGCAATTTAGAATGCACAATATTCAGACTCCCATTGTTGTTGTTTCCTCTTCTACAGATGAGTATGATATGGTGGTTGCTTATGAATTAGGAGCAGACGACTATGTGATGCTTCCAATTAATGAACGGGTTTTGTTAGCAAGAATAAAGGCCCAAGTACGTCGAAGCTATTTGTGCAATATGAAACGTTTTGAAATGGATTCAGAGCGAATTTTAACCGTTGGTAAGCTGAGGATATTTCCTGAAAGTTATAGGGTAGAAGTGCAAAATCGCAAATCGGATCTAAGTGGAAGAGAGATGAAACTGTTACTCTTTTTTTATGAAAACAAAGGTAGAGTTTTAACCCGCTCAGAGCTATTAGAAATCTGTGATTCCAGTGATGAACGGATTATCGATACATATGTAAGTAAGCTAAGAAGAAAGATTGAACCGAAGCGATCGAAGCCAACGTATATCGAAACGGTTAAGCATGTTGGTTATCGCTTTCGGACGCCGGTCATCGGTTCAACAGAAGAACAATAAATGATGTAGAGTGTGCCTGTTCAGGGTTATGTACCTGGACAGGCACTTTTTTAAAGAAGCCTATTTTCAGAAAAGCTCAATTTCTTTGTAACAACAACTATACATGGTGTCATGGAAAAAGGTATTACTAAGGAGCCATTAGGCCTATTAGTCTAGCACGTCTATTAGTAGTGTCGAACAGAGATATTTTTTAGATAGATAAGTCGAATAATTCGAGCACCCAACAAAAAAGTTCGCTAAAAAGAACATCAGAGGAGATTGTATTTCTTGTTCGTTTAATAGATAGATACCCTGTAAACATATATGTAATCGTTTTAATTAATTGGAATTTAGTTCTGTTCTATTATCGACAAAAGTAGTCAAATTCAACCTATTGTTCTTCATAAAGAACGATGGTACCTTTGTAGTAGAGAGTAAGGGTGACAAATCTTATTTTAGGAGGTGATAACATTGCCACTAGTGCGCTTGAAAAGCATATGGACACCGTTAATGTTAGTTGGTATAAAATTATTGAAAGATGATTATGGTGCTTATTATATTAAGGTATGGGGATCGGATTTAAAAAAGTTAGGTTAATTTTGGCATTATACAATTCATAATTTCATTATTGAATGATTCAATATTATAATGTAGAGAGCGATGTAGCATTTTGGGTCAATAAGACTTTCGGATGATAGAAAGAAGCCAGAATTCAAGTTCTGGCTTCTTTATTATGAAAGAAAACCCGTTTCAATCCAATATTGATAGAGAAAATCGAATGATTCATACAACAGGCTATACGTTAAATTTTTGAATCGATTGCTGCAATTCTTCAGCTAAGTGAGCAAGTGAGCTTGCTGATGATGCGATTTCTTCCATGGTAGCCAATTGCTGCTGAGAAGAAGCGGAATTTTCTTGGCTCGACTCTACATTTGATTGTGCGATTTGTTGGATCGATTCAACTGATGTAAGTACGTGTTCACTAACACTAGTCATTTCTTGAATAGATGCAGAAACTTCCTGCACTTTTGCTGTGACGATTTCGACGCTTTCCTTAATATCGCTGAATGTGTTTGTCACCTGATCTGTTGCAGCGACACCTTTGCTAAAGCGCTCATTTCCGCTTTCCATAGAGCTTACAACTCGGTCGGTTTCCGTTTGCATATCAGAGATCATCTCATAGATTTTATTGGCTGACTTTCCAGACTCCTCCGCTAGCTTTCGTACTTCATCAGCTACGACAGCAAAGCCCTTTCCATGTTCACCGGCGCGAGCGGCTCGATGGCTGCATTTAAGGCTAATAGGTTTGTTTGTTCTGAAATCCCTGTAATGAGGTGAATAATTTCACCGATTTCAGCTGACTTCTTACCTAGATTTGTGATGGAAGCAGATGTATCATTCATTGATTCAGCGATGGCATTCATTTGCTCATTTACTAATTGAATGGCCTTAGAGCGTGATCAGTTGATTCCGCCGTTTTCTCAGAGTAGGATGCCATCTCATGACTATTATGTGCAATTTGTTGTAGGCTTCTATTCATTTGTGTTAATGAGCTAGACACTTGATTAATACTTTGTAGCTGCTTATCTGCCCCTTCAGACGTATTCAAGGCAAGCTGGGTCATTTGCTCAGATGCGCGCGAGCTTTGTTCCGAGCTAGCAGACATTTGCTCTGAGCTTGCTGAAACTTGCTGACTTGCTTCAGATGTTTTTAATATAAGCTGACGCAGTTGCTCTTGCATTGAATGAAGGCCCTGTGCAAGGGAAGAAAGCTCATCTTTTGATTTTAATTTCATCGGTTCGCCTGTTAAATCACCCTTTGCAATCGCGTTAAGTCGTTGTGTGATTTTCTTTAGGTTGGACGAAAGGTATCGACTAAAGAACAGCGCATAGATGACGGAGCCTGCAACGATGACAATCGTTAAAATAATCGATAATCCTACTGTTCGTTGGTAGGAAGAGTTATTTGCTTCAAGCAGTTGTTCTGCTTCTGAATCATTGATTTCAACAAGTGCCATTAAATCAGCTGATGTCGACTCAAATAATTGCATACCTCCATTTAAGCCTTCTCGAGCATCATCATATCTTTGCGATGAAATGAGTCCTCTGTTATTTCGTACACGGCGCTCAAAGCTAGACCAGCTTTCAGAGAAATGTTCAAAACGCTCTCTCTCAGCAGATGTTAAAGGCAGTTGTTCATACTCATCTAAAATAATGCTTATCTCATCTAAATTTTGAATCGCTTCATTTGTTAATGAAGGATCTTCATTAATAATCGATTGCACCATTAGAAAGTTGGTGTTTTCTGTTAATCTTGCAAGGTCAACGAGATGTTTCGTTGGAACAAGTCGTTCATGGTAAATGGTATTCGCATCACGATTTAATTCTGTCAAATTATAAATCGCATACAAAAGTAGTCCTAAACAAACTAGGATGACACCTAAAAATGAAAATAGTAGTTTCTTTTGTAAATTCATGATTTCCTCCTAAGCGTATGATTTCTCTCCATTGTTGCTACCTCTTGATCTTTATTTTTTTATTTAATAAAGAGGTCTTTTATACTATAATACCATTTTTTTCGAATAGTACAAATGTAGTGAACTTGTCATATTCAAGGAGATACAACTATATACTGTATCGTCACATGGTTTCTGTTTGTTCAGTGATAGAGACATGAAATTTTTAAAGGGGGATGATGGTACGGTGAAAAAGATTGGATTAGTTGTAGGAGCAATGCTGCTTCTTGTACTAGCTGCATGTGGTTCAGATATTGAAGATGTAACGATTATGACTGGGGGAGAGCAAGGGACGTATTTTCCATTAGGAGCTGCGCTAGCTAACAATATTATTAATGAGCATGTTGATGGGGTGAATGCCGAATCAGTAACCTCTGGTGCATCCGTTGTAAACATTAATGGTCTTGTAGATGGCGATGCCCAAATGGCGCTCGTACAAAATGACATTGCTTACTATGCAAGTGAAGGGATTAATATGTTTGAAGAGGAAGGGCCATTATCTGGATTTCATGGAATTGCGACTTTATACCCAGAAGTGATTCAAATCATAACATCAGCAGATAGTGGTATTGAGACCGTGGAGGATTTAGCGGGAAAAAGAGTGGCTGTTGGTGACTTAGGATCTGGTGCAGAGGCAAATGCCAAACAAATTCTTGAAATCCATGGCATTACGTATGAAGACATTTCAGAAGAATATATGGATTTTGGGACAGCAGCTGGAAATATTCAAGATGGCAATGTCGATGCTGCATTTATTACAGCCGGCTTACCAACAGGAGCGGTTGAGGCATTAAGGGCAACAAAGGAGCTTCGTCTCGTTGAAATTAGTTCTGATAAGCTTGGTGAATTAGCAGCTGCTTATCCATATTATACAGAATTTGTAGTGGAAAGTAGTGTATATGGGACGGATGGAGATGTCACAACAGCAGCGGTTTTAGCGATGTTAGTCGTTGATGAAGATTTAGAGGAGGATTTGGTCTATGACATAACAAAAGCGATGTTTGAACATGTTGACCAATTTAGTAATGCACATCAACAAGGTACAAATATAACGTTAGACTCTGCACTTGATGGGATGCCGATTACGATTCATCCAGGAGCTCAACGTTATTTCGATGAACAATAAACTTAGAGGGATAAACAAAAAGGCTTGGCGTTTTGGCGCTGCCTTTTTATTTATCCTCCTCATTTGGCAGTTAATCGCTATGTGACAGCTACTGATTATTTGCAGTTATATGATCAGACGGAAGGAAAGGTTATATGGGAATCTCCGATTATAGCAGAGGAGACGTTCTATCATGAGTATACTCATTCTGTTGCATTAACTCCTGTCCGAGAGTATTACAAGATGAATACGGAAGGGAATATGGTGGCAACAGAAAGCTGGGTACAATCCTTTGGAGCAGGAGTACCTTATGAGCGCAAAGACAAGCTGTTGTATATCGATGGCTTTTATGTGATTGAGGAGGAACGAGAGGTAGAAGCGTTAACGATTATGCCATCCTCTTTGTTTCCACATTCCTTTTATTTTAAAGAGAATACGGTAGATTTAACCACTTATGAAGGTCATAAGCTTCACATTCGAATTGTCCGTCAATGAGAGGAGGGATTAAGTTGGAGCGTGATCAGAATCAAAAAGTCAATGAGCTTGCGGGAAGCGATCGAGTGGTCAGAGGTTGGATGGCGATGCTTATATTAGTTATTGCGGTCGTCATGTCGATCTATCACCTATATACAGCAGGATTTGGTTTAATGCCTGGTGTTGGAACACGGTCCCATATGATTATTCACTTATCGTTAGGACTAGCACTTGTCTTTCTTATTTTCCCAATTAAAAAAGGCTTAACCAACAGCGGATAGCGACATATGACTTTGTCATTGCCGGAATAGCGATTGTCGTAGGATATTATTTATATGCCAATCAAACATCACCTTCGATATTATCTGGACGTATGACGTTCATTGATTTACTTGTTGGAATTGTCTTACTGCTTTTAGTGATAGAAGCTACACGGCGAGTCGTTGGTAAGCCACTCGTCATTATTGCTTGTATATTTATGACGTATTTCTTCATCGGTGGCTTTCTTAGTCCGCCTTTTCGCCATACACGTGCTAATTTTCAGCAATTTATTTATGAAATGGGCTATACGACATCTGGTATTTTTAGTACACCGTTATCCGTTTCGGCAACGTATGTGTTTATCTTCATTTTATTTGGAGCCATATTAGAAGCGACAGGTGCAGGAAAGATGTTTATTGACCTTGCTTTACGAGCATTTGGAAAGTATAAAGGAGGACCAGCGAAAGCGGCGGTTGTCTCTTCAGGAATGCTCGGCTCTATATCAGGTAGCTCCGTGGCAAATGCTGTAACAACAGGAACGTTTACGATTCCATTAATGAAAAAAGTTGGCTTTAAGCCACAAGTGTCAGGTGGAATTGAAGTAGCTGCATCGTCAAGTGGTCAGCTTCTGCCGCCCATTATGGGGGCTGCAGCCTTCCTTATGATTGAATATACACCCTATACGTATGCAGAAATTATTAAATCTGCTGCCATCCCAGCCATATTAAGCTATATCGCGATTTTGTTTATGGTTCATTTAGAAGCGTCAAAACACCACATTACAGGACTTCCAAAGGAAGCGCTCGTATCTGGACGGAAAACACTTATCCAGCATGGCTATTTAATTTTACCTGTTATCGTGCTTGTTTACTTTTTAGTGCAAGGAAAAACGGTACCAAATGCAGCTTTTTTTGCGATTATATTGTTACTTGTGCTCGCAAGCTTCACACATCGATTGAGAGAACGCTTCGGTGCAGGTATGCTCGTTGCAGGGGGAGTCGCGGTTATCGCGTTTGCCTTACATTATTTCTTTGCATGGCGATTAGAGGTTGCGGTGATGGTGACGATTGGAATTGTCGTTGCGCTACTTGTCGTTTTGTTACAGCGAGGCTTTCATATCCAATCAGCTCCTGTACGCTTTGGATTAAGAGAGCTTATTTCTGGTCTAGAAATGGCAGCACGAAATTCTTTAACCGTTGTCGTTGCTTGTGCAACAGCTGGGATATTAATTGGCGTCATTAATTTAACTGGATTGTCAGCTAAGCTGCCAACGATTATTGTCAATTTTGCCGGTGAACACTTATTACTTGCTCTTGTTTTTACATTAATAGCATGTTTAATTTTAGGATTAGGGTTACCGACGACTGCCACATATGTTATTTTAGCAGCGATGGTTGCCCCGGCACTTGTACAAATGGGGGTGCCGATTATGGCAGCACATCTCTTTGTCCTTTACTATGGCATACTAGCTGATGATACGCCTCCCATTAATCTGCCTGCATATGCTGTTTCGGGAATTGCGAAATCAGAGCCGATTCGAACTGGGATACAAGGGTTTAAGTTCGACTCTGGCGCTTTGTTATTACCTTTTGTGTTTACGACAAATACAGCTATTTTACTTTTGCCAGAACAAGCAGGTATGTATAACTGGTTGGAAATAGCTCAATATATTTTCACCGCACTCGTTGGTATTTTGGCATTTGTGATGTTCATCCAAAACTATTTACTTGTGCGATTAACGATTATTGAACGACTACTTGCTCTTGTGACAGCACTTGTCTTTATTCACGGATCAAGTATGACAGATATCATTGGGGTCTTCCTGTTCGTAGTGCTAATGGCATGGCAAGTGATCCGAAAAAGGAACAGTGAAGTAGAAAAAGATCACGAGCTTAATAAACAGTAAGTAGTTAAAATAAAATAATTACCTCTGTTAGAAAAGAAATTGGGACAAATGTGTTTTCGTGAATGGGAATAAAAATAAATATATGGCAGGTCAAATAATCCGCACCTGCAATATATTACGCTACGGTATCTAGATGTTCGTCTTCTCAGTTAAACAATTTAGGCTCTTCAAACCGTAAATGGAAAAGCCTTTGAGAAACGACTCTCGAAGGCTTATTACCCGTTTCCCGCACCTCAGGAGCGAAGTCAAAATGACTTATGATGGACGTACACTCTGCCTGTCGATTTTGATCTGTTTTAACGTGAGGCTGCTTTTATCTTGCTGTACTCATTCATTGCTCATACAACTCAATAGGTAAGCCATCTGGGTCTGGAAAGAAGGTGAAGCGCCTTCCTGTTGTTTCGTCTAAACGAATAGGCTCAACTGAAACTCCGTTTGACTCAAGCTCAGCTTTTGCTTCTTCCACATTTGGAACTGAAAAAGCTAGATGGCGTAGCCCTTGAGCTTCAGGATAGCTAAGACGTTTAGGGCTGTTCGGAAAGGAAAACAGTTCAATTTGATTAAGCTCACCTACAGCTAAGTCGAGCTTATAGGAATCACGTTCCTCACGATAAGTTTCTTGTATAATAGATAGCTTGAGAATTTCTGTGTAGAAATGTTTAGATTTTTGATAATCAGAACAAATAATGGCTACATGATGAATGTGTTTCAAGTTCATGACAGGTTCACCTCTAATTAAATATTCATACTACTTTTTTACTATTTTCCACTTTTCCCTACTTATTTCATCAACTAACCTTGTTATATAGTATAATAGAATTAAGGAAAAAAGTAGCCCTAGTAGTAAATTAATACAATGTGAGGTTATGCTTATGGTCATAAATTTTTGCCCGACATGTGGAGCAAAAAAAGAAGAAGGAGCGAAATTTTGTGGTTCCTGTGGATTAGATCTTGAGTTATTTAATGGAGAGAATGTGCAGGAGGACTCGAGTGAAGAAGAGCAAGCAGAAGAGTTACGGCCGACCTCTAGAATTCCTAAACTATCAGAATATTCGTCTGTGATCTCGTATATTGCTAATGTATGTATGTTACTATCATTAGTGTGGATTTACGTTGTAGCTCGAAGGATCGTTGCACATGGCGAATATACGATTGTGCCACTAATTGCGCCAATTGTCGTGCTGCTATTGCTTTTATTCATCAGTCTGTTTTTGTATGATCGTTTTAGAGGCTATGCCCTTTGGGGAACGATTGTTTTATCTGTTATTGCATTTATTCCGTTTATCATGTTGTTCATTGATTATACAAGAGTATTTTCTAATGGGATGATTTCAAGTGCAGACCGAATGGGATTTATTGTATTAGCTATCCTACCATTAACGTTATTGAGTATCATTGTACTATCCCAAATCTCTTTCCTAGTTTGGACATTTATGAGAAATAAGATAGAGAGCACCGAGGATGCACAGCAAGCAATTGAACAATAATATAAAGAAAACGTCTAGTGATTGACCGACCGGAATCACTAGACGTTTTCTTTATTACTATGTAGCTCATGATAGTTAGAGCATGCTGGATAGAAATGTAACTCCTACACCAATGGCGATCGCAATTATTGGTACAACTACATATGTTACTAAAAATTTCTTGCGCTGTTTCCGTTGCGCAATTTCTTCCGGTGTTAAATACAAGATAATAGCCTCCATTAGTCTATTTCACCATACAGAGAAGACACTATTATATTTGTCGGCTGGCGCAAAATTCTAAATTTTAGCCCCTGTCAATTTGTGTTAACTGTATGAACTGATTTAGACTTTCGTATGATATATAGCAGTATACTAGGAAAAAAGAAGGGAATCGATCCTTTTTAAGAAAAACAGGACTATTTTACTATTATATTGGCACCTTTTATAATGAACAAGTTTTGAATGGCATTTTTGATTATTTTTCATATGATCACGCCGTCTAAGTATGGTATTCTTTTTTTGATTAACTTATGATTCTCTGTCCTAGATGAAAGAGATACGATTTTATTTTGAGTTTGAGAAAAAGTAATCAAAAGAGGTGAACGATAAGTGGAGAAATCACTATTATATGTAGGTTTCCTTATATTGTTAAGTGGGTGCTTCTCTTCTGGTTCAACTATGTCGCTATTAGATGAAGAAGTCATTGCAATCGGTGTTTCTGAATCGGAAGGGTTCGGAGGAATTAACGAAGAGATTATGCTCTTCATTGATGAACAGGACGAGCTAGACGCTCTCATTCATATCATTGAAACAGCACGAAAAGAGAATGAGATCAAAATGACCGATGTACAACCTGAATTTGACTTGTTAGTAGAATATAGTGAGGTAGATGGAATGTTACCGACTCATGGATTACATGTCATTATTGGGATGGATGGCGAGAAAAGTATTTTTTATTATATTGGCGATGAGACAGCTTATGTAACCTCAGAGGAAGACACGAGTGTTATGAGAGAAATGTTGTTGAACGATTGAATAACACTCGATTCAGAGTCTATTTGTGCGGTATAATATGAAGGGAATATGAATCAAAAGAAATGAAGGTGAGTGGGTAGCATGGGTCGTAAATGGAATAATATTAAGGAAAAGAAAGCTTCCAAGGATGCAAATACGAGTCGAATCTATGCGAAATTTGGACGTGAAATATATGTCGTTGCCAAACAAGGTGAGCCAGATCCGGAATTGAACCAAGCGCTAAAGGTCGTTCTAGAACGTGCGAAAACGTATAATGTTCCAAAAGCAATCATTGATCGTGCTATTGAAAAGGCGAAAGGTGGCGAAGAAGAAAATTACGATGAGCTTCGTTATGAAGGCTTCGGCCCTAATGGCTCGATGATTATTGTCGATGCCTTAACAAATAATGTGAATAGGACTGCATCAGAAGTTCGTGCTGCTTTCGGTAAAAATGGTGGGAACATGGGGGTAAGTGGTTCGGTTGCCTATATGTTTGATGCGACAGCTGTTATCGGAGTCGATCAAAAGAATGAAGAGGAAGTGTTAGAGCTTTTAATGGAAGCGGATGTTGAAGTGCGAGATTTGTTTGAAGAAGATGAAGCTGTCATTGTATATGCTGAGCCTGAGCAATTTCATGCTGTTCAGGAGGCTTTTAAGCAAGCTGGTATTACAGAGTTTACTGTTGCTGAGTTAACGATGCTTCCGCAAAGTGAAGTGTCATTAGCGGCAGATGATCAAGTGCAGTTAGAGAAGTTAATTGATGTATTAGAAGATTTGGAAGATGTGAAGCAAGTGTACCATAATGTTGATTTAGCTTAAAAATCGCAAAAACGGGTATAAAATAATAAATGCTTATGAAAAATAAGTGATTGTAGACAACGAGGAGTGATACCGATGAAAAAGTGGATTTTTACATTGTTATTTGTATCTTTTATAGTGGTAGGTTGTAGCCAAGATGACAACGATATTGACATTGAGCAATTAGAGGCTGAGTATGAAGAGTTACTTGAGAAAATCGAAGAAAAGGAACTTGAATACGAACAGCTAGTAGAAGAGGTTGAGCAACTTCGCCAAGAACTAGAAGAAGCAGAAGGTGATTCTGATTCGAATGAGGAATCAGATACAAATGGCGATAATGGTGAAGGTGGACAAGAAGAAGAGACTGCTGAGGAGACTGTCGAAGGGATTGACGGTCGATTACGCTAGATCAAGGTTATTATATTATTGGTGCGGACTTACCGGGTGGTAACTATTTGGCTCAAGCTGATGGTGCGGAAGGCTTACTAAGCATCAGAGGTCCAGACGGTGCGACCAAGTATGAAAACATCGTTTCAAATGAAGGTGTGTCGATTGAGCTTGAGCAAGGAGATACGTTTGAAATTGAAGTATCAACGACGTTAACAGTTGAATAACAGTAAAAACGAAACAAGCACAGTGAGCGATAATATCGGCTGTGCTTGTTTTTGTATAAAGTGAGGGAACGATAAAAATGCAAGGATAGGAGTGTAAGTCTTCCTTATAACATCATTGCTGCGAGCCAACCAAATAATAGCAGTGGGATATTAAAGTGTAAGAAGGTTGGGACGCATGTATCCCAAATATGATTATGCTGACCATCAGCATTTAAACCAGCTGTTGGTCCGAGTGTACTGTCAGATGCAGGAGCTCCAGCATCACCTAGTGCGCCAGCTGTTCCGATTAAGGCAATAATCGCTAATGGTGAAAAGCCAGCAGCTACCCCTAATGGGACGAACAGTGTTGCGATAATTGGGATAGTTGCAAAAGATGAACCAATGCCCATTGTGATGAACAAACCAATAATTAGCATGAGAAGAGCAGCTGCAGCTCGATTGTCGCCGATCATATTCGTAGCTTGTGTGACAAGTAAATCAACGTGACCAGTTTCACGAATAACAGCAGCAAAACCAGAAGCTGTTAACATAACAAAGCCAATGAAAGCCATCATTTTCATTCCTTCTGTGACCACTCCGTCCGCTTCTTTCCATTTCAAAGAGCGTGTAGCAAATAAGACGATTAACCCTGATAATGCAGCAGCAATCATCGATTCAAAGACGGTTTGAACGATCAAAGTAATAAAAATGGCAGCAGCCGCTGAAATGACAGACCGCTTTGTATAGTCTTCGTTTGTTTCAGATGCGCCTATCACCGGCTTGTTCTCATAGGTTCTCTTTTTTCGGTAAGTGAAAAGGACGGCGATGAGTAAACCGATGACAAGACCGATCGTTGGTAACAGCATCGCAGTTGGAACGTCTGATAAGGCAATCGTTAATTGATTTTCATTCATATTGTCGGCAATAATTCCGTGGAAGATTGCACCAAAGCCATATGGTAAGAAAATATAAGGAGCTGTTAATCCGAACGTTAAAATGGTAGCTATTGCACGTCGGTCCACTCCTAATTCATTTAGAATTTGTAAAATAGGTGGAATAAGAATCGGAATAAAGGCAATATGAATCGGGACAGCATTTTGCGAACAACAGGCGACAATGGTTAATAAGAAAAAAATCAGTGCCTTTGATAATGCAGCTTTTCGCGAATCATTCTTTGTTCCGACTAAGCGGAGGACGAACTTGACCATGACGTCAGGTAAGCCGGTTCGGGCAACGGCGACAGCGAAAGCACCTAGCAATGCGTAGCTTAATGCAACAGAAGCTCCTCCGCCTAACCCTTCATTAAAGGTAGCCATTGTGTGCTCGAAGCCTAAACCGCCAACAAGACCACCAACAAGTGCACCAATCGCTAATGCAAGAACAACGTGCACTTTGGATAAACTAAGAATAAGCATAATTAAAACAGCTATTAAGACAGCATTCATGGTGTATCATCTCCAAAACCCTTTAGTTTGATAAATCGCTAATATGTGAAAGTCTTTATCAAACTATCATTTTTCTAGAATAATGTCAATCTATAATCCAATGTAAGGTTTCGAGCTTATATAGAAAAAAGCGTAAGATTTCCTTACGAAAAGGAGGACAATCTGTCATAGTCGTCGTACATTATACATAATCATAATGAACTGGCTGATCAAATTAAAAAGAAAAAAGGAGAGTGCAATGATGGAAAGAGTCGTTGAAAACAATGCTAGAGTAAATAAATATTATTTAGCTGAAATTGATATTAACCCTAAAAAGCATCAAACGGAACGCTGGAGCTGGGACATATACATTTCAACAACTGAAGACGATCAACATTATGGTAAGGCTCATGCTCCTGGTAGAGGGCTTGAAGTTCCGTGGACTCAGCTAGAGAAGCCGGACTTTTTAGCTGAAATGATTGATTTATGTGAACAGAAGATTCCCTGTGTGCTGTAAGAAATACACTTAACTTTATTTACTTTAATTAAAAGGAGGAGGCTGGGATAAAAGTATTTTAAGAAATGAGAAGCCGAACAAATCAAGAGTGGAGCACATTCACCGCTCCTGAAATATACTTCGCTTTCCGCGGGAAGCTGGTGAGCCTCCTCGTGCTACGCACTGTGGGGTCTCACCTTTGCTTTTCATTCCGCAGGAGTCTACGTATATTTCATCCGTTACGTTGTCTAAATGTTCGGATTCTCAGCTAAACACTTTTGTTTTGTCCCAGCCTCTACTCTTTAAATAAGTGGCTGTCACAGATTCGTTCCATTACTCTGCTTTGAGTTACTTTGCCTGTACGGCTCTTGGCTCATCCTCTATGTGAGGCCACTGAAAAAGGACAAATCGACTTTTTCAGTACCTTTCATTTGATTAGCGATGGCTTCACTCGTTGCTTAAAGGGCACCAAAAAAGTTAAAAACCAAACTTTTTCAGTGCCCTCCCTCTATGTCACACGTAGAGTCGGTTGACATGCACTTGCATTCACACTTGCAGTTGCACTCACAACTTTTACTCATATTGTCACCTCCAATCATTGGAATAATGGATTGCATGATAGAAGACAATTGATAAATAAAAAAGATGCAGTGTGTATTTCATTGTATGGACACAGGTCGTGTGTTCCTATGAGAAAACCCTTTATAAGTAGTTATCATTACATTTATGATTACGACAATAACTAGGTGCATTGGTTTTATTTTGGCTGTACTCAATAATGTTGCCATATCGGTCTGATTCAATATGGCAGCAATTGGTTAAGAGCGTTTTTAAATTCTTTTTCCCTCTTTGTACTCTCGATTTTGCCCCTGAGAACGAAAGGCCTAAGTGTTCACTTAATTTTTTTTGACTCATTCCATCTAGTTGTGTCAGCTTAATAGCTTCTTTGTATATAGCTGGTAGCTGATTGATCATAGGCGTGATGCACATGGCAAGTTCAGAATTGAAGTTAGGATCTGTCGATATATCAAGTGCCTCAATTTATCTGGCAATTTAGTTGACGGCTTTTGCTTTCTATAGTAATCAATAATCGTATTTCTTGTTATTTTATATATCCAAGGGAGTATCCTTTCCTCGTCTTTCACGGTGTTTATATGAGCTGTGATCTTTATAAATACTTCTTGTATGATGTCTTCTGCAGTAGCTTGATCAGAAACGCGTTGGGTGACGAACTTCTTTAAAGGCTCATGAAACTGTAGCCATAAACGTTCAATATCCATATTAGTCCCTCCATTTAAATGATATGTGTTCCTAAAGAAGAAAGACGTTTAAAAAAGCAAATGGACGCAATGTGTCATAGCAACGTATAAAAAATAATTTCATGCTGTATACGTCTCTCTCTACTTGATCATACTTGTTCATAAAGGAGGAGAGGGTCTATGCATGAAGATTATTATATTGTAAAGGGGATTTTGTGGGTGTATTATTAAGCTTACCGTTGTGGTTGTCATTGTTTGGATGGGTGAAGATATTAAGCGGGATATTATTATAAGGAAAGCGCAGAGTCCGGTGTGACCTTTTCTGCGCTTTTTTAGATACTCGTATAGTAGAAGCCACTGAAAAAGTCCTTTCTAGTAACTGAAAGAAGAGTAATGGCTCCGCTCGTTGCGCGCCTTGCTATGAATAAACCACTCATATCAAGACTTTCAAAATCGGGCAACGGCACGCACATTACTTAGAGGGCACTGAAAAAGTGAAAATCGTACTTTTTCAGTGCCCTCGTATAGTAGGTTCCCTTTAATTAGTAAGCAACTCATATAACGCTTCGGCCCATAGTTGATGGCCTTGCTCATTCGGGCGAGCACTATCAATATAATTTTGTAAATCAGGATCGTCAGTTGCTGGCCAAGCGAACCAATGATCAACAAACAAATAACCCTCTTGCTCAGCGAATTGTTCCAATGCCTCGTTTTGTTGTAAATAATATTCAGCACCATAGAGCGGATTTCCAGGCATTAAAATGATTTCGGTCTCTTCTAATCCTACTTCAAAAGAAGATAATATTCTTCCTAGCATTTCAATTGAGTCCTCTTTCATTAACAACCCATTGTCATTTAATAAAAATGGCTCAATCAGGAGAACATCTGGTTGGAGATTATTCACTTCATCAATATGATCACTTTCAGCTACTTCAAATGTATTCAAGCGGTCTACATCAACAATGTTCATCGTTAGCTGAACATCCTCAGCGCTGCTTTGTAAGGAAGCAGCTAGTAAGTTCGGCCAAGAGTCCTCTGCGTTATCAAGTGTAATCGATGTGGAGCCTAATACGGCTATATTTAATGTACCATCTGCACCATATTGATTAATCCATTCGCTAAGTTTCCCACTAGCTGAGGTAGGTGTTGGCTGATCGTTTGCCCCCTCGGATGAATCGTCATTGTCTAATGCTTCATCCTCATCACTTGGTTGCTCGTTATCACGCATTTCTTCTTCGCTCACATCTACATCTGTCTGATTGGCGTCATCGGCTATCGTTTGAAGCTTCTGTTGATAATAGTAATGTCCTCCGATAATTAAGATGATGGCTAACACGATCGTGCTAATAAATAACGTCGTTTTCAAAACAAATTTTCCGCCCTTCTTTAATTTCAAAGATTATGATGATTTTAGTCATCCTCGGTTTCTTGTTGTTCCTCTTCTCCATTCTGGATTTCTATAAAGACTGCTGTAATTGATTTCGATTGATCCATTGTGACTGTAAGAGTCTTTCGTGAACCTGATGCATGTCCTTCCCAATGACTAAACTCCCATCCACTATTAGGACGTGCTTCAAGTGTAATTGAAGTTCCCTTTTCTATTTCGTGTTGAGTACGATTGGATAGGACTATCCCATTTCCTCTACGAGATACAGTCAGTTGAACTTTCTCTGGTTTTGGTTCTTCCTTCTCTGCCTCTCTGTTGTCATCATTATTCGCCGGTGGCTTCTCCTCTGCTGATGGAGGCGGGCTTGATGAACCGTTATTGCTACTATTATTGTTGTTAGAAGGTGTACTTGTGCCTGAGTCTGAATTGGCGCCTGAGCTAGACCCCGAATTCGTATTAGTGCTACTTTGTCCACCTGATGATGGTTGGATTTCTCTGAAAATAGCTCGTAATGATGTATCTTCATTCATCGTAATGGTAAAGGATGGTTGTGTACTTTCCTTTGTGCCTGTCCATCGAACGAATTCCCAGCCTGAATCAGGTGTCGCTTGTAACGTAACGGTTTCGTTAGCTGAAAATGTCGAGCCGGGTTGGTCCTTCGTTACGGTACCAGAGCCTGATTTGGATAAGGCTAATGTATATTCACCTGTTTCGCGTGTGAATACAGCCATAATGGAGAGATGATCATCTACGGTGATATCTCGTTTAGTATCAGAGCCTTCCAAGTCTCCTTCCCACCTTGCAAATGTCCAGCCTTGAGCAGGAATCGCTTCAATTGTAATAAGTGTTCCTGGTTCGTACGTGTCCTGATCTGGGAAGATCGCTACTTGCCCTTCTCCTGTAACATTCGTTAACACCGTATGGTTGTCACCAGAAATTCGAACATCCAAAGAGGAGGTCAAGCCATCAGCTGTTGCGTGAATCGTTTCAATGCCCTCTTCTTCAGCAAGAAATTGAATCGTTTGAGTATTGCTTTCGTGTTCTACTAGTGTACCAAGCTCTTTTTCTAATGCCCACTCTGGAATAATGTCCATGACTTCATCATTGCTGTCATATGCCACGATCGAAAGCTCTAACTCTTGGTTCATTGCAAGTAAAGGTGTTTCATCGATGTTTTCCCAGACGATTTCTTCGGCAACTTGTTCTTTTACTTCGATCGTTAATTCGCGCTCTATAGAACCAGATTTGGCAACAAGGATGGTTTCCCCAATGTCGGTTCCCTCAACTCGTAAACCGAGGTCGTCCTCCTCATCAATGATAGTAGCAATATCATCATCCTCACTCGACCACTCCGCCTCAAGAGGGATCATGCGGCTTTCCCCGTCTGACCAAACGAGTTCAATAGCGCGTTCGTGTCCAATTTGAATAAAAGGACGTTCAATATGAATTTGAATGTGATCCATAAATTGATCGTACGTTTCTTGAAACTCTTCTCTGTCTGCTTGTTGCATGCCAAGCTCTAGAGTGGCAATAGCATCGGTTAAGTTGGATTGACTAATGTATAAATCGGCTAAATGTGTATAGAAAATCGATACTTCTGGTTGTAGATCAATACCAGCCTTTAATGTTTGTTCAGCTAAATCAAGTCTAGCGATGCCAACGTAGCTATGGGCTAATCCGACACGTGCATTGATGTGCAAAGGATCGATTGCTAGAATTTCTTTATACAGTTCAATACTTTCATCGAACTGAGCTTGGTCAAAGGAATTTTTTGCCTCAAGCTCTAATTCTTCAATCTTACCACTAGATTCGAAAGGGAAAAAAAGCATGGCCCCGACACCAATTATAATAACAAAGCTGATAATGGAAATGACAGCTTTCTTAGACATAGAAAACACCTTCTTTTACTAGTTGTTAGGTTAAAATATTAGAGGATAATTAGAATAATTGCTAGAATACTATTTTTATTATAATAAAAGCATCCAAATAAAGGAACAGTTCATAGCAAAAAAGAGTGAACGATGTTGAAAGAAATTCTCTTATGATATAGTTACGATAAAGGAGTGAGTAGTGATGATTCTTGTTACCGGTGGAGCTGGTTATATTGGAAGCCATACTTGCGTTGAGTTGCTTGAGGAAGGCTACGACATCATTGTCGTAGATAATTTATCTAATAGTCATCGTGAAGCGATTAGAAGAGTAGAGCGAATTACCGGGAAAACGTGTGCCTTTAAGCAGGTGGATCTGTTGGATTATGAACAGCTAGAGACAGTTTTTGAAAAATATAGCATTGATGCGGTCATCCATTTTGCTGGATTAAAAGCAGTTGGTGAGTCTGTTGAAATACCCTTGCACTATTATCATCAAAATGTGACAGGAACGATTTATTTATGCGAAGTAATGCAAAAGTATGGAGTGAAAAAGCTCGTATTTAGCTCATCGGCAACAGTATATGGATTATCTGAAGAAGTCCCTTTAGTTGAAACGACGCCACTCGGAGCAACAAATCCTTATGGACGGACGAAGCTCGTTATCGAACAGATGCTAGGTGATTTGTTTCGTGCTCATCCAGATTGGTCGATTGCGCTACTGCGTTATTTCAACCCCGTAGGAGCACATACTAGTGGACTTATTGGTGAAGACCCAAATGGAATTCCGAATAATTTAATGCCTTTTATTACTCAAGTAGCAATCGGAAAATTAGACGAGCTCACGGTATTCGGTGATGATTATCCAACAAAAGATGGGACAGGCATTCGTGATTATATCCATGTCGTTGATTTAGCTAAAGGGCATGTGAAAGCACTTGAGAAATTAAGCGAATCCACTGGGATAGATGCGTATAATTTGGGGACAGGGAATGGGTATAGTGTCCTGGAAATGATTCAGGCCTTTGAGCGAGCTTCAGAGCGAAATGTACCATATGTCATAAGTGAGAGACGTCCAGGAGATATTGCGATTTGTTATGCCGATCCGACAAAAGCATTTCGGCAGTTAGATTGGAAAGCTGAAAAGGGAATCGAAGAAATGTGTCGCGATGCATGGTATTGGCAGAGGATGAATCCTAACGGGTTTGCTGAATAGTCGGTTAGAGAAAATGGAGAAAAGACAGCGAATCAACAATTGAGGCGCTGTCTTAATTACTGCAATCTTTGCCCTACTTTACAAGGTTTTCGTTTGCTTTTTTCTCGATGTATTTCAACACATCATCGCGAAGATCATCACGGTTTAAGGCAAAGTCAATGGTTGCCTGGATAAATCCGAGCTTATCACCGACATCGTAACGTTTTCCAATAAATTCACATGCTAATACAGCTTGCTGCTGGTTAAGCTTAACGAGCGCATCTGTTAATTGTATTTCATTCCCCGCACCGGGCTCAAGCTTCGCTAAAATATCAAATATTTCAGGACGCAGAACGTAACGTCCCATAATGGCGAAGTTCGATGGTGCCTCTGCAGGTTTAGGCTTTTCGACTAATGTTTCGACATGAATGACATGCTCTTCGATTTCATTGCCTTTTGGTGCAATAATGCCGTATTTTGAAACGTCCTCATCGGCTACAGGCTGAACGCGACAACAGATGAATGGTAACGATTGTATACATCGATCAGCTGCTTTAAACAAGGAGTATCTGACTCAACAATATCATCGCCTAATAGAACAGCGAAGGGCTCGTCGCCGATAAAGCGGCTAGCACAAGCAATCGCATGCCCAAGTCCTTTTGGTTCCTTTTGGCGAATGTAATGAATGTTAGCAATATTGGATATTGACTGAACCTCTTCTAGAATCTCGTATTTTTCTTTATGAGCTAATGTTTCTTCTAGCTCATATGATTTATCAAAATGGTCTTCAATAGCTCGTTTTCCACGGCCACTCACGATAATAATATCTTCAATACCGGCAGCTACTGCTTCTTCCACAATATATTGAATCGTTGGCTTATCGACGATCGGAAGCATTTCTTTCGGCTGAGCTTTCGTAGCAGGTAAAAATCGTGTTCCAAGACCTGCAGCTGGAATAATGGCTTTACGAACTTTCATGAACGGTCACCTCTTAAAGATAATGTCAATCTATTTTATCATAAGTATTAAATGAATGTTTCATTCCAAACAATGTAAATCGTTGGAATTGCTTCAACTCTATTAAACCTCTTTCTATATCAATGAGCAACCACTATTAGATAATTAAAGGAATTAAAAAAGTCTTGTATAGGTAGCGATTGTGAAAAAAATTGAAAATGTTGTGTCATCGTTTGTAACGATTAAAAGAAAAGCGACTTCATTTAAGTGAATATGGTATAATCGATTATTGGTTTATAAGCAAAGTACGTACCGTTAATTAGAAAGGTCGGTAGCTTGTGATGAAGAAAGTGAAAATCCTCTTTTTTATTTACCAAATGGGTGGAGGAGGAGCGGCGAGGACGTTATTAAATATTATGAATAATGTTGATCGTGAACGCTTTGCCCCTTATTTAGTGACCCTTAATATGAATGGGTCTTATGAGAGTGAATTAAAGGAAGATGTGACGTTTATTAAATTAGAAACAGCACGCTTAAGTCGGTCTGTTGGACGACTTAAGGAGATTATACAAACGGAACAAATAGATCTCGTGTTTAGTACGATCCCTCGAGTGAATACGATTGCGATACTTGCTAATCGGTTATCAAGGACAGGTGCTAAAAATGTTATTCGAGAAGCGGATAATTTAGGGGGAAGCTTTAAAGAAAATATGCAGCTGCTTGGCTTTGGTCTTGTTTATAAACTCGCTCACCAAATTGTGTCACTGTCCGAAGGGGTGAAGGCGAATTTAGTGAAGCGGTACAAAGTGAAGCCTGAAGAGATTAAGGTTATTTATAATCCGGTAGATTTGCGATTAATTGAACAAAAACGGAATCAAGAAGATATGGACCCTATTCATCAAGCATTATTTGATACGGAAGATAAGGTTATTGTAACAGCAGGACGCTTAGTGAAGCAAAAGGATCAAGAAACCCTTATACGCGCGTTTTACGAATTAAATCAAAAAGTGAAAAGCCAACTCATTTTATTAGGAGAAGGGCCTTTAAAAGAGAGCTTAATCTCTCTCGGTGTCGAATTGGGGATTGCTAACCGTATTCATTTCTTAGGCTTCCAAGCGAATCCTTATCAATATTTTGCCAAGGCAGACTTATTTGTGTTGACCTCGATTCATGAGGGGTTTAGTCATGTTATTGCAGAAGCGCTTGCTACAGGGACACCTGTCGTAGCGACAGATTGTCATTCAGGGCCAAGAGAGGTGTTGGATAATGGGAAATATGGCGAGTTATGTGAAGTCGGTCATGCAAGCGATGTAGCGAATAAGATGGAAAAAGTACTTTCATATAATAAGGAAAAGAGTGAACAGGTGTCTCGTAATGGACTGGAACGGGCGGCTCATTTTGACGCTAATAAGATTGTTGCTCAATATGAAGCGTTATTTCTACAAACGTTAAAGCGTTAAAGGGTGTGATTTACATTGATGAAAAAGCGAAAGGTCGTACATATAACGACCGTTCATCATCCTCTAGATCCAAGAATTTATTATAAACAGTGTCAATCGTTGCAAAAAGCAGGCTACGATGTCACATTAATTGCTCCAAATGGAGAAGAGGTAATCGGCGCAAGTGATATTCGTATTCAATCATTACAAAAGAGAAGCAGGCGGCTCAAACGAATGCTGCTTTCAACGTTTGAAGCGTATCGAAAAGCAAAGAAGCTTCAAGCAGATGTTTATACGATTCATGACCCTGAATTGATTCCAGTTGCTTGGCTGCTGAAGAAGAAATCCAATGTCGTGATTTACGATATTCATGAGGACTATGAAACGAGCATTTTGCAAAAGGATTATTTACCAAAGCCCGTACAAAAGGTGTTCGCGAAGGCGTACCGATTAATGGAATCGTTCTTCTTGAGAAAGCTTGAGCTCTGTTTAGCTGAAAAATATTATCAAGAAAAATATGAGCGAGGCATTTGTCTATTAAATTATCCGATCCTTGATCAAGGGGCAATTCAAGCAGAGCGAAAGACAAATGAAGCTAGTGATGAGCTAATCTATACAGGGAACCTTTCTGAAACGAGAGGAGCACTGACACAAGCACGAATTCCACTTTTTCATCCTGATGTGACCATCCGTTTCTATGGGAAGTGTGCAAAAGGTTTAGCTGAGCAAATGTATGTCGAAGCTAAAGGTAAACAAGAGCACATTATCATTGAAGGGATAGAACGATATGTGCCAAAGGACGAAATTGACCAAGCCTATTTGGAAAAGCAATGGTTGGCTGGAATTGCGCTTTTTCCTTATGATCCTCATTATATGCGCAAGGAGCTCACGAAGTTCTTTGAATACATGAGTCATGGGCTGCCTATTTTGTGTTCGGACTTTCCAGTGTGGAAGGCGTTCGTCGATAAGCACCAATGCGGCATAGCCGTTGACCCTCATGATCAGAAGGCCGTTTATGATGCGATTGAATATTTACGAACAAATCGTGAAGAAGCGAGAAAAATGGGTGAAAATGGTCGACAGGCTGTAGTAAACGAATTAAATTGGGAGAAGGAAGAAGAGAGGCTAGTTGCTTGGTATCATAAGCTAATCCCTTCTCATCAATAGAAAGGAAGGGGCGTCATGACTAGGCTGATTAAAAAACAAGCCAACGTTTCGATTATTACCCCGGCATACAATGCACAAGCTTATATTGCTGATACAATTGAATCAGTTATAGAGCAAACGTATGAAAGCTGGGAGATGCTAATTGTAGATGATTGTTCAACCGATGATACAGCTCAAATCGTACAAGCGTATACACGTCGTGATCCACGAATTCGTTATATTCAATTAGCGCAAAACAGTGGCCCAGCTATTACACGTAATACTGCCATTGCAGCAGCAAGTGGTCGCTACCTTGCTTTTTTAGATAGTGATGATATGTGGCTTCCGAATAAGCTAGAGAGGCAGCTTCAATTTATGCAAGAGCGTGACCTCGCTTTTTCCTTCACTCAATATCGTGTGATGGATCTGGAAGGGAACGTTACAGGTAAGCTAGAGGATGTGCCGGACGAAGCGACATACAAGGATTTATTGAAGCATAATGTGATTGGCTGTCTAACGGTTATGCTTGATAAAGAAAAGGTCGGAGCCGTTGAAATGGTCAATATCCGCTCGCGCCAAGACTACGTCCTCTGGCTACACATTTGTAAGCGAGGCTTTACGGCATACGGCCTAAAGGAGCCATTGGCTTTGTACCGAGTAGGTCGGCAATCTGTTTCAAGCAATAAGGTGAAAATGGCTAAGCAAAACTGGCGTGTGTACCGCGAAATCGAAGGGTTAAATCTTGTCAAAAGCTTGTGGTATTTTAGTCATTATGTGGTGTTTAAGTTGGTGAAGTATGCTAGGTGAGGGTATTGGAGGAATAACTAAAAAAAGAAACAGTCTGAAATAAATGTAGGCGGTGTAGTTAAAGAGAATGAGAAATTATATAAATGAAATTATAAAACGAAAAGACCTATTAATTTATTTGGTGAAATCAGGTTTGAAAGCTGAACATCGAAATAGCTATTTAGGCTATTTTTGGTGGTTATTAGACCCGTTGTTAAATGTTGCAGTCTATTTTTTTCTCGTTTCTATTATTTTAGGTAGAACAGGTGAAAATTACTTAGTATATTTAGCCATTGGTTTAATATCTTGGCGCTGGATTAGTACGACAGTTAATTCTTCAGCTAAGTCAATTACAAAATATGCATCCATCATTAATCAAGTTTATTTACCTAAATCGATTTTCCCATTTGCTTTTACAATATCACAGTTGTTTAATTTCGCTTTTGGCTTAGTGGTTATTGCTATTTTCTTAGCTTTAAATGGAATAATACCAGGATGGCAAGTTGTATATTTACCACTGATCGTTGCTGTACAGTTAATCTTTTTAATTGCTATAGGATTAATGTTGGCGTATTTTAATGTCTTTATTCGTGATATTGATTATGTTCTTACTCATGTGACAAGAGTTCTATTTTATGCATCACCGATAATTTGGATGGGCGATCGATTACCTGATAAGTATAGTTGGGTTGTTGATATTAATCCGGTTGCGATTCTAGTAAATAGTTATCGTGATGTATTAATGTATCAAGCCACTCCTAACTTAATAGGTCTTGCGGTCATTGCTTTTGTATCAGCACTCGTAAGTGTTGGGATGCTTAACTATTATAGTCGAAACGAACACAAAATTATTAAGGCGTTGTAAAGGAGTTCATCATGTGTAAAGATAACATGTTACCTGACCAGAATCGTGAAGTGGTTGTTCAAGCTGATAATCTGGGAGTATGTTTTCCTGTTGGTAAACGAGATGATTATAAATCAAAAATGATCGATTTATTTAAGGGAAAACAGGTAGAAGGGCAAGCAAAATATGCTTGGCCGATGAAGCATATTGATTTTCAAGGATATAAAGGTGAAGTATTAGGGATTATTGGATCAAATGGATCAGGGAAGACGACGTTGTGTAAATTAATTTCGGGTATTTTGCAGCCGGACGAAGGTTCAATTCATGTAGCTGGGAAAGTAACTGCGCTGTTTTCTTTAGGAATGGGATTTAAGAAAGAGTTAACGGGTAGAGAAAATGTGTATTTAAACGGGATGATGCTTGGAATCGAGAAGGATAAAATAACTGAGTATATTGATGATATTCATCAGTTTTCAGATTTAGGAAACTTCCTAGATCAGCCGATGAAGTATTATTCGAGTGGAATGAAGGCAAGATTAGGCTTTAGTGTGGCAGCTCATATGGAGCCTGAGGTTTTAATTTTAGACGAAGCTTTAAACACTGGAGACCGAGAGTTTAGTCAGAAAGCAGCACAAAAGATGAGAGAACTTGTACAAAAAGCGAAAATGGTTATTTTAGTTACACATAGTTTGAAATATGCAAAAAGGAATTGTGATCGTTTAATATGGCTAGATAAAGGTGTCATTAGGGGAATAGGTGATCCTGCTGAGATTATAAAACAATACAAACTGTCTATACCAGCAAGGAAGAGACGAAAGAAAGAGAAGCTAGAATTAGAAAAAACCGTTTCGAGGATTCAAGATCAAGCTATTGTAAAAGCGGATAATGTGGCTGTTTCTTTTGAATTAAATAAACAACCCTTTTGGGCATTAAGAAACATTAGCTTTGAAATTAAAGAAGGGGAAGTTGTTGGGATCATAGGTCATAACGGCGCAGGGAAAAGCACATTGACTAAAGTCTTGACAGGTATATTGCGTCCTGAAGAAGGGACGTTACAATTAAATGGTGAAACAACTTCTTTATTAAGCTATGGTGCAGGGTTTAATGAGCAATTAACGGGAACCGATAATATTTATTTGAATGGTATGCTCCTTGGAATAGACCAAGCAAAGGTTGAAAAGGATTTTCCGGAAATTGTCCAATTTTCTGGTCTAGAAAAATCAATTGACAAGCCGGTTAAGAACTATTCAAGTGGTATGAAAGCTCGTCTTGGTTTTAGTATTGCAGCAACCCTTCAACCAGATATTTTCATTATTGATGAAGCACTTTCAACTGGAGATATTGCTTTTCAGCAAAAGGCTAGTGAACGAATTCAAGAAATGATGGAACAAGCGAAGGCGGTTATTATCGTTACACATAGTATGACATTGACGAAGCAATTGTGCACAAGAGCTATTTGGATGGAAAAAGGACAGATTCGTTTTGATGGAGATCCTGAACAAGCGGTGGAATTTTATCAAGAAAGTATTAAGAAAAAACGTGAAACGGTACAAAACAAAGGATAATGACGGCGGTGGTAAACTGTGTTACGAGTAATGAAACGAAGCCTCATAGCGTCGGTTGATTGGTTTTTATATCAATTCTTGAGTACGACTCAAAAAGAAAAGATGGCGAGCATACTTACTGAGAAGCAAAAGGAAAAGCTTAAAAAAATCATGAATCCAGGAAAAAAGCGTACGCAAATTCGGAAGATTGAACGAATGAAGTATCGTCTGTATGAATTAGGATTTAGAGATAGATCTATTGAGGATCTTAAAGCATTTGCTGCGGAAAGTGGGGTGCTAAGGCAGTATGCTGCTTGGGAGCTAGCCGTTTGGTATGTTAATCAATATAGCAAGCGTGGTGCAGAGCAAAGTCTTTATTATCTTGAAATTGCATTAGAAGGTGAGAAGGATTCGAGTACTATTCGCCGAGCCAAAGTCTTACAGGCAGAGTGCTATGCGCGTTTAGGACAGGTTGAACAAGCAGCTAATTTGCTACGAAATGAGCTCAAACACTCTAAACATGTTGACCTCTATTTAGGCCTTGCAAGTTTGATTCATAGCGCTGAAGAGAAGGTGAATTTATTAAATGAGATGTATCGGGCTTATCACGTTTCTCCTATCTTATTTACGACTGACTATGATCAAACAATGTACGATCGTTTAATTGGAACTGCCAAAAGCAAAGATAACCATCAAAGTGCAAAAGTGTCCGTAATTATACCAGCTTATAACTCTGCTGAAACAGTAGGAACAGCAATTGAAGCGATGGTAAAACAAACATGGAACAACCTGGAAATACTAGTGGTTGATGATTGTAGCACGGATCATACAAAGGAAGTTATATTGCAATATGCTAATCAAGATCACCGTGTAAAATATTTATCAACCCCACTAATGGGGGAGCATATGTAGCTCGTAATGTCGCTTTGCAAATGGCGACTGGTGACTATGTCACGATTAATGATGCTGATGATTGGTCTCACCCTGAAAAAATTGAAATTCAAGTCAAACATTTAGAAGCAAATCGATCGGTTATGGCTAACTTTTCTAACCAAGCCAGAACAACGAATCAATTGACTTTTTATCGTCGCGGAAAGCCTGGAGTTTACACGTTTGCCAATATGTCATCTTTTATGTTTAGACGAAAAGAAGTAATAGAGAAGATAGGCTTTTGGGATAGTGTTCGCTTTGCAGGTGATTCTGAGTTTGTCAAAAGAGTTAAATGGACATTTGGTGAACGATCTGTTGTCTCTTTGGATACGGCTCCGCTCTCCTTCCAACGTCAAACGGAGGATTCATTAACAGGAAACTCAGCTTTTGGTTTTCCTGGTTACTTTATGGGAGCGAGAAAAGAATATAAAGATGCTCATGAAACGTATCACAAAAGTGGAAAGACGTTATATTATCCATTTCCACAAGAGGAGCGACCATTCCCGGTACCGGAGCCAATGTGGCCTAAACGGGAGGACAAGCCTAATGGGAGACGGCATTTTGATGTCATCATTGCATCAGAGTTCCGCTT
>NZ_BAUU01000018.1 GCF_000513115.1 Halalkalibacter hemicellulosilyticusJCM 9152
ATAAGGAAAAAATGAAGCGAGCCTCTGACACATAAGCGTCAAATCTTTGGTCATCCTAGAAAAAGGGTAAAGTGGCGAAAGGAGAAGGATTTGCGACTGTGAAAACGGAAACAGATAGATTTTTTCAAAAATTTGAACTTTGATGAACTTGACAAATACGGTTCCTTTTTCGATTGGAGAGGAGTATCCTTATAGTAAGGGAAATAAGTAGAGGGAACGGATAAAGAGGAGGAAATGTAGTGAGCGATCTATTTGCAGCTATAAAAAATCAAGTAGAGAAACATCAGCCGACGATCGTTTTGCCTGAGGGGACAGATGAGCGAATTTTAGAAGCGGCGATTAAACTTGAATCTGATCAAGTCGTTAGACCGATTCTGATCGGTAGTGAAGAGGAGATTAAAGAGAAGGCGAAGCAGTTACAATTGGATGTAGCGAATGTAACGATTATGGACCCGTCAAGCTATGATGGAATGGATAATATGATCCAAGCCTTTGTTGAGCGAAGAAAGGGAAAAGAAACGGAAGAAACAGCACGTGAAAAGCTTGTTGATGTCAACTACTTTGGAACGATGCTTGTCTATATGGGAATAGCAGACGGTTTAGTAAGTGGTGCTGCTCATTCTACGGGAGATACGGTACGTCCAGCTTTGCAAATTATCAAGACACAGCCAGGTATAAAGAGAACGTCAGGTGTGTTTGTTATGGTAAAAGAGGACAAGAAGTTTGTATTTGGCGATTGTGCGATTAATATCGCGCCAAACAGTGATGAGTTAGCTGAAATTGCTATTGCAACGGCTGAGACGGCTAAAGTGTTTGATATAGATCCAAAAGTAGCGATGCTAAGCTTTTCGACTAAAGGATCAGCTTCGTCGATCGAAACGCAAAAAGTATCTGAAGCAACGAAGCTAGCGCAAGCAGCTCGTCCTGATCTTGTTATTGATGGGGAGTTCCAATTCGATGCGGCGTTTGTACCTGCTGTCGCGCAAAAGAAAGCTCCTGATTCACCATTACAAGGTCAAGCGAATGTGTTTATTTTTCCGAGCTTAGAATCAGGAAACTTAGGCTATAAGATTGCTCAACGTTTAGGTGGTTATGATGCAATTGGACCGATCTTACAAGGGTTGAATAAGCCAGTGAACGATCTATCTCGTGGTTGTAATGTTTCAGATGTATATAAGCTTTCCTTAATTACGGCGATGCAGGCGATTAATCAGAAATCGACTGTAACTAAATAAGAGAAAGAGCTAAAAGGTGAGCTTATCTTTTAGCTCTTTTTAGTGTTTTACAAAAGGAAGAAAACTGAAAAGAGCTTTCGTTATTCTGTTTTTCCATTCTTTTTCCACAGTATGAAAAAGCAAATCTTTATTCACACTAAAAGCAACATACTTGAAAAGGGAAGGATACACATGGAGATTAAGCAAACACGCCCTTTTTTCATACTTGGTATTGGTCATGCGATCTTATTTCTCATTACGTTTGTACGTTTTAAAAAGAAAACGATAGCGTTGTTATGGATTTCGATTGGATTTACGTATTTATTTGAATATGTTGTGTTAAATTGGCTACGAATGTACCGGTATAAGCCAGGGGTGTTTCGGAATGCTTGGGTTGATAGTGTATTCGGTGCTTTTCTTTCTCAAGCGTTCTTTGTACCTGTTAAGGCCGTATTTATTACATTGTTTCAATTTGGATGGAAAACCAAGGTTGGGTTAGCGATGTTGTTTGGTGGGGTGGAAGTGATTTTTTTAAGAAAGGGAGTTTTTATTAATCGGACGTGGAGGACACCATTCACAATCATTGGTATTATTTTTTATTTTTGGTTTATCGATCAATGGTGGGTAGGTTTTCGTTCTTCGAAGAGGAAGCTGTTCGCTGTCATTTCAGTCTATTTAAGTAATGTGATTCATTATACGAATGTGCTGTTTTTTTCTTTTGCTTTTACGAAGTTATTTCGTTTTCAATTTCCGTATCATACATCAAGAAGTAAAGATATGGATCATTTCATCGTTGCACCTACCTATGCATTAGTTGTTAGCCTTCTCCCAACTATTAATACATTAACAAAAGGTAGGTTTAAAGTGATTGCGCTCTGTTGCACCCTTCTCCTTGATCAATTGCTTTTTCGCTTTAAGATTCTGAATATAAGACATTCCAATATCATTTTCTTTTTCATGCTTCATTTTGTTATGCTTTTTGTTGGAGATTACACGTATTCCTTTCTTCTTGGAGTTCAAAAAGAAGCGGTTAGAGAGGATGCTATTTGAGCAACAAGAGGATCCTCAATCCAATATGCGGTTAGTGATTGAAAGGAATCCTTACCGCTAATCAGGCAAAATCGATGAAATAACTGGTGAAAAGGAAACAAATAGAGGGATGAGGGGCCGTTCAAAGCTAACTGATCACAGTTGCGATGGTTTCGCACATTGATCAAAGGGCGCTGGAAAAGTTTTAAATTAGACCTTCGCAGCGCCCTCTGCTGCACAGCTTTTTAGAGTACCTTTTCATTTCGCTTCCTTAACCGAGCTTGTTGCTCTGAAAACCAGGCATGCTCTTCTTGAGAAAAGGCTGCCGTTGAAATTGAAACGTTCTCTTGAAGCATCGTTTCGAGTAGGAGATGCAATCCTTTCGTGATATCAATTTCATCATTAAGTAAAGAGGATAAGGACGCCATTGTTGCAGGATTGATGTCTGGATAGGTAAACTTAGTCGGTGATTGCTTCACAGCGTGTTCATAAAATGAACGAATGAGGCGAGCACGGTCCTCGCCACTACCTGTCAAACATAAATAAATTTGAACAGCCACTCCGCCTCGGATGCGTCTTTGTGATATGCCGGCGAATTTCTTGCCATTAATACTAAGGTCATAGCTACCAGGACAATAAGAACCGATAATTTCCCTTGCTTCAATGTTAACTTTATAAGGTGAGAGAGCTTTCTGTATAAAGCGGTACATCAAGTCGTATCCAAAATCGATCGAAATCGATTGGTTTCCCTCCATAATAAGAGAGACATTTAATATGCCGGGATCAAGAACAACTGCTAGGCCACCTGAATTTCGGACGATGACTTCATAACCTGCTGAATGTAAGTGTTGAATGCCATTATTGATATAAGGAAGGCGGCTATCTTGAATGCCGAGCACGATCGTTTGATGATGAACCCACGGTCGTATAGTTGGCATGGAATAACCTCGTCCAACAAAGGCACATAATGTGTCGTCATAGGCAAATGAATCGAGTGGTGGAAAATGTAAACCTAATGTTGAATGGTCAAGCAATCGCCATTGCTTAGAGATGGATGATAAGGTTTCGCTCATGTGTAGACTCCTATTCATTAAGATAAGCTCGTTATATTATAGCATGTCTGCCTTTTTTTCGTGCAAAAAAGCGGGAGGTATGTTAAAATAGTCGCTAGGTTTTAAAAGTAAGATGAACTATAGATGAAAGGAACCGAGATATGGCCAATGAATTTCGAATTTGTGACGAGTGTCAAGCAACGAACATTAAGACGCTTATGCCCCGTTTAAAGAAGCTCGATCCTACCGCGACTATCGATATTCGTTGTCAATCGTATTGCGGTCCTGGACGAAAGAAGTCGTTCGCATTTGTCAATAATCGTCCTGTAGCAGCTCCTGATGAGGATCAGCTGTTAGACAAAGTAGAAAAGAAGATTAAATCAAAAGTTGTCTCTTCTTCGTAAGAGCTTATTGCTAAGAGTGTCGCTTTACCGTCGTGTAAAAGTGGACACTCTTTTTTAAAAAGATAAGAATTTAATCAAGGTAGCTTAAAGTCGATTCTGGGAGTGTCGGCTACGCTCGTTACACGTAGCACTTTCAGAAATGCTCAAACCGTTGTAACGGGTCAGCATGACGCACTTAAGAGAAGAGCGTTGCGCAGTTTTTCTTAAGTGTTTCTTAAGACACGTAAAGTCTTTTCTTATATAATAGTAGTAACGTCGAATATGAGAGGATGAACTATGAGTAAATATGGTGTATTAGCAGAGGAGAAGGTGTTTAAGGATCCTGTTCATCGGTATATCCATGTACGAGATGAATTAATCTGGGAGCTAATTGGAACGAAGGAGTTTCAGCGGTTACGACGAATTCGACAGCTTGGGACAACCTATGTGACCTTCCATGGTGCCGAGCATACTCGCTTTAATCATTCGTTAGGGGTATACGAGATCACAAGGCGAATGGTAGAGGAATTTACGGGACGCCCTGATTGGAATGATGAGGAACGATTGCTCGTATTAACAGCTGCGCTTCTGCACGATATTGGTCATGGCCCTTTCTCTCATTCATTTGAAAAGGTGTTCGACACTGACCATGAGGAGTGGACGCGATCGATCATCTTAGGTGATACGGAAATCAATGATGTCCTTTCTCAAGTTCGACCGCAATTTCCGAAAGATGTTGCAGATGTCATTGAGAAGACGTATTCAAATAAGCTTGTGACAAGTATGATTTCAAGTCAAATTGATGCAGATCGAATGGATTATTTACAGCGCGATGCTTATTATACAGGTGTGAGCTATGGTCATTTTGACATGGAACGGATTTTGCGGGTCATGAGACCGAAAGAGGATCAAGTTGTCATTAAGAATAGCGGTATGCATGCTGTTGAAGATTATATTATGAGTCGTTATCAAATGTATTGGCAAGTGTACTTTCACCCAGTCACAAGAAGTGCAGAAGTGATCTTGAGCAAAATATTAATGCGGGCGAAAGACCTTTATGAGCAAGGGTACTCCTTTATGCAAGAGCCAAAACATTTTTATTCAATTTTTAAAGGAAAAGCGAGCTTGGACGATTATTTACGGTTAGATGAGGCGATTGTCTTGTATTATTTCCAAGTTTGGCAGGAAGAGGAGGATCGCATTTTGCGCGATCTTTGTGTAAGATTTCTAAATAGACGTCTTTTTAAATATATTGAATTTAATCCAAACGATCGAATGGATGATTGGCTCGTGCTACATGATTTGTTTAAGCAGGCTGATTTACAGCCAGATTATTATTTAGTGTTGGATTCCTCGTCTGATTTGCCTTATGACTTTTACCGACCGGGTGAGGAAGAAGAGCGAGTACCGATTCATTTGTTAATGCCAAATGGAAGGCTACGAGAGCTTTCACGACAATCAGACGTTGTTGAGGCGATTTCTGGCAAGAAGCGAACGGATCATAAGCTGTATGTGCCACTTGATCGGTTAGAGGACGAAGAAGAGTATGGTGAGGTTAAGCGCAAAATACGAAAGATTTTAGATATATAATGAAAAGGGAAGAGGGATAACGATGCTGAAGGATCACGCCAATGTGATGGGGCTATTTTTGCAGGCGGGAGAAATCATCGGCAGAAAAAAACTGCAGAAAATGATTTACATTGCGAAGAAGCTGAATGCGCCTTTTTCAGAGAAATATACGTTTCATATGTTTGGACCGTATTCGGAAGAGTTAAGCTTAAGGATGGAGGAGTTGTGTAACTTAGGATTTGTCGTTGAACGTAAAGAGGATAAAGGTCATTACGTTCAATACCGTTATACACTTTCTACTGAAGGTGAGAGGTTCTTAGGTATGTATCCGAATCAGTCTCTCTCGAAGGAGTTAGTAGAAGCGTTAAATGACAAGAGCTCACGTTTTTTAGAGCTTGTTTCCACGTTACTGTACTTTGAAGATTTGGATATGGCTGAGCAGAAGGAGAAGGTTCATACATTAAAAGCTAAGCAAAACTATAGTGATGAGGAATTAGATGAAGCATATACCTATATACATATGTTGCGTGGACTGTTGTCATAATAGTATGTGGAAAGGATGATGGTTTGATGGACTTATTAAACAATGATAACCTTAAGAAGACAACTGGCTTTAATATTTTAAGCGGGGATTCTACAGATGGACATGGTGGATACGGTGCAGGGGTGATGAATTTAGATAATGTATCACCTGTTTTCGTTTGTCCAGAGGACGATGAGGCATTTGTTGATATGGGAGCTCTTCATGCTCGTTCTGCCGTCGAGAAACGAATTAAATTTCTGAAAAATAAGGAAGACGTACCGAACGGCAAACTGTATTGGCTCGTTTGGGTATCGATTGAATATAAGGATAAGAAGCCTTATTATGCCGGTGTGGCAGGTTGTGAAATGCTCGTTGACCGTGAGATCCGCCGAGGCTATAAGAGTATGCCAGAGCATGTGAACAAGATGGATAAATCACTAAAAGGAAAAATTGTTGTTGATGATATGGATGCAAAATCAAAGAAAATTCTTGCCCGGTTTTTGAAAGAGCATAATGAGGCGATGTGGGAGCATTCTTCTGAGGAGCTACACTCGGTTTTGTTAGGGGATAAGAAACGATAAACTTCTTGGCGGTCATGAAAAGTCGTTGCGCCATATTTCTTATCAGAACGCTGATTGATTGTAAAGGGCAAATTGCGTTTAAATTTGAACGATTTTTGAACAGTGATTGCGGCTATTGAGCTTTTCTGTCAGAGCGAGTAAACTGAAGGAAGTATAAACGCACATTTATACTAGGACAAAAAAAGCTGATCTCCAAAATGGAGGTCAGCTTTTTTGACTGTTTTAGTTTCCAAACCAGCGGAAGAAGCGATCAATGATATTCTCTTTATCATGGTCTTGCTCTTCGTCTGGCATGGCATCTTCTTCTGACGGTGACTGGCACGGGGTAGTTGGCTCTGTCCCTTCGAGAAAGTAAGTTGTACGATGGGTTGGACAGTCTTCTGTCGCTAATAGGCCAGTGAATGGATCCATTTCAACCCCAATAACTCCATCTGGGACGTCAAATGGAATCATATCTTGACCTTCCAAGGCATGCTCTGTGAATTGCGCCCAAATCCTCTTGGCAATTTGAGCTTCAGAGGAGTCGATCAGGTGGTCACGGTCATAGCCTACCCATACACTTGTCGATAATTGTGGTGTGAAGCCGACCATCCAACTATCAGTGGGGGTTGATCCTGATTTGCCAGCAACTTCACGAGAGAGGAAATGCGAAATAGAGCCTCCCGTGACGGAAGTGTAGCCATTTAAATAAGGGTCGAACATCCCCTTCATCAAATCGGTTGTAATATAGGCTAAACGAGGATCAAGAGCAGGCTCTAGCTCTGGTTCAGATTCATATAGAATCTCTCCCTCAGAATCGACGACTTTTCGAACGAGACGAGGCGTGACGCGTTGCCCGCCGTTAGCGAAGGCACTATAGGCTGTAGCTAGCTCTAATGGGTTTACTTCAGCTGCTCCAAGAGCGAGTGAAGCTCGTTCTGATAATGGACTTGTCATTCCTGTTCGATCAGCAACATCAACGAGCTTATCCATCCCAAGTAAGAGGTGGGTCTTAATGGCATAAATGTTATCGGAATAGGCCATCGCTTGTAGCAAAGTGATAAAGTCATTGGCATAATTGTCATTAAAGTTACTCGGTTTCCATACTTCACGTCCTTCATCTAATGTAAAGGTCGTTTCTTCACTTAATAGGGTAGAAGCAGGTGTATAGCCATTCTCGAGAGCAGCATAATATAAAAATGGCTTAAAAGTCGATCCACCGTGTCTCTCTAAATCAGTCGCACGATTAAAGGGGCTATCATGGTATTCCTTTCCACCGACGAGAGCTTTTACATCTCCTTGCATTGGATCAAGGGCGACAAGAGCGACTTGTAAATCGTTATTTGGCATTTCTGCTTGAACGAACCGTTCCGCCTCTCGTTGCATATTCGGATCAAGTGTCGTATAAATCCGTAAGCCACCGATTTCAAATAAGGTCGGCTCTAGTCCGATCTCTTGAATAAGCTCACGTTCAACAGCATCTTGAAAATATGGACCAACAGTTGTCGTTGCTTCAAGCTCGTCATGATCAAATACAAGATCCTCAGCATATGCTTCATCTGCTTCGACCTGTGTGAGTACTCCTGTCGCTACCATTGATTGTAAGACGACACTTTGTCTTTTCTTCGCCCTCTCTAAGTCAAATAGAGGAGAATAGTAGCTAGGCCCCTTTGGAATACCGGCAAGCATGCTTGCTTCAGCGAGGGAAAGCTCTTGTGCTGACTTACCGAAATAATGATAGGCAGCTGCTTCAATTCCATAGGCTCCATGACCGTAATAAACGGTATTTAAATAGCCTTCAAGAATTTGATCCTTGTCATAGTTCATTTCAAGGCGAAGGGAGTACATTAATTCATTCCATTTTCGTTTCCACGTTTTATCATGGCTTAAATAGAGGTTTCGCGCATATTGCTGTGTAATCGTACTAGCACCTTGTACCATAGATTGTGAGCGGATGTTCGCCACCATCGCTCCGCCAATTCGAAAGGGGTCAAACCCAAAATGATTGTAAAATTTCCGATCCTCGACAGCGATAGTTGCATCAATGACATCGTGATCTATTGCTGATAATTCAAGCCAATGTCGGTTTTCGCCTTGGTGGCGTTCTCCTATAATGGATTGATCCGCTCCGAAATAAACCGTCGTTTGTGCAACTGTTAATGGTGGAGGACCTTGCATTTTCGTATAAGAAAGTAAGCCAACCGCAGCGGCAGTAAGCAAAACGAATAAAAGTAGTATGAGTCTAAACAATAACCTTATAAGACGCATTTTTCGTCGCTTGCGTCGATTCAAGATGACTTCCATGTTGCCACCCCCATATAAGAGAAAGGTATAGTTACCTTTATCATTGGTAAAAACATGAAAGCTTAAACGTATGAATTCAAAGAGAACGTGTTGAAATTGCGTTGTGTGCAGTCGTTATTAGATCGAGGTGTACCGAACGAATCTGAATTCACCTACATCCTCTTTCTTTAAATGTCTAAAGGCTTTTCATATATTTTTAAAATAAGGTGCACGTATAAATGCAGATTCTACAAAAAAGAACGTTGCTGATTTTTAATCATTGCTATATACTTTCTTTTGAAAGAAAAGACCTATCGCATGTAAGAATGATGAACAGAACGATCAAATAGAAGTGAATCGTTAATATGAGGTGAAAGTAATGGAATTATGGTATACAGAAAAGCAAACAGAGCGTTTCGGCATTACAGCAAAGGTGAAGCAGACGCTCCATACAGAAAAGACAGAGTTTCAACAATTAGATATGATTGAAACGGAAGAGTTTGGGAATATGCTTGTACTAGATGGAATGGTGATGACAACGGAGAAGGATGAATTTGTTTATCATGAAATGGTTGCTCATGTACCGTTATTTACCCACCCAAATCCGAAACGTGTATTGGTCGTTGGCGGAGGGGACGGTGGTGTGATCCGTGAAGTGTTAAAACATCCGTCTGTGGAAAAGGCGACCCTTGTTGAAATTGATGGGAAAGTAGTCGAGTACTCGAAGAAATATTTACCAACCATTGCCGGTGCCCTTGAAGATTCACGTGTCGACGTGCAGATTGATGACGGCTTTATGCACATTGCCAAAGCGGAAAATGAATATGATGTGATTATGGTCGATTCGACCGAGCCGGTAGGGCCAGCTGTTAAATTGTTTGAAAAAGGGTTCTATGAAGGGATTTCAAGAGCGTTAAAGGAAGACGGGATCTTTGTCGCACAAACGGATAACCCTTGGTTTCATGGTGAGTTAATTTCGCAAGTATATCGTGATGTGCAGGAAATCTTTCCAATTACGAACTTATATACAGCGAACATCCCAACCTATCCTAGTGGTCTTTGGACATTTACGATTGGATCGAAAAAATATGACCCGTTACAGGTTGAGGACAGTCGATTCCATCAAATCGAGACAAACTATTATACGAAGGACTTACATCGAGCAGCGTTTGCGTTGCCACGATTTGTAGCAAAATTAATCGGAAGAGATTAATCAGAATGAAGATGAGCAACCAACAGTGGCTGCTCATTTTTTTCAAAGAGTATGAAAGGCCGGCTAGAAGCTTTAGAGCAGACCACTGAAAAAGTACAAATCAACTTTTCCAATGTCTTTGATTTGGCTGGAAAAGATATGAAGCGCTTCTTGCAACTGAGCTTGAAACTCGCTAAACTATGAAGGATAGAGAGGTGTGCGAGCCAGATGAAAAAGGCGCTAAAACGATTTGTGAAAATACGTTTTCAGACGAAAGTAGAACAGCATGACCATACGGATACGAATGATTTCACAACTAGAGGAGAGATCTTTCATAAAGGTAGTCAAGATTATTTGCGATTTGAAGAGGCAATCCCAGGTTTTGAGAAGGTTCAGACGACGATGAAATGGGATGGACATGAATTAATGCTAATTCGACAAGGTACTGTCTTAATGAGACAAGCTTTTGTTGCAGGTGAAAGAACGTTAGGACGTTATGTGACACAAGAGGCGTCTTGGGAAACAGAAGCGATCACTGAAAAAGTATTAGTACAATGGCCGCGAGGAAAGACACGTGGGCGGATTGAAATCTGTTATCAGTTCTTATTGCAAGGACAAGAGACAGGACGTCATTATGTTCGCTTAACGCTTGAGGAGGAATAAATAGATGAATAGTGTAGAGCAAATGAAGCAGCAATTAAAAGAAGAAATTACGAATGCAGTGAAGGCTGCCCAGTTAGCGGATGATCAAACGATCCCAGAGTGTATATTAGAATCACCTAAGGATAAGGCACATGGTGACTATGCGACAAATATGGCGATGCAGTTGGCGCGAATTGCCAAGCAAGCTCCAAGAGCCATTGCGGAGCAAATTGTCGAGCACCTTGATCAAGCTCGTGCCTCAATTGAAAAAGTTGAAATTGCAGGACCAGGCTTTATTAATTTTTATATGGATAAAGCGTATTTACGTGAGGTTGTCCCGACGGTCTTGAAGGCGGGTGAGCGCTATGGCGAAACCAATATTGGTGCAAATACAAAAATTCAGGTCGAATTTGTTTCTGCTAATCCAACTGGGACGTTACACCTTGGTCATGCGCGTGGTGCGGCAGTTGGGGATGCGCTTTGTCATATTTTGGACAAAGCAGGGTATGAGGTCGAACGGGAATATTATATTAATGATGCTGGGAATCAAATTCATAATTTGGCACTTTCTCTTGAAGCTCGTTATTTTCAAGCTCTTGGGAAAGAGAAGGACATGCCAGAGGATGGCTATCATGGCAAAGATATCATCGAATTTGGTCAGCAGTTAGCCGACGAATATGGCGATAAGTTTGTGCAACAAGCAGAAGGGGAAAGAAGGGCATTCTTTCGAGAGTATGGCTTAAAGAAGGAGCTAGATAAGATTAAATATGATTTGAAGGAGTATCGGGTAGAATTTGACCATTGGTTCTCTGAAACGTCGTTATATGAATCTGGCAAAGTGGACGAAACGTTAGCATTCCTCCAGGAAAAAGGTGAGACGTACGAAAAGGATGGTGCTACGTGGTTCCGTTCAACGTCGTATGGTGATGATAAAGACCGCGTCTTAGTTAAAAATGATGGCTCCTATACGTACTTAACTCCGGATATTGCTTATCATCAAGATAAGATGAGTCGTGGCTTCGATAAGCTTATCAACATTTGGGGAGCTGACCATCATGGCTATATTCCGAGAATGAGGGCGGCGATTGAAGCGTTAGGTTATCGTGCGGAGCAAATGGATGTGGAAATCATTCAAATGGTTAGCCTCTATCAAGGCGGAGAAAAAGTGAAAATGAGTAAGCGAACTGGGAAGGCGGTCACATTACGTGATTTAATGGAAGAGGTCGGAATTGACGCAACGAGATATTTCTTTGCGATGCGTAGTGCCGATACTCATTTAGACTTTGATATGGACTTAGCTGTTTCGACGTCAAACGAAAACCCGGTTTATTATGTCCAATATGCTCATGCCCGTGTATGTAGTATGCTTCGTCAAGGTCAAGAACTAGGGTTGACTTTTGATGAGACGACTGACCTTTCAAGCTTAACGTCCGAAAAGGCTTACGATTTGCTCAAAGCAATTGGTGATTTCCCCGTGGCAGTAGCGGAGGCAGCGACAAAGCAAAGCCCGCATCGTGTGACAAACTATGTCCATGAGCTAGCTTCAACACTTCATAGCTTCTACAATGCTGAGCGTGTCATTGATCCAGAGCAGAAGGAGGCGAGTGCTGCCCGTCTTGCCTTAATGAAAGCAACTCAAACAACGATCAAAAATGCGTTAGCGCTTGTTGGTGTTTCAGCACCTGAAAAAATGTAAATGGATGAAGAGGACTCTGGAAATTGAGTATTTTCAGGGTCCTTATAAGTACTGTTGAGTAAACGGTGTATAGAGGAAAAGAATAAGGTCCAGTTATCGATCAATCCGGATGAAGTGCAACATTTCGTTCGGTTTTTTTTATTGAAAAAAAGCAGCAGCTATTACCCCCTTAACTCTTCTTCAAAACCTATGTATGAAAAGTCGCTTCATGACACAAAGTACAAGTAAGAAAGAGGGGCTAGAAATGAATGAAATGATTCTTGCATTTATTGCTGGGGTAGTCGTTGGTTTCTTGTTTGCGTGGATTAAGCTACCTATTCCTGCTCCACCTGCGCTAGCGGGAGTGCTCGGTATTTTTGGGGTATATGCAGGCTATCAATTGTTCGTATTTGTATCTGCGTATTGGCTGAAGTGAGGCCAATGAAAAAGGACAAATCGAATGTTTTGGGCACGAAAAAAGTTAAAAACCAAACTTTTTCAGTGCCCTTTGAAATAAGGAGGAGAAGAACGTGCCGTATGTTAAAGTAGACAAAGCTCGTATTTATTACGAAATATACGGGAGTGGACAGCCACTTGTTTTTGTACATCCTCCAGTGATGGGACAATTAACGTTTCAATCGCAACGGGCACTTGCCAAGCACTATCAAGTGATTTTCATTGATTTATTCAATAGTGGTAAAAGTACAAAGCATGTGTCTGCTTCTGAGGTAGAGGTTCCGTACTTGGCAAAAATGATTAATAACGTTTTAACGAAAATCAATATCCAATCAGCCGTTATTTGTGGGTACTCGAATGGAAGTTCAGTCGCAACAGAGTTTGCATTAACGTATCCCGCAAGAACAGATGGTCTTATTTTAATTGGCGGGTTTCCTGAAGTATCCTCATTTTTATTGGAGAAGGAATTTAATCTCGGTATTTGGGCAGCAAAGAAAGAGTTGTTGGCTTTGTTTGCTCTTGCTCTACCGAAAGCCCATTTTCGCTCTAAGCGGGAGCAAGAGGAGATGGGAAGATGGATAAAGCGTGCTGATGCGACTGTTCTGAAGGATATGTATGAAGCCGGGAAACGATATGTTGCGACTGAACGTCTTAAGCAGCTGTCCATTCCCGTTCTAACGATTTATGGGAAACGAGATCTGTTTTCAACACCATATCTCGTCTATTTTCTTCAAGAAGTGAAGAAAATTGATGTAGTCATCGTTAGTCAAGTTGCACATCAAGTGCCGACGAAGACACCCGAAGAATGTAATGCGATTATTCATCAATGGATGGTACGTCATATTTAGAAGCTTTGGATTAGAATCACGCTATAAGTAATAAAGAGCCTAGAGAAGGAGGAATTCAACTTCTCTAGGCTCTCGTTTGTTAATAGAGGAACGGCTTAGAACGAGGTCACGTGCACTATGCGGTTCCTCATTCCTTTATTTCCTCCCTGATTCCCTGTTTCAAGTCGTAACGGTTCCTCATTCCGCTATGTAAGCTAAATGAGTCTAAAAGGAGCTATAAAAGCTAAAATAGCGGAATGAAAATTACATTTTCTTCTCAGGAAGCGTTCTTTCTCTGATTTAGAGGAATGAGGATTACCTTTGTTAGTTGGCACTGTCAAGTAGGTTCGCAAAAGCTGTCGTCCACGCTTGATACACGCATTTATGAGCTAACCCCTATTAACGGTTCCGCGCAACGTTTTATAAGAAAAGCCCGTTATCGCGCTTTTCTTATAGCAAGCCTGATACAAGCGTAGCAACCTTTTCTTTACTGCGCTGCATAAATGGACGCTTTTCGTATGCCTTTAAGGTTAAACGCTCGGAGCGTTGCATATCGTATTCGAGGGTATGGAGGACCTTATGAACGAATGATTTTTCATAAATAAGGCAATTAATTTCATGATTAAGGTGAAAGCTCCGCTTGTCAAAGTTTGCTGTACCGATATCACACATTTGCTCATCAATGACAATACATTTCGCATGAAAGAAGCCGCGATAATATTGATAGATACTTACACCCTCTTTTAAAAGGCGTTCGAAATAAGGATATGCCGCTTCACGAACGAGTGGATGATCACTTTTCTTCGGGAGAATGAGACGAATGTTAATCCCTTTTTGTGCTGCATTTAGTAATTCCTTTTGCAGTAATTTGCCTGGAATGTAATAAGGGGTGCCAATGACAATCGATGATTTCGCTTGTCTAATTAAATCGATAAACGTCTCTTCTAAATAACTACCGTCAGTTGGTAAAATGCGTAATGGGATTTCGCCTTTTGTTAATCGCGGATAGTGGCTTTCCTTTTTGATGTACGTTTGCTTAGCGGTTTGCCAATCTTCGAGAAATTGCTCTTGCAAATCTTGGACACCATCACCAGCAATACGTAAATGAAAATCACGCCAAAAGCCGAAAGAAGGGTCTCTGCCTAAATATTCGTCTCCGACATTAAAGCCACCGATATAACCGACTTTTCCATCGATAATCGATATCTTTCGATGATTGCGACGATTGAGTGTGAAGAATAAATATGGAAAAGAAGGAGGATGAGAGTAGGCGATTGAAATACCTGCTTTCTTATACTTCTTCTTAACATGCCTTGAGAGCTTGCATCCAAAGCGATCGACGAGCAGTCGTACAGTCACACCTTGCTTTGCTTTTAATGCTAATGTCGATAACACTTTTTTCCCAATATGATCATCACGAAAAATGTAAAAGAGGATGTGGATATGATCGGTTGCCTCTTTTATGTCTTGAAGCATTTGTTTAAAGCACTCTTCTCCATCTGTCAAGAGCAGGACATCTCCGTAACGAGTTTCCTGTATGTGACGAGTCGCCTCTTTCTTCTGCTTCCTTAAACCGAGTAAGAAGTCAATGCGCATTAAAATAATGAGTGCAGCAATGACAAAAAGTGCGATTAACCATCCATTCATTAAGGAACACCTACCTTTTCTCATAAGGAGATCATTTGATAAGATTCTTCCAACTAGATTACCCCATTTACTTGAAATTCATGTTGGTTATTTTGTAAAATCATGAAAGAATCAGAATTTATAAATGTCACAGAAGGATGTTAGGGGAGAATCGAGGGAAATGTAGGTCAATTCACAGGCGGAGTTGACTTCGCACGTTACCCGTTTTCTGAAAGATCCCCACTTGCAGCAAAACTGAAATCCGCTGTAACGGCTTAGCACATCGCTAATAAAAAAGACGCTATCGCGTTTTTTCTATAAAAGTATGGCTCATTCGTTTGAAATTTAGTATGCTATAAGCAAAATTAGGGGAGGTAGGTTGATGAAAAAGGCAGTAAAATCGCTTGTGAAGGATCCTGAACTGATTCGAAAGCGTAGGGAGCAAATGGTTAAGGCTGCGGTACATTTGTTTACGGAAAAAGGGTTTCATCGCACGACCACTCGTGAAATTGCAAGTGCATCAGGGTTTAGCATTGGTACCCTTTATGAATATATTCGAAAAAAAGAAGATGTTCTATTCCTTGTTTGTGATTCGATTTATGAAGAAGTCCGGGGACGGTTGCAATCGTTAATGAAGGAGGAAGGGAGCGGAATGGATCGGTTAAAGAATGCCGTTTCATCCTATTTCCAAGTCGTTCATGAAATGCAGGATGAGGTTCTTGTTATGTATCAAGAAACGAAATCGTTATCTAAGGACGCACTGAAATATGTGCTGGAGAAGGAAGTACAGATGGTTGCGATGATTGAAGAGGTCATTCGTCATTGTGTAAAAGAGAAAATAGCTACATTAAATGAGAAGCAGATTAAGCTGATTGCGAATAATATAGTTGTTCAAGGTCAGATGTGGACGTTTAGACGATGGTCGATTCAGAAGCTGTATAATATTGAGGAATACACTCAGCTTCAGATCGAAAACCTTCTTTCAGGATTGAAAAATACAAAAGCTATGGAATAAAGCTCATAATTATGTTTATAATGAGAAAGATGTGCGATAGATTGCGTGGAAGGGACGTGTCATGATGGGATTAGAATTATCGAAAGATGAAGTAATGGAGCATTCAATGGTAGAGGTTGCTTACGAAATTATGAAAAAGGGTCGTAAGCCTTATGATTACTATGATTTAATGGATGAAGTAGCAAAAGTGAAAGGTATGAACGAGGAACAAGTAGCTGAACGAATTGCGAACTTATATACAGATTTAAATATTGATGGTCGTTTCCATTCACTTGGAGATAATACATGGGGGCTGAAAAGCTGGTATGCACTAGAGCAGGCTGAGGAAGAAATCACAACGCCTGTGAAGCCGAAGAAGAAATCAAAAGCAACAGCTGACCTTGATGATGACTTTGATGATTATGAAGATGAATATGAAGATCTTGAAGACGAACTCGATGAAATTGCTATGGAAGATGATGCTGACAAGGATGAGGAATCAGACGAGTATTCAGATGGAGTCGAAGATCTAGACGAAGATGAGGATGATTCTGATCAATTTGATGAAGAAGATGATTTGAACTAACGAATCTGCTTGACTTCTTCCGGCATTCTCGGTAGAATCATTTTTGGGCTTAAGAACCGAATGGTGAAGTTAAAACAAAAGTGTGCCCCCTTTACATAAGAGGGATCGCTCACTTTTGTTTTTTTTATAACTAGATTGAAAGTACAAAATAAGGGAGACGAAAACATGGCAACAAAATATATCTTTGTCACAGGCGGTGTGGTGTCGTCATTAGGAAAGGGAATAACAGCAGCTTCATTAGGACGTCTACTAAAAAATCGCGGGCTGAAAGTCACAATTCAAAAGTTCGATCCTTATATAAATGTCGATCCAGGAACAATGAGTCCGTATCAGCATGGTGAAGTATTTGTGACAGATGATGGGGCAGAAACTGATCTTGATTTAGGGCACTATGAGCGTTTTATTGATATTAATCTTAGTCAAAATAGCAATGTTACAACTGGGAAAATATATTCAACGGTACTAAAGAAAGAGCGTCGTGGAGATTACCTTGGTGGCACAGTACAAGTCATTCCGCATGTGACTAATGAAATCAAAGAGCGTGTATTTCGTGCTGGGCGTGAAACGCATGCTGATGTGGTTATTACAGAAATTGGTGGTACGGTTGGTGACATTGAGAGTTTGCCGTTTCTAGAGGCGATTCGCCAAATTAAGAGCGATGTCGGCTTTGAAAATGTGATGTATATTCACTGTACGCTTATTCCTTATTTAGCTGCAGCTGGTGAGATGAAATCAAAACCAACTCAGCATAGTGTAAAAGAGCTTAGAAGCCTAGGAATTCAACCAAACATTATTGTTGTACGTACGGAGAAGCCAGTTCCGCAAGAGATGAAAGAGAAAATTGCGTTATTCTGTGATATTGATAAGGATGCTGTTATTGAAGCGCGTGATGAAGATTCACTTTATAAAGTGCCACTTGAGTTGCAGGCACAGCACTTAGATGATATTGTTTGTCGTCATTTTAATTTAACGTGTGAAACAGCTGACATGACAGAATGGAAGGAGCTTGTTAATAGAGTTCAGAACCTATCGAAAAAGGTGACAATTGCCCTTGTCGGTAAATATGTCGCCTTGCAAGATGCCTATCTTTCGGTAGCAGAGGCTTTGCGTCATGCCGGCTATCATTATGATGCTGATATTGAGATTAAATGGGTTCATTCTGAAGAAGTAACAAAGGACAACGTTGCAGAGTATTTAGCAAATGTTGATGGTGTTCTTGTTCCAGGTGGCTTTGGTGATCGTGGTGTTGAAGGGAAAATTGTTGCCATTCAATATGCTCGTGAACAAGGAGTGCCATTTTTAGGTATTTGCCTAGGTATGCAGCTAGCATCAATTGAGTATGCAAGGAACGTATTAGGACTTGAAGGTGCTCATTCGGCTGAGTTAAATCCAGAAACGCCTTATCCAATTATCGACCTCCTTCCTGAACAAAAGGATGTTGAAGATATGGGTGGGACATTACGTCTCGGCTTGTATCCATGTAAGCTTGACAAAGGATCACTTGCAGATGTGACATACAAGGAACCAGTTGTGTATGAGCGGCACCGCCATCGTTATGAGTTTAACAATGAATACCGCGAGCAAATGGAGGAAGCGGGCTTTGTCTTCTCTGGGACAAGTCCAGATGGTCGCTTAGTCGAAATTATTGAGCTTCGTGACCACCCATTTTTCATTGCTTCTCAGTTCCACCCTGAGTTCACATCTAGACCAACGCGCCCACAGCCGCTATTTAGAGAGTTCATTGGTGCGTCGTTAAAAACAGAAAACGCATAACCAAGAATGCCCTTAGGTTACTCAGTGACTTAAGGGCATTTTACTTAAAAGCTAAGGATGAAAAAATCTTTAAAAGTTTAATCAGCGATAAGGCGAATTGTGGGAATAATACATGCATTTTTAAAAGTTATAGGTATTCTTCAAGTATGTCTTTCATCATCAATTGTAACGCTATAAAACAGTAAAGGGCGGTAATGGATGCTGGGTGACCGATTCGGTTTCCTAGATCATTAGGTACTAGCCCATCCATACTATCCAAGTCAATAATTATATCTGCTAGCTTATCAAGTTCTTTCGATTCGTGCTTCGCCACGATCACAACAAATGGAACAGCATGCTCGGTTAAGATTTTCGCTGTTTTTAGTAGCACGTGATGACCTGATGTTGGTGCTACGAGCAGTGCGCGGTCAACCGGAGAAGTAGTTGCTACTACCCCATTTTGATAGAGAGACTTCGTTTGTTCAAAGCGATCTTGACCATGAAGTGCTTCAGCAAGTACACCTCCCATTTCCTCTTGTGCATCAATATACAGGCTCCCATCACCGATTAATGATTGGCATAGAAGGCGGGCTGCATCTTCAATTAATTCTTCATTTTGAGCGATGTCCTTGAGACGTCCTTGAAGCTGTGTTGTAAAAATCGTAAGCACAGTCGTTTCCTCCTTCTTTTCGGTGAATTTTTATTCGGCGTATTGAAAAAAACGCTACGTTCTTTTTTCACTAACTGACTATTGTGAACGACATATACATACCCTCGAAATTATAAAAGGATTTCATACGGAACGCAAGAAATGCAAAATATGTCGGACGGAATTTATGAAAATTGAGTGGAATTTGGAAGGAGTTAGCCATTACTTGGCGAATATGTCGAGGGGGTTTAGAATAGAGGAACACATTCGATAGGGTAAATATGATTTAAATTAGGAGGAAGAAAGCATGAACAAAATTCTTGTCGTCGACGATCAATATGGAATACGTGTATTGCTAAGTGAAATTCTTCAAAAAGATGGTTATGTTATGTCTGATGCGGCTAATGGTGCTCAAGCTCTTAAATTAGTGGAAAAGGATAGACCAGACCTTGTGTTACTTGATATGAAAATCCCAGGAATGGATGGTCTGGAAATTTTAAGGCGTATTAAAGAGCATGATGAATCGATTCGTGTTATTATGATGACTGCTTACGGAGAATTAAATTTAATTAATGAAGCGATGAGTTTAGGGGCGGTAACACACTTTGCTAAGCCGTTTGACATTGATGACATTCGAGAAGTGATTCGTAAGACATTGGAAATGGAGGAAATTTCAAAATAAATTATTCTAAAAAAATTGACGAATCTCCGGTATAAATGGATGTTTTCTTGAGAGAGTATGCTATAATGGACACGTTCAACTATAGAGAGCATTTTGAAGATCATGCCTCTTACATAGAGATACGCACATTTGCGTGACGCGCTTTACTTTTTGTACAAATAAGTAGATACGTCTAGTGGGGATGTTGATCTTTGAATAAGGCTCAATTTAAGGAGGAAAAGAAACATGCCTTTAGTTTCAATGAAGGAAATGCTTAACAAAGCAAAGGCGGAAAGCTATGCAGTGGGTCAATTCAATTTGAATAATCTTGAGTTCACTCAAGCAATTCTACAAGCTGCCGAAGAGGAAAAGTCACCAGTAATCCTTGGTGTGTCTGAGGGTGCAGCTCGTTATATGGGTGGATTCAAAACAATCGTCAAGCTTGTCGAATCATTAATGGAAGAGTACGGTACAACTGTACCAGTTGCGATTCACCTTGACCATGGTTCTAGCTTTGAAAAGTGTGTCGAAGCGATTCATGCCGGATTCACTTCTGTTATGATTGATGGTTCTCACCATCCGCTAGAAGAAAACATTGCGATTACAAAGCAAGTTGTAGCAGTTGCTCATACGTTAGGGGTATCTGTTGAGGCTGAGCTTGGTCGTATTGGTGGACAAGAAGATGACTTAATTGTTGACGATGCAGAAGCTGCTTATGCCATTCCTTCTGAATGTAAGCAACTTGTTGCAGAAACAGGTGTTGACTGTTTTGCACCAGCGCTTGGATCTGTTCATGGCCCATACAAAGGTGAGCCTAACTTAGGCTTCGATCGTATGAAGGAAATTGATGAACTAGTTGGAATTCCGCTTGTTCTTCACGGTGGTACAGGAATCCCAGTAGCTGATGTTCAAAAGGCAATTGAGTTCGGACATGCGAAGATTAATGTAAATACAGAAAGCCAAATTTCATCTGCGAAAGCTGTTCGTGAAACGCTTGATGCAAACCCTGATATGTATGATCCACGTAAATATTTAGGGCCTGCTCGTGACGCGATTAAAGAAACAGTAAAAGGCAAAATGCGTGAATTTGGTTCTTCAAATAAAGCGTAAGCAAGCTATGTGTAGACAAAAAGCAGTTCAGCTGAACTGCTTTTTGTCCATTCATAGGGTTAATTGTATGTAGAAAATGTGGCTAATGCGAATTTTATTTTCATATAAATTAATTGAACTTTAAAAAAAAAGACTCGTTACTTTTTCGTTGATATGGTTATAATGGAAGATAGAGAGATGAGCACCAATGGAAGGGATGCGATTATGGATAAATTAATGATTGAAGGCGGATATCCGTTAGAAGGTACTGTACAAATTAGTGGAGCAAAAAATAGTGCGGTTGCGTTAATACCAGCTGCTATTTTAGCTGATTCAGAAGTTACGATTGATAATCTACCTGAAATATCAGATGTTCAACTTCTCGCAGAGCTTCTTCAAGAGATTGGTGGAGAAGTAGAGTTAACTCCTGATGAAATTAAAATAAAGCCTGAAAATATGATAGCAATGCCACTCCCAAATGGACGTGTCAAAAAATTGCGGGCATCTTATTATTTAATGGGAGCCATGCTAGGTAAATTTAAAAAAGCGGTGATTGGATTACCAGGTGGTTGTAACTTAGGTCCAAGACCGATTGATCAACATATAAAAGGCTTTGAGGCACTTGGAGCTAAGGTGACGAATGAACAAGGTGCGTTTTATTTACGCGCTGATGAACTCCGTGGTGCAACGATCTACTTGGATGTTGTCAGTGTTGGAGCGACTATTAACATTATGCTGGCTGCTGTTCGAGCGAAAGGGCAGACGATTATTGAAAATGCTGCTAAAGAACCTGAGATTATTGACGTTGCTACATTGTTAACAAGTATGGGAGCGAAAATAAAAGGGGCAGGGACAAATGTGATTCGAATTGATGGGATCGACTCATTACAAGGGTGCCGCCATTCCATCATTCCTGATCGAATCGAAGCAGGAACGTATATGATATTAGCGGCTGCTATGGGTCAAAGAGTGATGATTGATAACATTATTCCTTATCATGTTGAATCACTCATTGCTAAGTTACGTGAAATGGGTGTATCGATTGATGTGAATGATGACCAATTATTGATACATAACGATAAACCGAAGCAAGGTGTTGATGTGAAGACATTAGTATACCCTGGCTTCCCTACCGATCTTCAGCAACCATTTACAACGTTGCTTACCCAAGCTGAGGGGACGAGTATTGTAACAGATACGATTTATAATGCTCGCTTTAAGCACATTGATGAGCTCAGACGAATGGGAGCGAATGTCAAGGTAGAAGGCCGTTCAGCGATTATTAATGGGGCGACTACGTTACAAGGAGCAAAGGTAAGAGCAACGGATCTACGAGCAGGAGCTGCTCTTGTAGTAGCAGGGCTATTGGCAGACGGGGTAACAGAAATTTCTGGGGTAGAGCATATTGATCGTGGCTATGCTCATCTTGAGGAGAAATTATTAGGGCTAGGCGCAAAAATTTGGCGTGAATCGATGACTGAAGAAGAAGTGGAACAAGTAAAGAGTTAGTTTGAAAATAGGAAGGGCTCCGTTAAAGGTACCAAAAAAGTTAAAACCAAACTTTTTCAGTGCCCTCTGAAAAGCCCTTCTTGAATATTTGATTGAAATATGGTTAAAATGATTGATAGTAGATACCATTTTAAGCCTTCTATTTTTCTCCGCAATAACTCCAAATATGACCTTATTATTTAAATAAGTAATAGTTTTCCTAGTATAGATGGATATGTTGTCAGTGAAGGAATCAAAACAAGTGTATCGAACCATTGATGTGGTGAGCATCAATGGGTATTCTAATATATAAGAAACGTGGTGTTACGATGGGTGTACATATTTCAGAATTGGAAAATATGAAGCTAAAAGAGCTTTATGAACTTGCTAGAGAATACAAAGTGTCTTATTATAGCAAGCTGACGAAAAAGGAGCTTGTTTTTGCCATCTTAAAAGGACAAGCTGAACAAGACGGTTTAATGTTTATGGAAGGCGTACTAGAAATTATTCAATCAGAGGGTTTTGGTTTCTTGCGACCAATTAATTATATGCCGAGCTCAGAGGATATTTATATTTCTGCTTCGCAAATTCGCCGATTTGATTTGCGAAATGGTGATAAAGTATCAGGGAAGGTTCGACCTCCAAAGGAAAATGAACGTTATCATGGGCTGTTACATGTTGAAGCTGTAAATGGCGACGCACCTGAAACATCGAGAGAACGTCCTCACTTCCCGGCATTAACGCCACTTTACCCTGAGCAGAAGATTGAACTAGAAACAGCCCCTGGCCGTGTATCTTCAAGGATTATTGATATGATTTCACCTGTTGGATTTGGACAGCGTGGCTTGATTGTCGCCCCTCCTAAAGCGGGTAAGACCTCATTAATGAAGGAAGTAGCGAATAGTATTGCGGAAAATCATCCAGATGTTGAACTGATTGTTCTATTGATTGACGAACGTCCAGAAGAAGTGACTGACATTGAGCGTTCCGTTAAAGCAGAGGTGGTTAGCTCAACGTTTGATGAAGTGCCTGAAAATCATATTAAAGTGGCCGAGCTCGTTCTAGAGCGCGCTATGCGTCTCGTCGAACATCGTAAGGATGTCGTCATCTTAATGGATAGTATTACTCGCTTGGCGAGAGCGTATAATCTCGTGATCCCACCGAGTGGTCGAACGCTATCTGGTGGTATTGATCCTGCAGCCTTCCACCGTCCGAAGCGTTTCTTTGGGGCGGCCCGTAATATTGAAGAAGGTGGAAGTTTAACGATTTTGGCAACAGCACTTGTTGAAACGGGTTCACGTATGGATGATGTTATCTATGAAGAATTTAAAGGGACAGGAAACATGGAGCTACACCTTGATCGCAAATTGGCTGAACGACGTATTTTCCCATCGATCGATATTCGTGCTCTGGTACGCGAAAAGAAGAAATGCTTATGCCGAAAAGTCAGTTAGATAAGCTATGGGCCATTCGAAAAACGATGAATGATTCCCCAGATTTTGTCGATCATTTCATTAAGCGAGTGAAGGAAACGAAAACAAACATTGACTTTTTTGCGTCAATGGAAGAAGAAATGAACGCAAGAGGAAGGAAAAGATAACTCATTGGATGAAAATGGAGTTGCTTTTTCGTTGTTGAGTTGATATAATTTCGTCATGTGTGATTGAGATAACTCTGTTTCGAAGAGATTCAGGGCAAAAGGAGTTGAAAGTAATGAAACAAGGTATTCATCCTGATTATCAAAAGGTTGTATTTATGGATACAAGCACGGGCTTTAAGTTTCTAAGTGGTTCTACAAAGAGCTCTTCTGAAACCATTGAGTGGGAAGATGGAAACACATATCCGCTTTTAAAAGTGGAAGTAAGTGCTGATTCACACCCGTTCTACACTGGTAAGCAGAAGCTAAACGACTTAGGCGGACGTGTCGATCGTTTCAAGAAGAAATACAACTTGAAATAAACCGCATTATACAAACAGGCAATAGCAATGTGCATTGCCTGTTTTTTCATGTATATGTGTAGTAGCAATTGTGATGAAGAGAGATATACTATAGATGAGGTGTAAACGATGTATGGGGATAAACAGCTTGGTTCAATTGAAGTCATATGTGGGAGTATGTTTTCAGGCAAATCGGAGGAGCTCATTCGACGAGTTCGAAGAGTGAGCTTTGGAAATGTAAAGGTACAAGTGTTTAAGCCGATTATTGATAATCGTTACAGTGAAGAAGAAGTCGTATCCCACAACGGAACAAAAGTATGCGCATCACCAGTGGAGCGGGCAATGGATGTGTTAGCAGGAGTCGAAGCTACAACACAAGTTGTTGCAATTGATGAGGTACAGTTTTTTGATAACGCCATTATCGATATTGTTGAAGAGTTAGCGAATCGTGGGAAACGAGTTATTTGTGCAGGATTAGATCGAGACTTCCGTGGTGAGCCATTTGGTCCGATTCAACCACTATTAGCGATTGCTGAAGATGTTACAAAGCTCCAAGCGATTTGCCCATTATGCGGGTCACCTGCAAGCCGTACACAACGATTAATAAATGGGAAACCTGCATCGTATGATGATCCGATCATCTTAGTAGGAGCATCAGAGTCCTATGAACCTCGTTGTCGTAATTGTCATGAGGTAGAGCGGTATCAAAAGCAATGTAAGGATCGGGATCATCAAATGAAAGGATAAGTGCGAATATAAAAATGAGGATGTTTCAAAAGAGTGATCATAGACCCTTTGAAACATCCTTTTTGTAGTTGGAATGAAATGGTACCACGTTTTTCCTTGTAGAATGTAATTTATATTTATAAGGACATCGCAGATAACGATTGCACTTTTTGGAAATCTCAAACGCGCGACATCTAAGAAAAGACTGCTGCGCCCGTATTCTTTGGTTATAATTGTCACGTTCTTTTCTACAAAATCGGACAAACTATAAAAGAAATCAGTCTGAATGTAGAGGAGGTGCTTAGATTGAAAAAAGTGTTATGGATGATGGTTGTGGTAACACTATTCCTTGCTATAGGTTGCCAACAACAAGGCGCTCACTATGATTCTGGTGACGGTCAAGGTGTGCAAAATGCATCAGATGAACCAGGTACAAATCGCGTCATGTATGGATTATTCGGACCAGGACCATTAAATTATGGGCAAATTCGAAAGCAGCAATTAGGTCGCTACGATCTAGATGAAATGCCTAATACTGGTACGAACTTTAGATCTATGGATGTTGAGAGGCGTCATTTAGGAAATGATCAACAGCTTATCGCTGAAATTATACAAGAGGATTTTGGACTTGAATCTGGTATGGTGTTTCTTGCTGGAAATCATGCTTTTGTTAATGTGAAAGCACCGAAAGACATGGAGGAGAAGGAAAAGAAAGAATATTTTGATGAACTTCGTCAACAGCTTAGCCGGGAGATTCCAAGATATAATGTCCATATAAGTGAGACAGATTAAGGATTGAAGAAACTCAATCGGGCTATGCCTCATTTGGGTTTCTTACATATGGGTTAAATGTTACTTTTTTAGAAGTTCTCACATTCCTCCTTCAATCCCCCTAGTCAACACCACTTTAATGAATTCCTTTTTTCCTGCTTTGCTTCATTTGTCCTCGATTTGAAAAGACTCTTCGTAGTAATGTGTCAGCCTTTTGGATATGTGAGTCATTAGCGCCGCCGAGCAGTTTGTTGAATCGGATCCCAAACACCGTTATAAGGAGGCGCGTAGGCGAGATCTAAATGCTCTAATTCATCAACTTTCATTTCGTTATAAAGAGCGGTTGAGAGAACATCGATTCGTTTGTCGACACCTGCACGACCGATGATTTGTCCACCGAGAAGCTGATTCGTATCTCGGTGATAACAAAGACGAACGGTTAACCTTTCAGCTCCAGGATAATAGCCAGCAATATGTCCGATTTCGGTAGTCATTTGATCATATGGGTAGGAAATCTCCTCTAACTCACGACTTGATAACCCTGTACGTCCTAATGTTAAGCTGAAAAATTTAATGATCGATGTTCCAACAATACCTTGAAATGGTGAAGGCTGACCAACCATCGCTTTTCCTGCTAGTCTCCCTTGTTTATTTGCATGTGTACCAAGAGGAATATAATCATTCTTTTTCTTTATACGATGATATTGTGTTGCGCAATCACCTGCAGCATACACGTTTTCTACATTCGTTTCCATGAAACGATTCACACTGATTGCACCGTTGTGATGAAAGTGAAGATTAGAGTTAGAAAGAAATGATGTGTTTGGCGTCACACCGATTGCAACGACAACTAGATCCGTACGGATAGAAGCTTGATCCGTAATCACGCGTTCGACACGTTCGTTGCCTGCAAATCCTTCAACGGTTTCATTAAGACGAACTTTAATCTCGTTCTTTTCGGCTTCCTCTTGAATCATGTTGGCCATGTCTTCATCAAAAATAGTAGCAAGCTGCGGTGCTTGTTCAATAATGGTCACTTCTTTTCCTATTTTAACAAAATTCTCTGCGAGCTCCAGTCCGATATAACCACCTCCGATGATTGTGATATGCTTTTTCTCTTTCGCATCAGCTATTAATTGTTCAGTATCGGGGATTGTTTTCACTGTATGAATACCTCGCAAGTCACTTCCTGGCCAAGAGGGAACGATAGGACTAGCCCCTGTTGCAACTAGCAGTTTGTCATATGAAAGGGAAAAATGATGACCACTTACGGTCTGGTTCTTTAGGTCAACCGAAGTTACTTCATGCTTAGTCCGCGCATCTATTCTGTACTTATGACGAAATGTTTCAACATCGCGAGCAATGAGATCGGTTGTTGATGAAATGAGTCCTCCAATCACATAAGGAAGGCCACACTGTGCATATGAATAGATCTCACCTCTTTCTAGTGTGATGATCTCTGCATTCTCTTCATGTCTGACAATTTGCATTGCAGCGCTCATTCCAGCTGCGTCACCACCTATAATGACATATCTCATGAGAACCACCCTTTCTGGCTATTATGTGTAGGTCGTATACGCCTTGAATAAGTATGATAGTAGTATTCCCTCTTTTTTCAACATGAAGCATATATTTTTTTCTGAAAGAAGCTTTTACTTACAGAAAAGCTGAACCCCTATGTAGTAACTATGCACGGCGTATTTAAGAAAAGCCGCTGTGCACTCTTCTTATTTGACCACTGTAAGGCAATGTACTATAATAGTTCTGTTATACGATGGAATATGATGAGGTGAAAAATCCGTGTTAGATCGTTTACAATCATTAGAAGATCGCTATGATCGATTAAATGAGTTACTAAGTGACCCTGATGTCATTAGCGATTCAACGAAATTGCGTGAGTATTCAAAGGAACAATCGGATTTAGAAGAGACTGTACAGGCGTATCGTGAATATAAAGAAGCAAGTACACAATTGACAGATGCTAAAGCGATGCTTGAGGATAAGCTTGATGATGAGATGTATGCAATGGTCAAAGAGGAGATTGATGAACTATCTACGACGATTGAAGAGCTTGAAGCACGCTTGAAAATATTATTACTACCAAAAGACCCGAATGATGATAAAAATGTTATCGTTGAAATTCGTGGGGCTGCTGGTGGAGATGAAGCACAGTTATTCGCTAGCGATTTATACAAAATGTATACTCGTTATGCAGAAGCGCAAGGCTGGAAGGTTGAAGTCATCGAATCGACACCAACAGAGCTTGGTGGCTTCAAGGAAATCATTTTCAGTGTGAACGGAAGCGGTGCCTATTCTAAGCTGAAGTATGAAAATGGAGCTCATCGTGTGCAACGTGTACCGACAACTGAATCAGGTGGTCGAATTCATACGTCAACTGCTACGGTTGCTGTTCTTCCTGAAGCGGAAGAAGTTGAAGTGGAAATTCACGAAAAGGATATTCGTGTCGACACTTTTGCATCAAGTGGTCCTGGTGGGCAAAGCGTTAATACGACGATGTCAGCTGTACGCTTAACACACGTACCGACTGGAACGGTCGTTTCATGTCAGGATGAGAAATCACAAATTAAGAACAAAGAGAAAGCGATGAAGGTTCTTCGTGCGCGTGTATATGATAAATTTCAGCGTGAGGTTCAGGCAGAATATGATTCCAATCGTAAGCTTGCGGTAGGAACGGGAGATCGTTCAGAACGGATTCGCACGTATAATTTTCCACAAAGCCGCGTGACCGATCACCGGATCGGTTTAACGCTTCAAAAGCTAGAGCAAATTTTACAAGGGAAGCTTGATGAAATCATCGATGCTCTAATCGTTGAAGAACAAGCGGAAGCGATGCAAAATGCCGAACGATAGGACGATCCAAGAGGCTCTTCAATGGGCTTCTTCTTTTTTAGCTGAAAGGAAGCTGGAGCAACCAGTCGGAGAATTACTGCTACGGCATTATTTACAAGTGAATCGTACGCATTTTTTGATGATGCTACAAGAGCCACTTTCTAATGCGGTGTGGAATCAGCTAGCGTCTGATCTAGAGCAGCATGCACAAGGGGTTCCTGTTCAGCATTTGATCGGATATGAAGTCTTTTATGGACGACGTTTTAAGGTCAATGGTGATGTGCTCATCCCACGTCCAGAAACAGAGGAGCTTGTGGAAGTGGTGAGTGAGCGAGCGCAGAAACTATTTCAGGAGCGAACGATTCAGGTTGTTGATGTCGGGACTGGCAGTGGAGCGATAGCCATTACGCTTGCACTTGAAAATGCTCAGATGAATGTAGAAGCGATAGATATCTCGCCACAAGCGTTAAAGGTAGCTCGGGAAAATGCACGTAGTCTAGCGGCTGATGTTACGTTTATCGATGGGGACTTACTATCTCCCTATGTATCGTCGAAAAGCAAGGTCGATGTGATTGTATCGAATCCTCCGTATATTCCTGTTCGTGATGAAGGAGAGTTGGCGGTTCATGTTAAGGAACATGAGCCACATTTGGCGCTTTTCGGTGGAGAGGACGGATTAGACTTATATCGTAGGTTTATGACGGAACTTCCACAAGTAATAGAAGCAACCGGTTTAGTTGCGTTTGAAGTAGGTATAGGGCAAGCACAGACGGTTTGTGAAATGTTATCAACAGCTTTTCCGCACGCTATGACTGAAATTAAGCGAGATATTAATGGGAAAGAGCGAATAGTATTGGCATATGGAACGATGACGAACTCTTGAGTGTACGTGGTAGTCTTTTCTTATTTCCGTTGTATTGAAAGTGGAATGTAGCTCGTGAACCAGCCTACGTCCTCCAATTAAATTTCTAACAATCTTTCAAAAAAGAAAAATGACAGGTTTAAATGCCGCTCTCTTTGACGAGAATAATTCGTGAAGGGGCGGTGTTTTTTATTATGAAACCAAATGTTGTTATCTATCTATTATTCTCGTTATTTGTCATAGTCGTTAATTGGGAAGCTCAACATTCGCTTGCGGTAGCTGAGCTACATCAGGAGGTCAATGAAGAGGAAGCCATTCGCCTGCGCATTCTAGCCAATAGTGATTCTGTAGCCGATCAAGCATTAAAGCGCGATATACGGGATCGAGTAAATGATGCGATTACGGAATGGGTGTTACGTATAGATGATATGGAAGAAGCAAAGGCGACGATTGAAGCTAATTTAGTTGAAATTGAGAAGATTGTTGCACAAGAATTAGAGCGTTATGGCTTAGAGCAAGACTATGAGGTCGACTTTGATGCCGTTAATTTCCCGACGAAGCTCTATGGTCACCTTGTCTATCCAGCAGGTACATATGATGCTGTATTAATTACGCTCGGAAAAGGAAATGGTGAGAATTGGTGGTGTGTCTTATTCCCACCTCTCTGCTTTCTTGATATGGCGAATGGAGATGCGATAGAGGCAACGGATGATGAATCTGAAGAGGAATTCGTTGAGGAAACAGAAGAAGATGAGATTGAAGTTTCGTTTTTCTTTGTTGAGTGGTTTAGTGGGTTATTTGAGCGTATATTCGGATAGGATGCATAAATGAGACAAGCCTAGCATATAGATTAGTAAGCTAGTAGAAAGGAAGTGGCTTGCTATGGCGATGGTTGTCCGAAAGGCAAAGCAAGAGGATTTGTTGAAAGTGCAGCGGTTAGTTGCGAAAGCTGGATTACGAGATGAAGGTATTGAACATATAATTGAACATTTCTTAATTGTTGAAAACGATGCCGAGCAGCTAATTGGAACGGTAGGAATTGAAATGTATGAGGAAGTAGGTCTATTAAGGTCACTCGTTTTGCAATCACCTGAATGGGATGCAAAGCTAAGCTTAGAATTCCTGCAATTAACGTTGAAATATGCTGAAGAACAGAAGCTTAAGGCTGTTTATTTATGTGCGAAGGCGACTAGTGCATTGTTTCATCAGCTAGGATTTAGAGAGGTAGTTAAAGAACGTATTCCGAAAGAGATCCAAGAATCAGCTCATTTCAAAAAGCATCAAACGGCTGATGTGAAAATTTGGTGTTGCCCTATTGTCTGAAAGGGGTTACTTATCTACAGGTTATTCACAAGTGTGGATAACCTCATTTGCATTGAAAGAACAAGTAGAACGAAAATAAGAAGAAAGAAGATGTTGTAACAAGTCGATTTGATAAAAAAAACCGAGATTACGTCGAAATATGAATGGAATATTGACATCGTTTGACTTCCCTTGCAAAATGGAGAAGTTAGGAGCGATGAAAATTGAGTTATAAACAAACAAAACGATGGATTGTGGATAAAGAGGATCAACTTTTACATAAAAGTAGTGAAATAAAGGAAGCAGCGTTGTGGATAAAAAAAGGTGAGGTGATTGCCTTTCCAACGGAGACGGTGTATGGACTTGGCGCAAATGCTCTTGATGAAAAAGCAATTCAAAAAATTTTTCAAGCAAAGGGAAGACCGAGTGATAACCCATTAATTGTCCACATTGCTAAGGAAGAGCAGTTAAAGGATTTAGTGACGGACGTTCCGTTAGTAGCGAAAAAGCTAATAAATGCCTTTTGGCCGGGACCATTGACGATAATTCTAAAGCGCACCAATAGCATAGCAGAGAGTGTAACAGCGGGATTGGACACAGTTGGAATACGAATGCCATCACATTCAATCGCTTTAAGTCTTATAGAAGCAGCAGGTGTACCGATTGCCGCTCCAAGTGCTAATCAATCGGGTAAGCCAAGTCCGACAACTGCAAACCACGTTATTCATGATCTAGATGGAAAGATTGCTGGAGTTGTTGACGGAGGTGTAACGGGTGTCGGTGTTGAATCAACAGTTGTTGATTGTTCTGTGGATAGAGTGATGCTCTATCGACCAGGCGGTGTCACGAAGGAAGAGATTGAGGACGTGATCGGTGCGATTGAAGTCGATCCTTCTTTGCATGCTGAAACAGAAGCGCCACGTTCACCTGGAATGAAATATACCCACTATGCGCCAACGGGCCAACTGTATATTGTTTCTGACTGTAGGAAAATCAAGGATTATGTACAGGAGGCTAGAATAAAGGGGCATCGTGTTGGCGTGTTAACGACGGAAGAAAGGGTAGCTGAATATGATGCTGATATTGTTGTCGCCTGTGGAAAAAGAGATGATCTATCAACAGTAGCGCAGAAGCTATATGACAGCTTACGGGCATTTGATGGGCAAAAGGCTGAAATTATTTATACAGAAGCGTTTCCGAAAGAAGGAATTGGCATTGCGGTTATGAACCGACTTGAGAAGGCGGCTGATGGGGTTATTTAGCGCTTCTGAGAGGAATCGATGTGTCGAATATCCTCGAAATTCATCATGTGAGCGCTTTCGAAGGTATTTAGAGCGCTTATGCTAATTTAGGAAGCGCTTCCACTAAAAAATAGAGCGCTTTCAAACACTTGCACAACACAAGAGCCATCGAAACGGCTCTTGCAACTTCATTAAACGGCCCACTTCTCATCTTTTGTAAAGGAGATGGTTAGCCATTTTTGATACGGTAAGTGGTCGGTTGCACGTTTAATTTTCTCACGGATGTCGTCTTGCTGGTCGACAGTTTGTATCAAGGAATGTTCATTTAAAATAAAGTCAACCTCGACAAAGAGTGTGCCACCGACTTTGGCTAAGCGGACATACATTTTCTCTATTTTTTCTTCTTGTTTGATCGTGTTAAATAGCTGCTCATAGTTTGCTTGTATAGACTCTTCTGGTGCCATTTCTAGTATTTCGCGACACGCTTTGACCATTTCAGTAATAGGGACCTTCAAAAAGGCTCCAGCAACTATTATGACCATGAGTGGATCAATATACGGTGTGAAATGAGCATAGGATGTAGATGAGACGAGTAAAGCCACTATAAAACCGAGTAACACAGCCGCGCTTAAATACATATCCATTTTCCACTGATTGGCTTCGGCTTGAACGAAGCCCAATTGGCTGCTTTCTTTCTTCAAATGCATATATACACCGAAGCAGAGTACAGTTGATAGCAAGGCATACAACATAGCGTAGCCGAAGTTGACCTCAGCTCCACCTGAAAAAAGCGTCATCCCTGAAGAGATAATAGCTGTGATACATAACAGCAAAATAGCTGTATATTTGACTAAAAGTACAATAGGCTCGACCATTTGCTTTCCAAAAGGGAAGCGTTTGGAATCTCGTTTGCGAATGAAATTAGCACTTAATAGAGATAGGAATGATAATTTCACACTTATTAATGAATAGAGACCATCAAAAACGACCATTTGTGAGGAAATAAGAAAACCCCAAATGATCGCAATAACCGCAAGTAGAAGCGCCCCGTAGATGGAAAGCTGAAGCAATTGCTTTTCCTTTTTGTGAGACGTATTCATGTTAGTACCTCCATTTTTATATTTTATGACTGATTGTCAGTCAGTGAACTCGAAATAAAAAGTAGTAGCTGTTGCTTCACATCATGAACAGAAGTCGTTTGTTGATTCCCAAAAAAATAAGACTCCGCTGTCGATTCTATCAAATTGATGATCATTTTAGTTAAAGATGAGAGTTCGATTTTTGATTGAATCAGACCTTCATCGATACCTTTTTTCAATTGAGATTCAATCCAGCTGTAATAAGGAGCGTACATTTCCTCCCAGCGTTCATACGTATGATAATAGGCGAGTCCGGAATAACAAAGCTTAATCAATTCATCATATTGATCTGTAATCGCAAACGTCTCGTCGATAACAACAGTGAGTATCTCTATCGTTGAGGTATGATCGTCTACGTTTTTTGAATCGATTCAAATAGGGTCGTTAGAATGCGTTCAGCAATTGCTGGAACTAGTTCATTCTTAGATTTGAAATATAAATAGAATGTTCCTTGAGCTACGCCGGCTTGTTTGACGATATCAGAAACAGAAGTGTGCTCAAAGCCTTTTTCTTTAAAACGGGTAATCGCTGCATCAACGATAAGTGGTAATTTATTTGCTTTTTTGGCCATGTATCTTCCTCCTATAATCAAAAAGTGACTGACTGTCATTCATTAAGAGTATAGCAATAAATAAGATGATTTGCAAATGCTGACAAGTACTTACTGTTTTTAAGCCGTTTTGTTACGATCATGTTAGAGTTTATTAGGAGAGGAGTGAACGATGCGAATGAAGATTGAAATGAAGGCAAAATGGACAAATGTCCTTATTCAAGCATTTGATCCAATAGGTGAAATACTTTACGAGGAAGTCGTAGCACTCGCTCATTGACTTCATTTTCACGTCTTTTTCCTACTGTTTGTGCATACATATGGACTAGCACGGACAAGGAGTGAGCGAGATGGCGGAATGGGTCACGTTAATGATCATGGCATGTGCACTTGGGATGGATGCTTTTTCTGTTTCACTTGGAATGGGAATGGCGGGACTACGTATCATGCAAATTTTCCGTATCGGTCTTGTGATCGGTGCGTTTCATATCGTTATGCCATTACTTGGGATGGTGACAGGTAAATGGCTTTCACAATATGTTGGTATGATAGCTCACTATGTTGGCGGTGGGCTTCTTCTATTCATAGGTGTGCAGATGGTCATAAGTGCGTGGCGTCAAGAGGAAGAATCGCTCTTGCAGCCAGTCGGTTGGGGCTTAATGCTATTTGCCATTAGTGTTAGCTTAGATAGCTTTTCGGCAGGTTTAAGCTTGGGTATTCTTGGAGCAAAGACGTTAATGACGGTTGGGATGATTGGCTTGATTAGCATGCTACTTGCTTGGGTAGGTCTAATCGTAGGAGCTAGATTTCAGCATGTAATTGGTTCATACAGTGAATTGTTAGGAGGATGTATTTTAATTGGCTTTGGCGGAAAGCTGCTTTTTATGTGACTAAAGGCTCATCTTAAATGATATAGGTTTTTGAAGAGGTCTATGGTAAAATTAAGGGCATACTAACGATATTCGCCATAATCTGCTTGAAAAGGAGGTTTAGTGAGTGAAACGCGTTCTATTTATTTGTACGGGAAACACTTGCAGAAGTCCTATGGCTGAAGCACTGTTGCGGGACAAAATGGGAGAAGCAATTGAAGTGAAATCAGCAGGCTTACATGCTTCGACTATGTCAGCTCTTTCAGAAGGGACAAGAACCGTACTAGAAGAGAAAGGGATCTTTGTTGCCCATTCTGTTCAAGAATTGACAGAAGATTTAATCGATTGGGCCGATTTACTGTTAACAATGACAGAGTCGCATAAGCAATCGATCCAAGTGTTTTTTCCAGAAGTGAAGGAGAAGCTTTTTACGTTAAAGGAATTTGCTTATGATCAGGAGGAGGACAGCGATATTGCTGATCCGTTTGGGGGGAGTTTAGAGCAATATCGTACAGTTGCAGAAGAGATAGAAGGGTGTTTGGAACCCCTAATTGAAAAATTAAACAAGAAGTAAGAGGTGGCTCATATGGCAGAGGAGAAAAAGAAGTATCAATTAAGTATTCGCAAGAAGCTAGTATTTGGTGTAAGTGGACTATCATTAGTAACATTCGGTACGAGTGCAATTTTTATTTTTATTCTTGGTGATTTCTTGTTAGATATATTAGGCGTTAGCTTGCAAACGCTTATTTTGCTTACATTGCTTAAAGGTGTTCTTTGGAGCTCGGTCTTAGGTTATTTCGCAGCACCTTATATTACAAAACCAATTCGTGAGTTAGAACAATCAGCAAGACTGGCGGCGGCTGGTAATATACAACAGGATATCACGGTGACGAAATCAGATGATGAAATTCGTTCACTTGGGTTAGCCTATAATGAGATGCTAGCGAATCTACGAAATATGGTGAGGGATATTGATCATAATTTCGAGCAAACGAATGCGAAAGTAACAGAAATGGAGCAGTCCTCACAATTAGCGCAGCAAAAAGCAGAGGAAATTGGAGCGACGATTCAAGAAATATCAGAAGGAGCTGAACAGTCGGCTGTCGCATTGAGTGGGACAGTTGGCTTAATGGAAGAGTTAACAGACATTGCTGGAGAGGTTCAATCACGTGCACAAACATCGAAGAAATCATCAGATGAAATGGTACATACGTTAAAGGATAGCCGGGAAATCTTTGATTCATTAGTGAATGGGATTAAGCAATTAGCAACGGATAACCAGCAGTCTTTGAAGGCAGTTAGTCAATTAGAAGAGCAAGCGAAGCAGGTTGGTGATATTATTTCATTAGTTGGAGATATTGCCGGTCAAACGAATTTACTTGCTCTGAATGCATCGATCGAAGCGGCGCGTGCTGGTGAACAAGGAAAGGGATTCGCGGTAGTTGCGGATGAAGTTCGGAATTTAGCTGATGAAAGTGGACAAGCTGTACAAAATATAACTGAGCTCATTCATAGCATGCAATCAGAGGTGCAAAATGTTGTCAAGCAGATTGGTGATCAAGTCGACTTTGCACGTGAGCAATCGGAAAAAGGGACAACGACGAATGAAGCGATTGCCAATGTTGAACAGTCTGTCTTGGAAGTGGCGGACGTAATTGCCGATATTTCGACGATGATTCACCGACAAATGGATGCGATTAAGAAATCCAGTGGACAGTCTAAAGAAGTGGCGGCAACGATTGCTGAAACGACAACAGCAAGTACAGAAAAGGTAGCGACGATCACTTCTGAGCAAGCGCAAGTCATTGATCAAATGTCAGAAACAGCTAATTTGCTCTCTAGTCAATCAAAAAAATTGAAAGTGACAATCGAACGATTTACGATATAAAGGTATTCATGTCATACTGTAAGGAGGCATAGATGGAGCCGTTCACAAAACAACTATCTATTGATTTAAAGGTGGCATTAGCTGACTTGCAGCAGGCTTTTCCTTTTACAGAGGATTCCTTACTCGTCGTAGGAACTAGTACGAGTGAAGTTATTGGCTCACAAATTGGTTCGAAGGGTTCAGAGACAGTAGCGGATACGATCTTTCAAGTATTGTCAAAAATCCGGACGCTTACGAATGTACAGCTTGCTTTTCAATGCTGTGAACATTTGAATCGTGCGCTTGTTGTTGAACGCAAGACAGCGCGTGAGCGTCGCTATGAGATTGTTAGTGCAATTCCAATTCGGACAGCAGGAGGGGCTATGGCAACTCATGCATTCGGACAAATGGAAGACCCTGTTCTTGTTGAAGCGATTCAAGCTGAGATCGGAATTGATATCGGTGATACGTTTATTGGGATGCATCTTCGTCCTGTTGCTGTACCACTAAGAAGTACCGTTAAAGAAATAGGTCAAGCTCATGTAACGATGGCTTACACAAGACCGAGGCTTATTGGTGGTGTTCGTGCCGTCTACCACGAATGAATCTGAATAAAAAATAGTTTTTTTAAAATAATGTACGGATTTGGAGCCGTCTTATGTTAGAATATATTCTGAGATAGGACGGTTTCGTTCAAATTCCGAAAGATGAAAGGAAGGGTATGGAGATGAAATCATTACCAAAACAAGATCCGAAAGTATTTGCGGCGATTCAACAAGAGTTAGGTCGACAAAGAGATAAAATCGAACTGATTGCATCAGAGAATTTTGTAAGTGAAGCTGTTATGGAAGCACAAGGCTCAGTTTTAACGAATAAGTATGCAGAAGGATATCCTGGCCGCCGTTATTATGGTGGTTGTGAATATGTTGATATTGTGGAGGATATTGCCCGTGACCGTGCAAAGGAAATTTTCGGTGCGGAATACGTCAATGTTCAACCGCACTCAGGTGCTCAAGCAAACATGGCCGTTTATTTCACGATTTTAGAGCCAGGTGATACGGTACTAGGGATGAACTTATCGCACGGTGGGCACTTAACACACGGAAGTCCGGTTAACTTCAGTGGTGTTCTATATAACTTTGTGGAATATGGTGTTGATAAAGAAACGCAACGTATTGATTACGATGCGGTTCGTCAATTAGCTATAGAGAATAAGCCGAAGCTAATTGTAGCAGGAGCAAGTGCGTATCCGCGTGCAATTGATTTCGCGAAGTTCCGTGAAATAGCAGATGAAGTGGGCGCTTACTTAATGGTTGATATGGCTCATATTGCCGGGCTAGTAGCTGCAGGGTTACACCAAAATCCTGTTGAGCATGCTCATTTTGTCACAACGACAACACATAAGACATTACGTGGACCTCGTGGTGGTATGATTATGTGTCACGAGGAATTCGGAAAGAAAATTGACAAGTCGATTTTCCCTGGTATCCAAGGTGGTCCGCTTATGCATGTTATTTCAGCAAAAGCTGTTTCATTTGGAGAGGTCTTAACTCCTGAATTTAAGCAATATGCTCAATCTATTATTGATAATGCGAAGCGTCTTGGAGAGAAGCTTGTTCATGAAGGTGTGAACCTAGTTTCTGGCGGCTCTGATAATCACTTGCTTTTACTTGACCTTCGTACGTTAGAGTTAACAGGAAAAGTGGCGGAGGAAGCGTTAGATTCAGTTGGGATTACAACGAATAAAAATACGATTCCATTTGACCCAGAGAGTCCGTTTGTAACGAGTGGTATTCGAATCGGTACAGCGGCTGTGACGGCTCGTGGATTGGATTTAGAAGCGATGGATGAATTAGGTGAATTAATCGCATTGACGTTGAAAAATGTCGACAATGAAGAGAAAAAGGCAGAAATTCGCGAGCGAGTAGCGGCTCTTACAGCGAAATTCCCGATGTATCCAGGTCTAGGGGATTTAGTGTAACAACTCGAATAAGTGGATGAAAAAAAGGTAGGCTTATTGGAAGGGCGCTGAAAAAGTTAAAATCAAACTTTTTCAGTGCCCTTTAAGTAATGTGCGTAGCCGTTGCCCGATTTTGAAAGCCTTGCAATGAGTCGGTTTCTCATAGCAAGGCGCGCAACGAGCGGAGCCATTACTCTTCTTTGAGTTACTAGAAAGGGCTTTTTCAGTGCCCTCCTCATCGCTCTGCCCTTTTTGTGTGGCTTAGAAGTTAAAACTGCTATCCGGTTTTGCTGATGCCGTTAAAGGAGACTAAAGTGCATTTGTGAGTGGCGTCGGCTTCTATGTTACACGTTCGGTCGAAGAGCCTTAAAAACCATTGAAACGGCTGAATACGATCCGACTAAGGTAAGTCTGTTAGCCGGTACTTTTTATCGTCTCAGCGGAGATCGGGGAAGATATCGGTAAATTCAAAACATTTAATTTTCATCATTCTTGCAAGAAAATCACTCATAGAGGTTGAATGAATGTGTCTTTTTTTGTAGAATTTCAAAGAGTGAATAGAAGTCCGAATACGAAGGAGCCATAATAATGAGTAAAGTATTTGTATTTGATCACCCGTTGATCCAACATAAATTGACGTATATCCGTGATAAATCGACTGGTACGAAGGAATTTAGAGAGTTAGTTGATGAAGTGTCTGCTTTGATGGCTTTTGAGATTACTCGCAATTTGCCGACGCAAGAAGTGACAATAGAAACACCTGTAGGGAAGGCGACATCAAAGACGATTGCTGGGAAGAAGCTTGGTCTTGTACCTATTTTGCGAGCAGGTCTAGGTATGGTCGATGGAATTTTGCGAATGATTCCTGCGGCCAAGGTGGGCCATGTCGGCTTGTATCGTGATCCAGAAACATTAAAGCCGGTCGAATATTATGTGAAGTTACCGAATGATGTCAATGAGCGTGAGTTGATTGTTATTGATCCTATGCTAGCTACTGGAGGATCAGCGATCGATGCGATTACAAGTATTAAAAGGCGTGGCGCAACTTCGATTAAGCTAATGTGCTTAGTGGCGGCTCCTGAAGGGGTGGCGGCTGTACAAATAGCTCATCCTGATGTTGATATTTACTTGGCGGCCATGGATGAGAAATTAAATGAAAAAGGTTACATCGTTCCAGGTTTAGGGGATGCAGGCGATCGCCTTTTTGGAACGAAATAATGGGGGAAGAAGCAAGGGCATCGAAGAAGTTCAACTATGCTATAAGCAGCATGGTTGAGCTTCTTTTGTACTTCTTAATGGGCGGAACAAGGGGAATCCTCATTCCGCTAAAGTGGAGATAAGTAAGTTGAAGTGACTAATAAGGAACCCTCATTCCTCTAATTAGACAGAGTGAAAGGAGAAAGAGGTCAAAAACGACAAATAGAGGAATGAGAATGACAAAACACGGTAAAAACAGCACTTATTAAGTGAATAAAGGAATGAGGATCCGTTCAATGATCGTAAGTGAAAATCTACTTCAGGAAAATCTGTACATTTGTATGAAGCCCATCATGTCATAGGCTCCCGTTACGTGGCATTGATACATAAAAATGGTTATCGTGCATCATACTATTTCTATCTAGAATTGGGTGGGGGAGTTTGATGTTGAAAAAATGCTTCGTTGTTTTCATATTAGCAACTTTATTATCTACGTTAAACAGTGGGCAATTATTTGCCTGAATCAGTTACCTGAGCAAAAGAAGCAAAGGGATCAGGACGTTGTTGTCATTGTAACGACTTCAGGTAATCTTGAAGAGGTCGCTCAAGAAGTGGTGGCCCTTCTACCAGATAGTGAGATTCGAAAAATGTATCGCACTGTTTTAAATGGTTTTTCACTAGAGCTTAAGGAAGGAGAGCTTGATTTATTAGCGGGTATAGAGGCCATTGATCGTATTGATCGAGTTACGGAATATTCGGTTGATTTGGATGGAAGTGTGCCATTTATAGGTGGTAACGCGACTCGTGGTATGGTGGATGATGGCGGACAGCGTCTAACAGGAAAAGGAATTAAAGTAGCTGTTATCGATACAGGTGTTGATTATACTCATCCAGATTTAAAAGCGAACTTTCGTGGTGGTTACGATGTTGTTGATTATGATCATGATCCGATGGAAACAACGTCCAAACAAGGGCAGCCAACGCTACATGGGACACATGTAGCTGGAATCATTGCGGCTAACGGAAAGGTGAAGGGTGTGGCGCCAGAAGCAGAGATTTACGCTTATCGTGCGCTAGGGCCTGGTGGGTCAGGTACGACAGAGCAAGTCATTGAGGCGATCGAAAAAGCGGTGGCAGATGAAGTTGATATTATTAATTTATCCTTAGGAAATACGGTGAATGGTCCAGATTGGCCGACAAGCGTTGCGCTTGATCAAGCGGTTGATGAAGGTATTGTCGCAGTGACATCAAATGGGAATAGCGGTCCGAAAATGTGGACAGTAGGATCGCCTGGTACGTCGACGAAAGCTATTTCGGTTGGGGCATCAGCTCCGCCGATTAAGACGCCTTATTTAACGTATGTTGGCGAGGATAAAGAGTTAACGGTTTATCCGATGGGAGGAGCCCTGCCGTGGGATTTAAGGAGAGATCGTGAGCTTGTTTATTTGGATTATGGACTAGAAGACGATTGGCAAGAAGTCGATGTGAAAGGGAAGGTCGTACTTGTGAAACGGGGAATGATCCCTTTTTCAGAGAAAGCGGAGTATGCTGAGAAGGCAGGCGTTAAAGCGCTTATTATATACAATAATCTCTCAGGAGCTTTTGTCGGAATGGTGGAACCTTCTAAGAAAATTCCAGTTGTAAGCTTGACGAAGGAAGACGGGGAATGGCTTGTCGAAAAGATTAAAAAAGGGAAGAACTCTCCTCATTTACGGACGGTGTATCGTCATGAGGAGGACTTTATTGCGCCATTTAGCTCAAGAGGCCCTGTCACCCAAACGTGGGAAGTGAAGCCGGATATTGTCGCGCCAGGAGTAGCGATTGATAGCACTGTTCCACAAGGATACCTTGGTTTAAATGGCACAAGCATGTCTGCGCCGCATGTTGCAGGAGCAGCAGCGCTAGTAAAACAAGCTCACCCTGATTGGACACCAGAGCAAATTAAAGCTGCGTTAATGAATACAGCGAAGAGGCTTGAAAACGATGAGGGAGAGCTCTATTTACCTTACGAGCAAGGGGCAGGTAGGCTTCAAGTAGATAAAGCTGTTGAAGTAAAAACATTAGCGTATCCAGCAACATTAACGTTTGGAAAATGGTCAAAGGATGATAAGCGTGAAAAGAGAACGGTATCGTTCACAATTGAAAACCATGATCACGTAACGCGGACATATCATGTGAAGCCGCCGTTTGAAGCTCCAGATGGCTTGCAATGGAAGGTTCCTTTTTCCCTTGAGTTAAAGCCGGGCGAAAAGAAAGAAGTGCAAGTGGAGCTCGATTTATTTCCAGCTGTACTTGAGGAAGGGATTCATCATGGTCATATTGAAATTGAAGGCGGACGTGATGAAATTTCAATCCCTTACGTCTTCTTTATCGAGGAGCCTAACTATCCACGAGTGATGGCCTTTAATTTCGGAGTAGGTGACCATCCAGGAAATTACCGCTACGAGCTCTATTTGCCGGGAGGGGCAGAGGAAATGGGTATTGCTTTGTATGATCCGGATACGTTTGAATTTATTCAGTTCCTTGATGTGAAATACAACATTGGGCGTGGAATGGTTAGTGGGACTTGGTCGAAGCCTAGTGTTGAGGACGGAACGTATAAAGCGCTTGTATACGCACGTAAAGACGGCAAGGAAGACACAATTGAAGCAATGATTACAATTGGTGACATTTTAAGGCCGCATTCATGAAGAGAGCCACTAAAAAGGTGAAATAACCAGCAATGGCTCCACTCGTTGCTTACTAATAGGAAAATTTCATTCGTATCAAGCTGTTCAAATTAGGCAGCAGAACACTGTAAAAAGCAAAAAATGCGAGGAGCTCACGAGCTCCTTGCGGGAAGCTTTAATTGCGCTCCGTGTATTTGTTATGATCCTCTGCATTCCAACATGCTTATCCTGGTCAGATCTTTTCAAAAAACGTGTCGATCTTTATGATGCGTCTATCCAATTTTCGGAGTTTTTTGACAGTAATGTGAACGGATATGTCGTGAGTGTGTAAATCTGTGGGAAAACGCATTGACACAAGGGGTATGCTATTGTACGATTACAAAGGGTATGAAGAAAAACTCTACATATTTATATGCTCAGCAAAATGAATGTTGAGGTGAAACGATGTCAAATGACAAAAATGGCAATCGAGTTTTCCGGACGATGGCACTTGTCTCGACGATTTCCTCCTATATCGTAGGTGGAACAGTTGGTGGTGTATTTATTGGTCTCTGGTTAGGGAACCAATTTGGAGCAAAGCCATTTTTCATCATCACTTTTTTATTGCTGGGACTTTGTACAGGGTTTTACGGCGTATATAAAACCGTCGAGCCTTTTTTAGGGGAAGGTCGGAAGTGACAACGATTCAAAAAAAAATGAAAAATTATTGCTTAATCGTGTCAGGATTTGTGCTATTATGTATGATAGGTTATCTGACAAGTTCATTTCAGTCGCATTTCCTCGGCTTTATGATTGGGCTCCTCTTAGGCCTACTCAGTCTTTGGACAACCTATCGGAAATCCATTTTGATTGGGGAAGCTGCCTCAGGCATGAAAAACCATACAACACTTTCCTATGTCGTAGCAGGGTTTGGTTTTGTTATTCGAATCGGAATCGCGTTACTAGGAGTATGGCTTGCCATTACATATCCAGAGCAGCTAGATTTAATCTCAGTCATTGCAGGCTTTGCCTGATGTATTTCATTATTATGGCAGATATGCTTATTGAATTCGCTAGAAAGAGGTGAGAATTGAATGGATCACATAGCACCTATGAGGGAATTTCTAGGGTTACAGTTTAATATGTCGACGGTTTTAATGACGACCGTTACATGTGTAATCGTTTTCCTAATTTGTTTTATTGGAACACGTAATCTGTCGATGAGACCCTCAGGTATGCAAAACTTTCTTGAATGGGTTGTTGACTTTGTTCGAGGCATTATTAAAGCAAACATGCATTGGAATGTGGGCGGACAATTTACAGCGTTGGCCTTTACGCTTTTATTTTATGTGTTTGTTGCGAATATGTTAGGGATTCCTTTTGAGATTTATAACAAAGAAACTCATGAGGTTTGGTGGAAATCACCAACGTCTGATGCAGCATTAACGATAACCCTTGCTGTTCTCGTTATTGTTATGACTCATTATTATGGAATTAAGATCAGAGGAACAAAGGAATATTTTAAAGGGTATGTCAAACCAGTGCCGTTCCTATTACCGTTTAAAATAATTGAGGAATTTGCAAACGCACTAACGCTTGGAATGCGTTTGTTTGGTAACGTTTATGCGAAGGAAATTTTGATGGTTCTATTGATCGGTTTAGGTACGACATGGGGCTTTTGGACCTTTGCCGCGTTTCTACCAACAATGGTGTGGCAAGCATTTGGAATGTTCATCGGGTCTTTGCAGGCGTTTATCTTCGCCATGCTTGCGATGGTGTACATGTCCCACAAAGTTGAAGATCATTAAACATTGCTCATTTCAACACATGAGCGTTTAAATAATTAAAAAATAAACTTATCCTTAAGGAGGACTTATAATCATGACAGCATTAGCAATTGCAATTGTAGCAGGTTTAGCGGCGATCGGTGGTGCGTTCGCAGTAAGTATTATCGTAAAGGCAACAATCGAGGGTACAACTCGTCAACCAGAACTACGTGGTACATTACAAACTCTTATGTTCATCGGTGTACCTCTTGCTGAGGCGGTTCCGATCATTGCGATCGTTATCTCTTTCCTATTATTATTCATCTACTAATTCTTGAGCTTGTGTTGTAAGCAAGCTTCACTACGGGAAATGGCGACAGTGTTCATTTAGAACCTTCGCCATTCCTTTTGTACGACTACCAAAGAAGATAATGAATCAATTACTTATACATTGAATGGAAGAATTCTTCACATCCATGAAAGGAGTGAATCCAATTGACAATACCTTGGGGATCGATATTATACCAACTCATTGCGTTTTTAACGTTACTATTTTTCCTAAAGAAATTTGCGTTAAAACCTTTACTTGGTGTAATGGAAAAGCGTGAACAAATTGTAAATGATAATCTTGACTCAGCAGAGAAGACTCGTAAGGAAGCGGAAGAGCTTATTGCGAATCAAACGAAAGAGCTTGAGAAAGCAAAAGAAGAAGCAAACGAAATTATTCAAAATGCGAAGAAGCTTAGTGAACAGCAAGGGCAAGACATTATTGCTCAAGCAAGAGAAAATGCCGAGCGTTTGAAGGATGCTGCATTAGCTGAAATCCAACGTGAGAAAGAGCAGGCAGTTGCTTCATTACGTGAAGAAGTAGCAGATCTTTCTGTCTTAATTGCTCAGAAGGTCATTACAAAAGAATTGGATGCAAATGAGCAGGAGAAGCTAGTTGCAGATTATCTGAAAGAAGTAGGCGAGAAGCTATGAGCAATCTCACAGTAGCCAATCGTTATGCGGAAGCCCTTTTTAAAGTGGCACAAGAAAAGAACGTACTAAACGAATTGAATGCAGAGCTTCAATTAGTGAAAGACGTAATCGAATTAACTCCTGAATTTGTCCAGTTTGTTAGTCATCCGAAGGTAAAGACAGACAAAAAGCAAGCGTTTATTAAGGAAAGCTTCGGACAAGCGCTAAGTGAACCGAGCCTTCATCTGATTTACCTCTTAGTCGACCGTAAACGTACGGACATTCTCGTTCCATTAATTCAAACATTTAAGAAGCTTGCACTAGATGCACAGGATAAAGCAGAAGCACTTGTCTATTCAGCTAAGCCTTTAGCGAAAGAAGACGAGCAGCAAATTGCCGAGCTTTTTGCAAAAAAAGCAGGGAAGAAACAGCTTGAAGTGAAAAATGTGGTAGATCAAGAGCTAATCGGAGGATTAAAAATCCGGATTGGCGATCGCATTTATGACGGTAGTGTAAAGGCGCAGCTTGACCGCATGCAGCGTCAACTAATTGCCGGAACACGCTAGTAGAAGATAGGGGTGAATGAAATGAGCATCAAACCAGAGGAAATTAGCTCTCTTATAAAGCAGCAGATTGAACAGTTTCAGTCTGACGTTCAAGTACAAGATGTCGGTACAGTAATCCGTGTCGGTGACGGTATCGCACTTGCTCATGGTCTTGAAAATGTTATGGCTGGTGAGCTTCTTGAGTTCTCAAACGGGGTTATGGGGATGGCTCAGAACCTTGAGGAGAATAATATCGGGATTATTATCCTTGGGCCTTACACAGACATTCGTGAAGGTGATGAGGTCAAACGTACAGGACGTATTATGGAAGTGCCTGTTGGGGAAGAACTTCTTGGTCGTGTCGTGAATCCATTAGGTCAACCAGTTGATGGTCTTGGTCCAATTGAAACGTCTAAGACTCGTCCAATTGAAAGCAAAGCACCTGGGGTTATGGATCGTAAATCGGTACATGAGCCACTTCAAACAGGTATTAAATCAATTGACTCAATGGTTCCGATCGGTCGTGGTCAACGTGAGTTAATTATCGGTGACCGTCAAACAGGTAAAACAGCGATTGCAATTGATACGATTATTAATCAGAAAAACGAAGATATGATTTGTATTTACGTTGCAATAGGTCAAAAGGAATCAACAGTAGCAGGTGTTGTCGAAACACTTCGTCAAAAGGGCGCACTAGATTACACAATCGTTGTATCTGCGGGTGCATCTGATCCAGCACCGATGTTATTCCTAGCACCTTATACAGGTGTTTCAATGGGCGAAGAATTTATGTATAACGGTAAGCATGTTCTTGTGATCTATGATGATTTAACAAAGCAAGCTTCTGCGTATCGTGAGCTTTCCCTATTGTTACGTCGTCCTCCAGGTCGTGAGGCATTCCCAGGGGATGTATTCTACTTACATTCACGTTTGCTAGAGCGTGCAGCAAAGCTAAGTGATGCAAAAGGTGGCGGTTCCATTACTGCTCTTCCTTTCATTGAAACGCAAGCTGGTGACGTTTCGGCATACATTCCAACGAACGTTATTTCAATTACTGATGGACAAATTTTCCTACAGTCAGACTTATTCTATTCTGGGGTTCGTCCTGCGGTTAATGCCGGTTTATCGGTATCACGTGTTGGGGGCTCTGCCCAAATTAAAGCGATGAAGAAGGTTGCAGGTACGTTACGTCTAGATTTAGCCGCGTATCGTGAACTTGAAGCATTTGCTCAATTCGGCTCAGATCTTGACAGTGCGACTCAAGCAAAGCTTAACCGTGGTCAACGTACAGTTGAAGTGTTAAAGCAAAATTTACATGAGCCACTTCCAGTTGAAAAGCAAGTAACGATTATTTATGCGCTTATTAACGGATTCCTAGATGATATTCCAGTAGAAGACGTTCTACGTTTTGAGTCAGAGCTATTTACATACTTTGACCATAATAAGAAGGACCTTCTTGATAACATTCGTTCAACTGGAAATCTTCCTAATGCTGGTGAGTTTAACGCAGCGATTGAGGAGTTTAAAAAGACATTTTCAGCGAGCAAGTAATCGAAACACTTGATTTTTCAAAAAGGTGGTGAGTGAAATGGCTTCAATGAGAGATATAAAAGGGCGTATTACGTCAACAAAAAAGACGAAGCAAATTACGAAGGCGATGCAGATGGTTTCGGCTGCGAAGCTAAACCGTGCCCAGCATAATGCTCAAGCATTTCTACCTTATACGGAAAAGATTCGTGAGGTTGTAGCGAGTATTGCTTCTTCAGAAACAGAGATATCCCATCCAATGCTTGAGGAGCGTCCTGTGAAGAAGACTGGCTATATCATTATTACGTCTGACCGTGGGTTAGCGGGTGGTTACAATGCTTCTTTAACACGTGCCCTTCTCCAAAAGATAAGTGAACGTCATAAATCACCTGATGAGTACGGTATTGTCGTAATGGGACGTATCGGTCGCGACTTGTTCAAAAAGCGCAATTTGCCGATTATTCAAGAGATTGTCGGTTTATCGGATCAGCCTGAGTTTAATGAAATCAAAAACTTGGCGAAGACAACGGTCGACATGTTTGCTGACGGCTTGTTTGATGAGCTATACATTTGGTATAACCATTTTGTTAGCCCAATTACACAAGAAGTAACAGAAACGAAGCTGTTGCCATTAACGGATCTAGCAGAGGACAATCAATCAGGTAACGCGGCTTACGAATATGAGCCATCTGAGCAAGTCATTTTAGAACAGTTATTGCCACAATATGCTGAAAGCCTCATTTTCGGTGCTTTGCTTGATGCGAAAGCGAGTGAATTTGGTGCTAGAATGACAGCTATGAGTTCGGCAACTGACAATGCAACGGCGCTCATCGATGATTTAACGTTAATCTATAACCGAGCACGCCAAGCAGCAATCACCCAAGAGATCACTGAGATCGTCGGTGGAGCTGCCGCGTTAGAATAAAATCAATCAAAGGATGGAGCCAACCGACAAACTCCATCCTAATGGAATAAAAGCTGGAACATAAGCTATTACAAGAATCAAAAGCACAAAAGAGATACCTGCAAAACAAAAAGGAAGCGCAAATAAAATGGCTATCCGAAACACATAGCGTGAAAGCTATTAGAAGGGATGGAAAAAAACTATGAATAGTGGTCGCATTACTCAAGTAATGGGTCCGGTTGTCGACGTTAAGTTTGACGACGGCCAGTTACCTGAAATATATAATGCTTTACGTGTTGAGCAAAAAGGTTCGGATGTAAATGCGGTTGATGTAAACGTAACGTTAGAAGTTGCGATTCATCTTGGTGATAATACGGTTCGTACCGTTGCGATGGATTCAACAGACGGGCTAGTTCGTGGTACAGCTGCAGTGGATACGGGCGCTCCGATTTCCGTACCAGTTGGTGAAGCGACATTAGGACGTGTATTTAATGTATTAGGTGAGGCGATTGATTTAGATGAGCCAATCGCAGCAGATGTGAAGCGTGATCCGATTCATCGTGAAGCACCACAATTTGAAGAGCTATCGACAAAAACAGAAATTCTTGAAACCGGAATTAAAGTTGTTGATCTTCTTGCTCCGTACATTAAAGGTGGTAAGATCGGGTTGTTTGGAGGAGCCGGTGTTGGTAAGACGGTTTTAATCCAAGAGTTAATTAATAACATTGCCCAAGAGCACGGAGGAATTTCCGTATTCGCAGGTGTAGGGGAGCGTACTCGTGAAGGGAACGACCTTTACCATGAAATGACGGATTCTGGTGTTATTAATAAAACGGCGATGGTCTTCGGCCAAATGAATGAGCCACCAGGTGCACGTATGCGTGTTGCCCTATCTGGTTTGACAATGGCTGAGCATTTCCGTGATCAAGATGGACAAGATGTATTATTGTTCGTCGATAACATTTTCCGTTTTACACAAGCTGGTTCGGAAGTGTCTGCCTTATTAGGACGTATGCCTTCTGCGGTTGGTTATCAGCCGACATTAGCAACAGAAATGGGTCAGCTACAAGAACGTATTACATCGACGAAAGTCGGTTCGGTTACATCAATCCAAGCCATTTATGTACCGGCCGATGACTATACAGATCCAGCTCCAGCGACGACGTTTGCTCACTTAGATGCAACGACAAACCTTGAGCGTAAATTATCAGAAATGGGGATTTACCCAGCTGTTGATCCACTAGCGTCTACATCACGTGCGCTATCTCCTGAAATTGTTGGTGAAGAGCATTATGAAGTAGCTCGTCAAGTTCAATCAACATTACAAAAGTACAAGGAATTACAAGATATCATTGCGATTCTCGGTATGGATGAGCTTTCTGAGGAAGATAAGCTTGTTGTACACCGTGCACGTCGTGTTCAGTTCTTCTTGTCGCAAAACTTCCACGTAGCCGAGCAGTTCACAGGACAGCCAGGTTCATACGTGCCGGTTAAAGAAACGATCAAAGGCTTTAAAGAAATCTTATCTGGTAAGTATGATGACCTTCCAGAAGATGCATTCCGTCTTGTCGGTCGTATTGAAGAAGTTGTTGAAAAATCGAAGGAAATGGCGTAACACTAAAAGAGGGGGCGTACTCCTCTCTATGCTAGTAAGGAGGGTTCCACATGCAAATTAATGTTAGTGTTGTCACTCCTGATGGCAAAGTGTATGACGGAGATGTTGATATGGTAAGTGTTCGCACGATTGAAGGCGAGCTTGGTATTTTACCACGTCATATCCCGTTGGTTGCTCCATTAACAGTTGGAGCAGTGCGCTTGAAAAAAGGCACCACTGTAGAAAAAGTAGCTGTGAGCGGCGGATTTGTTGAAGTTCGCCCCGATCAGGTCACGATTTTGGCAGAGGCAGCTGAGTTGCCTTCAGGGATTGATGTTGATCGTGCACAGGAAGCTAAGAAGCGTGCCGAGCAACGAATTGAGACAAACAAAAAAGATGAAATTGACTTCAAACGTGCTGAGCTCGCCCTACGACGAGCAAGCAATCGTTTGGATGTCGCTTCAAGTAAGTAAGAAAAAGGTGCCGAAAGAGGCGCCTTTTTTTGTTTGGAATACGGATGTGTCTTTACTAATCAAAAGAAGGAGGGTTTAGGTGGAATCCGAGGCGAAAATGCACCAAAAAAGAAAATAGGTGCAGGTTGAAGAAGAAAATGTTTTATACTAGCATGGCTATCTTAAAAAATCTGGAATTCCAATTAAGACTGTGTTCATAGATCGACAAATGGTGAGCTGAGTCATGAAGTTTAAAAAATGTTGAAATGGTTTGCCTGTCTTCCTATTTTAAGAGGGGCTATTGCAATATCGGCCTTTTTTCATTATCCATATCACCGTTTCATTTCGTACTTCCTAAAACAGTTTCAAGAATCTCATTTAAATATCTCATAGTACATTTATAAAATGTGAACAATATGTTTAAAAAACCATACAAGTTTTATTTTTGGCTAATTAGATAAAAAGTCGCTCAAACCATTGCGATGTAAGCGTTTCACTCCTGTATAGCCAAGTTTAATTAGATTTATATACCTATGGATTTTTTTTTTTGTTTCCGTTAAGATGGAGAAGGTTGTGTCATGTTGACAAGTAACCTAAAATAAATGGGGGTAGAGATAAGATCAAAGAAAAGGGGTCATGTCTATGCTTGAAGGATTTGGTCAACAAGCAATGTTATCCATCATCGTTAATGTATTCTTTATAGCTGTTACATGGTGGGCATTACAATCTTTTCGATTTGATTTGTTTGTCAAAGATCCCGAAGGACCAAGAGCGAAGGTTCTTATGATCATCGTCACGATTGCCATTGCTCAGTTAGTAAGTCAATTCTTTTTAGATTATATGTACTCTTCACAAATGCTCCGATACATATGGGAATAAGCAATTTGTCGAGAGATGACTACAACTTCCATGTATTGAACGCACTCTCCTGGTAAAAATGATACTAAATCATGTTTTCTTGGGGAGGAGAACCAATGGCTTTTTGGCGACTAACGATGGCAGGTTTACTTTTATTTGCGGTAGGGTATGTTCATGTGTATGGTGCACAAGAGGATGTACTTGACTATCAAGAACCGTTAACTCAATTTTATCAATTTGTACATGACGTCGACCTTGAGGTGGAAGAGTGGCACATTCGGGTGAGGGACCAACGATTGTTACCTTTTACATCAGAGGATGATTTTATGCATGATTTGGAACAATTGTTTCAATTAAATAAAAATTGGGTACAACAAGATCTTGATATGACAGGGACGGAATGGAGTGCTTTGTATACATATGAAGATGATAAACGACCCGTAAAGGAAGTTGTCCGCATTTATATGCATCCTGTATCGCCCGAAAGCAACGAACGTAATCGTATCATATCGTACCAAATACAAGCAAGTGATCTGATTACTGAAAATGATTTAAATGAAATTGTCGAGCAGCGTATCACCGAATTGGGCTTAGATACAGGGGAAGCCTATGTTCAATTGCGCGCAATTAAAGAAAAGGAACGTACGAACGCAACAAATATACAAACACAAGCGTATGAATGGTTAGAACATTTAGATGCACAAGCAGTAGAAGAATTAGTTGAGGAACAGTTTATCTCTCTCTCTGCGTATCAACCAGAATGGGGTTCTGGTCTTATGACAGGTAATGAGCACATGAATGTCCAAATCGCACTTCGTGATGTAGAAGGAATGGGCGCTAGGACAACCGTGACAATTGGCACGCCTATTATTACGACTGAATATTGATGATAGAGAAGAGACTATAATTTAGAGACGCGGAGGGGAATACGTTGGAAAAAATTATTGTCCGGGGTGGCAATGAGCTACGCGGTACAGTGAAGGTAGAGGGAGCGAAGAATGCTGTTTTACCAGTCATTGCTGCATCAATCTTAGCAGGCCGCGGCACGAGCCACATATATGATGCGCCAGAATTGGCAGATGTATATACGATGAAAGAGGTTTTAAGTAATTTAAATATAGATGTTCAATATAAGAAAGGTGTATTTTCCGTAAATGCCGAAAAAACATTAAAGACAGAGGCGCCTTTTGAATATGTTCGCAAAATGAGAGCATCTTTTCTAGTGATGGGACCGTTACTTGCACGAGTTGGGAAGGCACGAATTGCCCTTCCAGGTGGTTGTGCAATTGGATCAAGACCGATTGATCAACACCTTAAAGGCTTTGAAGCAATGGGAGCAACAGTTGAAATTGGTAATGGCTTTATTGAAGCATCGATTGATAGAAGACTACAAGGTGCCAACATCTATTTAGATTTCCCAAGTGTAGGAGCAACTGAAAACATTATGATGGCTGCTGTATTAGCTAATGGTGTAACATTAATCGAAAATGCAGCAGAAGAGCCTGAAATTGTTTGTTTGGCGAACTATTTAAATGCAATGGGAGCAAAAGTTCGCGGAGCAGGTACAGGTGAAATCCGTATTGAAGGTGTCGATGAATTGGTTGCTTGTGAGCACACGGTGATTCCGGATCGAATTGAAGCAGGTACCTTTATGGTAGCAGCTGCTATTACAAGTGGAAATATTCTAATTGAAGGTGCTGTATCAGAGCATCTACGTCCGCTTATTGCTAAAATGAAAGAAATGGGCGTTAAAATTACAGAAGAAGAAAAAGGTCTTCGGGTTGTTGGTCCAAAGAAGCTAAAGCCAGTTGATATTAAAACAATGCCACATCCTGGATTCCCAACGGATATGCAAGCACAAATGATGGCATTATTATTAAAAGCGAACGGTACGGGCGTTATTACGGAAACCGTGTTTGAAAATCGCTTTATGCATGTCGAAGAATTCCGTCGGATGAATGCGAATATTAAGATTGAAGGTCGATCTGCGATTATGACAGGGCCAAGTAAGCTACAAGGTGCAGAGGTAGCGGCAACTGACTTACGTGCTGGAGCGGCACTCGTGCTAGCCGGACTTGTAGCTGATGGAATAACGCGTGTGACGGAGCTTAAACACATTGATCGTGGATATGTTGATTTAACTGATAAGCTCATTGCACTTGGTGCTGATGTCGAACGTGTGACTGAAGTCGTAGAAACGGAAACGGAAGCTGTTGAAGCGCCAGCGTCGTTACAGTTAAATACAAACCTAGTTTAAATGGAATGGCTCCAACTAGCGGGGCCTTACATACAAGTAGAGGGCGCTACGGTGTTTTTTCCCGATTTTGAAAACTCTGGTACGCGTCGTATCAGATCATCTAAGATTTTCAGTAGTCTTCAAAGAGCATGAGGCATTCGTTGCTTCATGTTTTTTTGTATAGAGAAGAGGTGTTCGTTGTTAGTCACTCACAGGAGTCGCCGGCTTCGCTCGTTCGACGTTCAGAAAAGCAGAACTTCTTCGTAACGGATCCCAAAGGGCACTGATAAAGTTGCTTCGTACTTTTTTGAGTGTCCTCCTTATACAATCCTTCGTTTTTTTCCTCATAAATGATGCTTCTAAATAACGCTTCGTCCTCATATACTGTCCTAGAACAATTTCACATTGGGGGACTAAATTATGAAACGAATTCTCATTGTAGCACTTATTCTCTGCACAGTTATCCTCGTCATACCAACGATGCTTGTTGTGATTGTATCACCATCACCAGATGTAAATGTGATGCAATCAGCCCCTACAGACGAAGAAAGTGGATGGGATTATGACCCGTCAGAAGATGTTTCCATTGCCGTTTTTCGCAGTCAACAAGAAGTGATTGATACGTTACCACTCGAGATTTATGTAATGGGTGTCGTCGCTTCTGAAATGAATGCAACCTTTGAAATGGAAGCACTTAAGGCACAGGCACTAACAGCTAGAACCTATATGATCAGACATATGCTCGCACCTCAAGATGTCGATTTACCTGAGGGTGCGATGGTTACAGATACGATTATGCATCAAGTGTATAAAGATGAAGAGGAACTTAGAGAGAAGTGGGGAAGTGAGTATGAACACTTTATGAAACGAATTGAAGAGGCGGTTCTCTCGACGCAAGGTCAAGTGCTCACATATGATGACGAACCGATTGATGCGATGTTCTTTTCGACTAGTAATGGATATACGGAAAATTCAGAAGACTATTGGGAAAATGAGATCCCTTATTTAAGAAGCGTTGAAAGCCCTTGGGATCAACGTTCACCACGGTTTACAGCCGAAACGACTTTTACGGTGGAGGAATTTGAGCAAAAGTTAGGTGTCACGTTACCTGAAGATCAATCAGTCGGTGTTATATCTGAACGGACAAAAGGAAGTAGAGTGGCGAAAGTAAATATTAATGGCACTGAATTAACAGGCAGATACGTAAGAGAGGAGCTCGGACTTGATTCCTCTGATTTTCAATGGCGGCGTGAAGGAAACCAAATTATCGTACAAACACGCGGTTGGGGACACGGTGTCGGGATGAGCCAGTATGGAGCTGACGGTATGGCAAAGGAAGGAAGAGATTATGAGGAGATCGTCAATCATTATTATCAAGGTGTGACGATTGAAATGGTTGATCCGTATGTTCAAGAGCTAACTGCTAAGGCGGAATAAGAGAGCATACTTAATAATGAGACCACTGAAAAAGGATAAATCAACTTTTTCAGTGGGTTGCATTGCCTGCCAGATACGAGAAGACCAATCCGTATCAGGCTTTTAAAATAGCAAATGGTTACACATATCTCTTCTTATCGGTTTGTCCTTCTTTACTTTGGGACAAACCTTTTGTTATATCAAAAAATAAAAGTAATCAAAATGAGATGTATAATACGATATAAACTCTCAAATACTAAACACAAAAAATTTTTTTCCGAAAATATGTATAGAAATCAATCATTCTGATCACAATGGTTGCTGAGGTGATGAGAAATGAGAGAAGATAACAATCGATCTTCTAACAATGAGGAAACAAAAATCAATATTCGAAGTATTTTACGTAAACGTTGGGTTATTCCTGCACTTTATTTAGCTGCTGCTGCTCTAGTACTAAGCGCTGTATTCATGCTACAAAATAATGAGGATACAGCTGCACCTGAAACCGGAATGGATGCTGATGGCGTAAGTCAATATGAGAATCCATATGGTGAAGATGCCCTTCCGGTTACATCGATGTCAGAGCGCGTACAGATGCCATTTGAGAATGAACATGAGATGAACATTGTCGGTTACTTCTATGACGTTCATGCGACGGCTGAGGAGCAACAAGAAGCACTTGTCTATTATAATAATGAGTACTATCCGAATAAAGGAATGGATTTTGCTCATGTTGATGGCGAGAGTTTCGATGTTATTGCCGCTTTATCAGGTACGGTTGTCCGTGCTGAAAAAGATGAGTTACTTGGCTACATTGTCGAAATCTCACATGAGGATGATGTTGTGACACATTATCACAGTCTAGAGAAGGTAGAAGTCGAGCAAGGTGACACAGTCGAGCAAGGTGATGTGTTAGGAACTGCTGGTCGAAATGTGTATAATAAGGACGCTGGCATTCATGTTCACTTTGAAATTCGTCAAGATCAAGTAGCGATTAACCCGAACAATGTGTTTGATCAACCAATTGATGCCATTGAGGATATTGCGAAGGAACAAGAGGAAGATGAGAAAGAAGCAGAAGAAGAGCAGGATCCAGCAAAAGATGATCAAGATGAATCAGATTCAAATGATGAATCAGCTGAATCTCATGAGCTTCATTCTTAATACAATGTGTAAGTGTGACAAAAAGGGACATAATGCCTTTTTGTCACACTTTTTTTGTGGCGTAGGTTTTGGATTAAGAAATACCAAGCGGCGTCTCATTCCGCTAAATGGAGAAACATGCCGTTTCAGCATGCGAAGTGGAAAGTCCCTCAAAAATCCCTATGAGTGTGAAATCGCAGAATGAGGTCCCAGACCTGAAGGAGAGATTCTAACCCCTGATATTTCGCCTTAGACAAACCCTATATAAGAAAACTCGCGCCTGTCCCGATAATAAGGTGGTATATCTCCTTTACCTCGCTAATAAACTGTACCAATCACCAAGATTGAATTAGGGAGGCGAGTCGTGTGCACGATTACATCAAAGAGCGAACCATCAAGATAGGTAGGTATGTGGTCGAGTCCAAAAAGACAGTTCGAACTATCGCAAAAGAATTTGGAGTCTCGAAAAGTACCGTACACAAAGACCTCACAGAGCGTTTACCAGAGATCAACCCAGAACTAGCAAACGAAGTGAAAGAAATTTTGGAGTATCACAAGTCTATTCGCCACCTGCGAGGCGGAGAGGCGACGAAAGTAAAGTATCGAAAGTCCGAAAAAGACAATCAACCATCTGCTGTACAAACTCCTAACTAATTTTTGAAAAAATTCCACCCGTTTCGACATTTATATGATAAAATTAACAATTAGGTACATCGTATTAGTAAACGTACGATTTCTATGTTCGGAATAGGGAGGAACGAAAATAATGTTTGGTCGAGATATTGGGATAGATTTAGGTACAGCAAATGTGTTAATACACGTGAAAGGAAATGGAATTGTCTTAAACGAGCCATCAGTTGTAGCAGTTGATACGACAACGAAACGAGTTCTTGCAGTTGGTGAAGAAGCATTCCGTATGGTAGGACGTACACCAGGAAATATTGTGGCACTCCGCCCGATGAAAGATGGGGTCATAGCTAACTTTGAAATGACAGAATCAATGCTTAAGCATTTTCTAGCTAAGATTAACGTCAAGAGCTTCTTTTCAAAACCACGCATTTTAATTTGCTGTCCAACCAATATTACATCAGTTGAACAGAAAGCAATCCGTGAAGCAGCTGAGAAGAGTGGCGGGAAAAACGTGTATTTAGAAGAAGAGCCTAAGGTCGCAGCGATTGGCGCAGGGATGGATATTTTTCAGCCAAGTGGAAATATGGTTGTAGATATAGGCGGTGGAACAACGGATGTCGCAGTTCTATCAATGGGAGATATCGTCACCGCCTCTTCTATCAAAATCGCAGGTGATCGATTTGATATGGATATTCTCGCGTACATTAAGAAGAAATACAAACTACTTATTGGTGAACGTACAGCTGAAAATATCAAAGTACAAGTGGCTACTGTATTTCCAGGTGCACGACAGGAAGAAATTGATATACGTGGACGCGATATGGTTAGTGGACTTCCACGCACAATTACGATAAACTCAAATGAGATAGAAGAAGCGTTACGTGAATCTGTTTATTATATTGTACAAGCTTCTAGGCAAGTACTTGAGCAAACGCCACCAGAGCTATCGGCGGATATCATCGACCGTGGTGTGATCTTAACAGGTGGAGGAGCTCTATTGCACGGAATGGATCAACTTCTATCAGATCAGTTAAAAGTACCTGTTCTCGTTGCTGATGAACCTATGCATTGTGTAGCGAAAGGGACTGGAATGATCTTAGAAAATTTAGATCGTATGTCAACGAAAAAAATTCAGATTTAATACATACATTTATTCATAAGAAAGAACGGGGGAGAATGTCCATGCTTCGCGGATTATATGGAGCGGCTGCTGGAATGGTGGCTCAACAAAATCGACAAGAAATGTTATCAAATAATTTAGCAAATGCAAATACACCAGGCTTTAAAGCGGATCAGGCATCATTACGCTCATTTCCTAATATGCTCTTACATGCAGTCGATACTCAAGCAATGCCGGGTAGACGCTCATATCCGATCGGGGAGCTAACGACAGGAGTGTATCTCCAAGAACGAATGCCTAATTTTAAGCAAGGTGATTTAGTCGAGTCAAGGAACGCGACGGATATCGCGTTATTACAAGGCGTTCTACCTGAGAATGAAGACGGACGTGAGATGGCTTTATTTTATACGATTGAACATAATGAGGATGAGATTCGATATAGTCGCAATGGTAATTTCACAGTTGATGGCGAGGGGTTTCTCACAACCGCACAAGGACGTTATGTTCTTGATGTCGATGGTGAACGAATTCAAGTCGATAACGAGAACTTTATTGTTGCCCCAAATGGAATTGTCACAAATGAAGCCGGAGCACAGGTCGGACAGATTAATGTTGTTGTAGCTGAGGACCCAATGCTTTTAGTGAAGGAAGGCGACGGACTATTACGATTTACAGAAGAGGGTGAGCTTCCTTCTGCTGTAGACGATGGTGAGATTACGTATCAGCTGCAGCAAGGCTTTGTGGAACGTTCGAATGTCGATGCAGGGCAAACGATGACGGAAATGATGACAGCTTATCGTGCATTTGAAGCGAATCAACGTGTCTTGCAGGCCTATGACCAAAGCTTAGAAAAGGCAGTGAATGAAGTTGGACGGATTGGATAAGGGGGTTAGAGGATGAATACATCAATGATTGCAGGCGCTGTGACGATGGGACAATTACAGAAAAAAATTGATACGATCTCCAATAACGTGGCGAATGTCAATACAAATGGATTTAAACGTCGGGAAGCAACCTTTTCTGATTTACTTTTCCAACAAGTGTACAATCAGACAAACCTTCAAATGGAGGGAGGGCGTCTAACACCTGATGGAATTAGAGTTGGCTCGGGTGCCCGGTTGGCACAAACCGCTCTACGCCTAGAGCAAGGCTCACTACTCACAACAGAACGTGAGCTTGATTTTGCCTTGACAGAGCGTGATCTATTTTTCCAAATTGAAACAGTTGTCGGTGGTGAGGTGACAGAGCAGCTTACTCGTGATGGAGCATTTTATTTAACAGAAAGCGTTGATAATCCAGGTGAATGGTCGATTGTCACATCTGATGGAAGTTTTGTCCTTAGTGCAACAGGGGAACGACTGAATGTTCCAGAAAACTTTCAATCTCTTGAGCTAGCGGGCAATGGAATGCTTGTAGCGACATTAGAGGATGGTACTCAGCAAGATATCGGTCAAATTGGACTGACTCGTGTGTTAAAGCCACAACTCCTAACTGCGACTGGTGATAATCGGTACGTCGTTCCTAATTTAGATGAGCTAGGATTTGATGAGGCTGACGTAATTGAAGCAGCCGCAATCACACCACAACTCGTTCAGCAAGGAGTATTGGAAGGTTCGAATGTGGATTTGTCTAATGAGATGAATGAACTCATTCAGGCACAGCGTCATTTTCAATTTAATGGACAGTCCATTTCAATTGCAGATGATATGGCTGGTTTAATAAACGGAATCCGAAGATAAGCGTGATTTAGATTTGGGGAGTATACGATGACTGAAAAGAAGGCAACTGAAAACGTGAAAGAAGCGAATAAGGAAGAGCCGGTCGTTCAACAGGAATCTGTTGAACAGAAAACGAGCTCTCAATCGACCAATGAGTTAGCACAACAGGTTGAAACAAATGATGATGAACATTCAAAGCAGAGATATCGCCGTAAACGCCTGCGATTGCGGGTGATCCCAATATGGCTACGAATTCTTCTTTCGATTGTACTCATTGGTGGTAGCTTTCTCGTTGGACTGATGGTTGGCTTTGCTATTGTTGGAAACGGAGACAACCCAGCTGAAATTTTAAAGCCAGACTTATGGTATTATTTAATGGACATGATCCGAGGAAGATAGCTTCCTCGGATTTTTCTGTTGTTCGTTTACAAGGTCAATTAGACTTGAATGATTCGCATTGGAAATGAAAAATATGGTATAATATGAAAAAAACATCTTGGAAGGGATGAGGTTATTGCTTACAGTTGAAGAAATTAAAGAAATCATTCCACATCGTTATCCTTTTTTATTAATTGATCGTATTGTTGAATTAGAAGAGGGGCAAAAGGCAGTAGGAATTAAAAATGTAACGGCAAATGAGGAGTTTTTTAATGGACATTTCCCAGAATATCCTGTTATGCCAGGAGTGCTTATTGTAGAAGCTCTTGCTCAAGTTGGAGCAGTCGCTATTTTGAAGGTCGAAGCCAATAGAGGGAAATTAGCGATGTTTGCCGGCATTGATAAGTGCCGTTTTAAGAAACAAGTGAAGCCAGGAGATCAGCTAAGACTAGAGGTTGAAATTACTCGGATGAAGGGCCCAATAGGAAAAGGACATGCAGTGGCTTCAGTAGATGGTGAAGTGGCAGCGGAGCTTGATATGACCTTTGCTATTCAATAAGCCGGAAATGAACGATTCATTTCACGTCATGATGAAGGAGAGGCCCACTCATGAATACAGCTTTTACTCGGTTTATCGAAAATGATAAGAATATAGAGACGTTAGTTCATTGTATGAATGATGGTCTGCTGTTAATAGATAATCATATGCGTATTATCGCTGTGAATCCAGCGTTTGAGCAAATGACTCAATATTCCTCTGATGACGTTTTAAATCAGCCTATTCGTAATGTTTTGGTTGATGATGGTCAGACAGTAGAACTCCTAGTTCAATCGGTCACGGCAGAAGAAGGTTGGTCAGGTGATATTAGAGTTTTGCGGCACGAAGGGGAATCTTTTTGGTCGACATTGTCTCTTACGAAGGTCGAGCAGCAATCAGGAATTTGTTATTATATTGGGATAATGCGCGATATTTCAGAGAAGAAAGCGAAAGAAGAGAAACTTACGTATTTGTCAAACTATGATCAGCTAACGAGATTACCTAACCGTCATATGTTGATGATGCTTGCGGAAAGGGCGATCAGGCAAGAGGAACATGAGGCTGGTCGATTAGACATTCTTTTCTTTGATTTAGATCGTTTTGAGAAGATTAACAAAAATTATGGTTATGATATGGGTGATCAGCTTATTTTGCAAGTAGCGCAACGCTTACGTCACATTGTGGGCGAAAGCATCTTAAGTCGTGTGAGCGGTGATGAATTTATCATATTATTAAAAAATCATACTCACGCTAAAACACTAGCAAAGATTGAACAAATCTTCCGTGCGTTTGAAAGGCCTTTTGCAATCGGCAATCATTCCTTTATCGTGACGATAAGTATGGGGATTAGCTCGTTTCCTGAGAATGGAGGAGACGTGACAACTTTATTGCAAAATGCCGATAGTGCTCTATTCCATGCAAAAATGGAAGGACGCAACCATTACGTTTATTATCGAACGACAATGAATGACCGTGTCGGACAGGAGCTTGCTCTTGAGCAGGGGTTGTTTGAAGCGTTGAAAAGCGATGAACTCGAGGTCTTTTACCAGCTTCAAGTTGATGTAGAAACAGCCGAGCCCTATGGAGTCGAAGCACTTGTTCGTTGGAATCACCCTAAGCACGGCGTGATGGCGCCAGGTGTTTTCCTACCAATTGCGGAAGAAATGGGGATTCTTGCTCATATTGATGAATGGGTCTTAAATCAAGCTTGTAGCCAAGGGAAGAAATGGCACGACGTTGGGCGTCAGCTTGTTGTGTCTGTGAATGTGTCAAAAGCCTTTTTTAAACAGCCTGACTTTATCAAGCGAGTCGAGAAGGCACTAATGCTTTCCAATCTAGAGCCTGAATATTTGTGCTTAGAAATAACGGAAAATACGGCCGCTCTTCAAGTTGACGATATTCGTGAGAAGTTGAGAATTTTAAAGGGTGTCGGTGTTCACGTTTCATTAGATGACTTTGGAACAGGCTACTCCTCCTTGAGTCAGTTGAGCCTTTTTCCAATTGATACGTTGAAAATCGACCAATCCTTCGTACGCGGTGAACCATCGCAAACGAAAAATGCAATTGTTAGATTGATCATCGGAATGGCCAAAACATTGGACGTTAGTGTGATATGCGAAGGGGTTGAAACAGAGGAGCAGCTTCAATTATTAAAAGACGAAGGGTGCAAGCACGCCCAAGGCTATTATTTTAGCAAGCCTGTTCCATCCGCTCAATGTGAGGCATTAATGAGAGTATAGTGAAAGGAAATAGATGGATCAAGTTAGCCATACATTGCTGTATGGCTCTTCTCATGGAGTGAATTTATATTAACTTATACAAGTATGAATATAATAATTACTCAAGGTGAATACTACAACACAGCTAGACAATTTTCAACATGGAGGTATCACAATATGATGAAGAAATGGTTAACATCAGTCGCAATTGCTGTTTTAGCAGTGGGGTTAATTACAGCATGTGCACCAGCTGAAGAGGAGCCAATGCCAGAAGATCCAATTATGGAAGACGGTAATGGTATTGATGATCCAGCTCAAACGCCAGACGAAGAGCCACCAATGGATGAGCCACTCGAAACAGATCCAGATGCAGATATGGACGATGCTGAGGAACAAATCGACGTCGATTTAGAAGATGATGAGACTGGCGATGAACTAGCAGAGGACGAGGATGATTAAGGAAGAAGGGGAACTCCGATAAATGGGGTTCCTTTTTCATGTGGAGAGAGGGGCGAAATGGGTCGAATTGCGTAATGTGAGCGCTTTCACTCTGTTTTTGTACACTCTCGCGACGGGATAAAGCGCTTTCAATTAAAAACAGCACACTCTCGCCGAAAAAGTGAGCGCTTTCATATTTGGGTATCTAACCTCTAACAATCAACCCTCCTTTAGAAATGAAACGAATCTTCTTGACGTTAATAGGTCGAGAAATTACAATCAGAGTAGATCAAAACTGACTGGTCAGTCGGAATCGTTGTGAAAGAAAAAAGAGGAGTGGAGAAGTGTGACGATAAAATCATTATCAGCATGGACAGTAGGCTTTTTTGTATTGTTTCTTGCAGCTTGTGGATCAGATGTAGAGACAGAAGCTGAGCCAGAGGAAACAGCAGTAGCGGTTGACGAAGTGATACAGGGGGACATTATCGGAGAGAACCGCTTTATCGGACAAGTTCAGGCTGGTGGCCAACAGGTCGTGATGCCTAAGGTAACAGGTGAAGTCGTTGAAGTGCTTGTTGAAAAAGGGGATCAAGTTGAAGAGGGCGATGTGCTAGCTCGCTTGGATGATCGCGACTTACGGTTACAGCTTGAAGCTGATGAGGCGCAACTAGAGCAGGCACGTAGTGGACTGCGACGCGCAGAAAATGGGAAGACACAGGCAGAAGCCAATGTGAGCCAAGCACAATCACAGCTTCGTCAAGCAGAGCAAGGATTAGAGGATGCTAAGAAGGCGAAAAATGATCAAGAGCATGCGTTAGAGGAACAAATTACTGAAACGGAGCGAATGGTTGATCAGCTACGAGAATCATTAGAAGAGGGAGGCGCAACCGAAGATCAGGTTGAGCAAGCGGAGCAGCTACTGCAAGGGTTACTCGCCTCACAATCGGGAGGAAATGCGCAAATGAGTGCAGAGCAAAGTATTTCCTCTATTGAAGCATCTGTAGACCAGGCCGAAACCGGTGTTGAGATGGCCCGTTCATCCGTCACAGAAGCCGATTTAGCTGTAGATGAAGCTGCACGTATGGTCGAGCAAGCCGAGCAAGCTGTGGAACGGTCGCAGGAAAGGCTAGATGATGCAATTATTCGTGCATCGGCAGACGGAGAGGTATTAGCGGTTGAAGCAAGTGAGGGTGATATCGTCTCCCCACAAGCACCGTTTGCTCAGCTGATCTCACTTGATTCTGTCATCGTTACGTTAAATGTCACAGCCGATCAGCTCAGCTACTTCTCACTTGAGCAGGAGTTAGAGGTGGAGATTAGTAGCGTCAGTGATAAGCAAACGGGTGAGGTCACGTTCATTGCTCCATCTGTTAATGATTCACGTCTCTTTCCTATTGAAATAGAGCTTGCCAATACAGATGCTAATATTCGTCAAGGAATGGTCGCGTCCGTCTTTGTTGAGGAAGTATTAGTCGAGGATGAGCAAATTGTTCCAACCGAGGCGATTTTAGAAAGTCAGGGACGAGCATTTGTTTTTGTTGTTGAAGAAGGTACAGCACGTGAAGTAGAGGTAGAGGTTATTCGCTTTGATAGTGAGCAATCAGCGATTAGTGGAGAAATCGAAGTAGGAGATCAAGTCGTAGTAAAAGGTCAGCATCTCATTGACGATGGCGACTTTGTTCGTATCGTCGAGGAGGTGTAGTATGAGGTTAGTTGAAACGTCAGTCAAACGTCCTGTCGGGGTCATTATGCTCGTCTTAGCGGCGCTAGTTCTCGGTGGGATCTCATTGAAAAATTTATCGATTGATTTATTCCCAAATATTGATGTACCTGTTGCGGTCATTGCTACCTCTTATCAAGGTGCAGCTCCACAGGAAATGGAACAGCTTGTAACAAGGCCGGTCGAATCAGCAGTAGGTTCGATTGAAGGAGTACAAGCGATTGATTCGATGTCTTCAGCAGGTTCATCATTAGTGATCTTACAATTTGACTGGGGACGAAATATTGATGAATCGATGAACACAATTAGAGAGCGGGTCGACCAGGTCGTTGGCGCCTTGCCAGAAGATGCTGGACGTCCTTCGATTCTCCGATTTGATCCTCAGCAGCTTCCAGTTATGTGGGTCGGGGTGTCTGGTGCTTCACCGGACATTTTACAGCAGCTCGCTGAAAGTGATATCCAGCCAGCATTTGAGAGAGTGGACGGTGTCGCGTCGGTTTCAATCGAAGGTGGGTTAACACGAGAGATTCAAGTGCAAATGGATCAAGCACGGCTCGCTTCTTATGGGTTAAATGGTACACAAATTGTCCAAGCCATATCCGCAGAAAATCAATCAGTTTCCGCGGGGACACTTGAGCGGGGAACGCAAGATTTACAGCTACGAATCAATGGTGATTTCACAACCGTTGAGGATATAGGTGATACACCGGTTATGCTTCCATCTGGCGGAACGATTACAGTGAATGATGTTGCGAATGTGACAGATACATTTCGCACACCTGATCTACGCTCAGAGGTTAATGGCTCCGAAGCGGTCGTATTATCGATTATGAAGCAGTCGGATGGAAATACGGTTGAAGTGGCTGACAACATGTACCGCGCGATTGAGCAAGTGCAAGCTGAATTAGCGGACAGTGAATTTTCAGTTGATGTGATTATTGATACGTCGGACTTTATTCGCCAATCGATTGCTAGTGTTGTCAACAATATGCTCATTGGTGCGGTACTATCAATTATTGTGTTACTCGTATTTTTGCGTAGTATTCGAACGACGCTCGTTATCGGAATTTCGATTCCAATTGCGATCATTTCGACATTTACGCTTATGTATTTTACTGGAGAAACGTTAAATGTCCTTTCGATGGGAGGGCTCGCACTCGGGCTCGGAATGATGGTCGACAGCTCGATCGTCATATTAGAAAATATCTTCAGTAAACGCCAGCAAGGCTATTCGATGATAGAAGCGGCGAAGGAAGGTGGATCAGAGCTAGCATCAGCAGTGCTCGCGTCGACATTAACGAGCGTGGTTGTATTCTTGCCCATTGTCTTCGTTGAAGGGTTAGCGTCTGAAATTTTCCGACCACTCGCGTATACGGTCGCCTTTGCCTTATTCGCCTCACTCGTCGTCTCGTTGACACTTATTCCAATGCTGTCATCGAAGCTGCTATCCAAAGTGAAGGTCGATGAGCCTGAGGAGAAGAAAGGCTTTGATCGCTGGTTTGAAAAGGCGACGGATGTGTACGAGCGTGTCTTAAATTGGGCGCTCATTAAGCGTAAGACGACGGTTGCCCTAACAGGGTTAGCGATTGTCGCAAGCTTGGCGCTAACACCGTTTATCGGGATGTCCTTTATCCCTGAAGCAGACCAAGGACAAGTGCAAATGAATGTCGTGACTCAGACAGGGACAAGACTTGCAGAGCTTGATGAAATAGCAGAACGTGTCAATGGAACGCTTCAGCCATATGAAGAGATCATTGATACAAGTTATGCGATGATTGGCGGTAGCTCACAAGGTATGGGCGGTGGCTCAAGTGAAATTGAGTTTATTATTCAGCTTGTTCACCCGTCAGACCGAAGCATGACGACCGAGGAATTCGTTCAATCGCTTAGTGAGGAAATGGACGACCTACCAGGTGCCGAGACGACGATTGCTACTGTTGACGCTGGACTCGGAGGTGGCTCGCCAATTCAAATCGATATTAGTGGGCCCGACTTAGATGTACTCGAAGATTTAGCTCAGCAGGTTATGTGGATGATTGAAGATAATGAAGGCATCACGAATGTAGATAGTACGGTTAATGAAGGGAGCCCAGAGTTACAAATTGTCGTTGATCGTGATATGGCGGCACAATATGGACTAACACAGCAGCAGGTCATGAGTGAAATTATGCTCGGCTATCATGGGCAGGTGGCGACTCGTTATCGTGAAGCGGGGAATGAATTTGATGTGCGTGTCATTTTACCAGAGGAATTTCGCCAAACGATTCAAGATGTCGAAACGTTGATGATTCATAATCAGCAAGGTGCGGAAATTCCATTATCAAGCATTGCTGAATTACGCCAAATTCAAGGGCCAACCGAAATCAATCGCAGTAATCAGCAGCGAGAGGTGAGAGTGACGAGTGATCTCGTCGGTGTTGATCTTGGAACGGCAACAACGCAAATCGAACGACAATTAGAACGAATGAACAAGCCAGATGGCTACACGATGTCGATTGGAGGACAGTCACAAGAGATGATCGATGCATTTGAGCAGCTCATCTTAGCATTTTTACTCTCGATCTTCCTTGTCTATATGGTGATGGCGATCCAATTTGAATCATTCCTATTTCCGTTTATCATTATGTTCTCATTACCAACGATGCTAGTCGGCGTTCTCGGAGGGTTATTCATTACGAATGAGCCGCTAAGTGTCCCAGCTTTTGTCGGGGTCATTATGCTCGCCGGAATTGTCGTCAACAACGCGATTGTCCTTGTGAGTTACATTAATATTCTAAGGGAAAAAGGATTCGACCGTCACGAAGCCATTATTGAATCCGGTAGGTCGCGTTTACGTCCAATCTTCATGACGACGTTAACGACCGCTCTAGCGATGGTGCCACTTGCACTTGGACTCGGTCAAGGTGCTGAAGCACAAACACCAATGGCTGTTGTCATCATTTTCGGTTTAATGGCATCAACGATTTTCACGCTGATCTTAATTCCAGTCATGTATATTTTCTTTGATAATTTGTCAAAACGAATCGGATCATTCTCTTTTAGACGTAAGCGAAAGCAGGAGGTTGATCCAATTGAAGAATAAAGAAACAAAACGGGAGCAAATATTGAAGGCAGCCTTTCATGTCTTCTTACGAGATGGCTATGAGCGAGCGACGATGCAGGAAGTGGCCAATGTGGCAGGTGTGGGAAAAGGAACGACCTATGAATATTTCTCAAGCAAGGAGGCACTTCTTTTTGAAGTTGTGCAGAAAGGGTTTGGTTATTTTCTTGAACAGCTACTTGATGCGATTGAGCAGCCAGGAACCGTCCGAGAAAAAGTTGAGCGCCTGTTCCTATGCAACTTGAACTTCTTTCAACAGGAAGTCAAATTTCGCGATTTCATGTTAAATGATTTCGGTAAAATGCCTGATGAATTACATGAATGGCTTCTGCAAAAACAGGACATATTTATCGGCAAGATTGCGAAGGTCATTCGTAAAGGCCAGCAGTCAGAAGAAGTGGGAGCTGTCCATCCAGAGGTAGTCGCAAGTACGCTTATTCATAGCTTGAAAATGATTTATTTCTATCCTGAGACGAAAAAGGAAACTCGTCAAGAAATTGTAAAAATGCAAGTCGATTATTTGTTTCAAGGACTAGCAAAGCGAAACGAAAGATGAGAATGATCGTCTGTTAAGCTAGTAGGGTGTGTCGAAAGGTTCATAAGCCTTTTGACGCACCCTATTTTAGTTTAATTTATTGTAAAAAGCCGAATTTACAGCAATTTGATTGTATGAAAAATCTGCTATGCAACGATTAACACATCTTGTATACTAGTGATAAAGTCACATTATGTAAGCTTATGCCTAATTATACTGAAATTAGAATATTTTAATTGAATATAGGTATAAGCTTTTTAAATAGATGAAAATGACATATTGTGGATACACGTTAGAATGGGGAGGGATTCGTTTGAATGCTAGTAATAAAAAGCTCAAAATGAATTTACAGTGGAAGGTAACGATACTGCTCGTACTACTTATTTTTGTCATTACGAGCATTAGTGCAACAGTGACAGGTTTTGCGCATGCCTATATTGAGAATCCGACAATGGTGACGGTTGCGACGTCACTCTTTACTGTGTTAGTCGGAGCAATTGGCTCTATTCTTATTATTCATTTTCTAGTTAACAAGCCTCTTGCAAAATTAACAGAGATCGCACAGGCGTTTAAAAGGAATGAATATGATCGACGTGTGAACATCCGCACACGTGATGAATTCCAGCAGCTCGGGATCGTATTCAATGAGACCGCTGAGCAAATGGAATCTCTAATCGAGGAGTTAAGCTCATCAAGTGATCAGCTTTCGAAGCAATCGAACGGGATGAAACAAGCACTATTAGAGACACAGCAGTCGTCCGAACAAATTGCATCAACGACAGAGCAATTCTCACAGTCTGCGGAAACGATGACTAAGGATATTCAAGTGGTCGTTGAGGAAACAGAAGCGACGGCTCAGGAAATGAAGAGCTTTTCAAGCCGTGTCGATCAAGTCGATGATTCAGCAACCGATGTACTATCCCTTATTAAAGAAGGACAGGAGGCGGTACAGTCCTCGATGGAAACGACGACTGTGACACAGACGAAGTTCACAGAGACGGCAACGGGTGTGAAACGATTAAGTGAAAAGTCACGTGAAATTAATGAGATCATCGAGCTGATTACGTCGATTTCGGAGCAAACGAACTTACTAGCGTTAAATGCTTCGATTGAAGCAGCTCGTGCAGGGGAGCATGGGAAGGGCTTTGCGGTCGTTGCGGATGAGGTCCGTAATTTGGCGACGCAATCACAAGCATCGATTGAACAAATTCAGCTTCATATTACAGCTATCCAGCAAGAAGTAGAGCATATGGTTCGTGATATTCATGAAAATGAAGCTAGTATGAATGGCATTGTTGAGAAAATGCAAGGAACGACACAAGTCATGACATCGATTGATGATGCAACAGATGATATTAAAGAGCAAACGGCTGCAATGAAGAAGATGATGGCAGAGCTTGTTTCTCGAGGGGAACGAGTGAATGAGCTTATGCTCGGTACAGTGGAGCTTGTTGATGAAGCGCAGTCAGGTACGGAGGAAATCGCTGCAACGACAGAAGAGCAGCTTTCAACGGCGACCCAGCTAACAGAAATGGGGCATACATTGGAGGAAATGTCGGTCTCATTAGACAAAACGGTAAAGAAGTTATCAACAAAACCTTAAAAAGTTATCCACATAAACAGAACGCGCCATGATTAAGTTTGTTTGATATAAACGTTAGTTTTTGTGGATTTTTCATAGAAATCGGTGGATAATGTGCATAACACTGTGGATAACAATAACTTTACTCATTATCAAGTACAACTTGTTCACCGATTGTGCATAAGCTGTGCATTCATGCAGTTGAAATTTCATGAGCGCGGTACTAACTTTTCAGTGGCCTTGATATTTCCTCTTTTCAATGAATTCGAAGCTCACCCTTTTTCCAAGGGACTGAAAACGTTTGGTTTTTAACTTTTTCGGTGCCCTTTAAGCAATGTGCGTAACCGTTGCCTATTTTGAAAAGATTGATACGAGTGGGTTTCTCGTATCAGGCGAGCAACGAGTGAAGCCATTGCTAGTCAAATCAAAGGTACTGAAAATGTTGATTTTTACTTTTTCAGTGGCCTTTCCTTTTTCAGCGCTTCTTTAAGCTTCGATTTCGCCTTTTTACGCCAAGTGGCTACAGTATTAGTTGAAACCTGTTGCTCGTACGCAATTTGTGCAGGCTTCTTGTCATGAATAACCGTGTCAAACAGCCATTGTGCTTCGCGTTCTGTTAATAATTTGCGAAAATCATCAAGGTTGTGGTCAAGCCATTCGGCGATCAGGCAGCTTTCATCTTCTATATATCAAATACGATATCCATTCCGTAAATATGCTGCTCGCTATAGCGAGCTTCCTTACGTAGAAAGTCAAGCAAACAACCGCGCACCTTGAACAGCGCAATCGTCGAAAAGCTCCCTTTTTCCTGATCGTATTGCTCATACGCTCTCCACAGTCCAATTAACCCAACTTGATAGAATTCCTCACGATTACGGTAAATGTTCAGCTTTTTGATTTGTCCTCTAATGAGAGGCTCGTATTGTTTCGCGACTTCAGCAAATGTTCTATTTTCAATCATACTTCTAATCCTTTTAGAAGCGCGCTTCATCCATATTCCCGGTATGTTTACCATACGAAAATAAGGTGACCATCGCATCTACACTAATGGCCCTTTTCGGTTAGTTCGCTTCTTCAAAATCTCCCGTTTCGGTTAGGCCAAACTGAATAATTGGGAGAAGGTGCTAACTAGAAAATGGCAAAAACATACTTTTTTTCGCGAGAGTTCGATGAAACATGATACAATAAGACACGATTCAAAATGGATACATAATTGGAGTGAATAAGATGAATAAGATTCAAATGATCGTGGTGCTCATGCTACTCGTGCTAGTCGGCTGTCAGCAAACAACAGAGCCGCCAGTCGAAGAAGAGCCCGTAACACCACCTGAAGAAACGGAGGTCGAACGAGAACAAGAGGAAGAACCACCGCTACCGGTTGAGAAGGAAACGACGATTTCGATCGGGGCTGTCGGTGATGTTCTCTTACATGAACGTCTCTATGAAACAGCGGAGGTAGAGGATGGCTATGACTTCATGCCAATGCTTGAACCTGTTAAGCATTTGATGGAGGCACCTGACTTTATGATGGCTAATCAAGAATCGTTACCTGGAGGAGAAGAGCTAGGGTTATCAACCTACCCGATGTTCAACAGTCCACAAGAAATTGCTCGTGACTTACAGCTAGCTGGTGTTGACTTGGTGTCTGTTGCCAACAATCATACGTTAGATCGGGGGCTTGACCTAGTGTACAATTCGATTGATTATTATGACGAAATTGGCCTTGGCTATGTCGGTGCTTATCGTGATCAGGATGACCGCGATACCGATCGAATTGTCGACGTTGATGGGATTAGTCTTGGTATTCTTGCTTATACGTACGGAACGAACGGTATTCCTGTACCTGAAGGCCATGAATATGTGGTCGCTTTAATTGACGATGAGCAAATGGAGGAAGATGTCGCAGCATTGCGTGATCAAGTCGATATTTTGATTGTTCATATGCATTGGGGAGCTGAATATATTCTTGAACCAAATGAAGATCAGCTTCATCAAGCGAACCTCCTTGCCGAAGCAGGTGTGGACATTATTTTTGGCCACCATCCGCACGTTTTGCAGCCGATTGATGTAATCGAGCAAGAGGATGGTCATGAAACGACGGTGTTCTATTCATTAGGGAACTTCCTGTCAGGACAGAACTTTGACTATACTGACATTGGTGGGATTGCAACCATCGATGTGACAAAGGTAACGCTTGATGACGAGCTTGTTTCCCTTAAGGTTCATTCACCTCACATTGAACCAACGGTCGTGATGAGAGAAGAAGGCTCATATCGCGTTCGAGAGCTAAGCGAAGTCGGGGCCTCACCGATTAATGGCAGTACACATGACGAAATGAGCGAGCATGTGATTCAGTATATGGAATAAAGCAACTTCCTAGAGCAGAGGGATAACTCTTCTCTAGGTTTTTTAAACGATAAGAAAGAATAAAATTCGAGGAAGACATTTGAGAAGAACCGAAGAAGTTAGGGCGAGATCATGGCTGGCTTCGCTCGTTACACTTTCCACTTTCAGAACAACTGAAAACAGCTGTAACGGCTCTGCACAACGCAATTAAGAAAAGACACTAACGCTTTTTTCTTAGTCAAGTAAATACGCTTTTTCGATGAAAAAGATACTTATTCATCGAGAATAAGCATCTTTCCAATGTCATACTATTTAATGTCGAATGAACATACCAATTTACATCTCCAACTGCCGACTGCGTAGCATGCGGCGTCGCTTTTCGAGTTCGCTAATATAGCATATATGTACAATCATTAGAGCAAGACACGCACCGAGCGAATTAATAAAGACATCGAGTACACTTGCCGTTCGATCCGGCAGAAAGCTTTGGTGAAACTCATCAATGGCACCATAGATACTCGCTAGAATCCATGCGACATAATAACGTACTTTTCTTCGACGGATACGATCTAATGCCATGAAGAAGAAGATAGCTAACAAGCCAAATGAGGCTAAATGAACACCTTTGCGGAAGAAATAATTCATAATTTCAGGATCAATAAAGACGATAAAATCAAAAAACGATTCCGTCGATTCACCAGTTAACCCTGGACGACGGGTGGCAATGGCGATGGCGAGACACCAGCTAACAGCGATGATCCACCATTTATTTAGCTTCTTCATCACGATCACCCTGCTCTCTTTGATAACGCTCAATCATTTTACGTGTTGTTGGGATCATTTGTTCAGGAAGCGCATCAAATGAAAAATAACGTACATCATGGCTTTCGTGATCAATTAAAATAGTGCCACTCACCTCTTTTGCCACAAACGAAACAATCACGTTATACACTTCATCCCCATTCGGATATTGAAAATAAAATTCCTCTCCAGAAAAGACAGCAAAGAGCTCCATCTCATGCAGCGTAAGACCGGTTTCTTCCTTTAGTTCACGCCTAGCTGCCTCTTCAACCGATTCACCTAATTCCATAAATCCCCCAGGCAAGCCCCACGTATTCGTATCGGTTCGATGCTGTAGCAATACGCGCTCGTCATCATCGATCACAATTATCGAAGCGGCTGTTAAAATTAACGGCTGAGAACCGACGATCGAACGAATATGTTGTATGTAATCCATGCTCCCACACTCCCTCTTGTCTCTAATTATACATTTTATTACCAAACAAATCACAAGAAATATTTTACAAAACGGAGAATTCTAGCGAAAAAGAGGATATTATGCGGTTACATATTTATAAAAGTAGGTAAAGAATCAAGTGAGATTACGTACGATTGGCGTCGCTTCTTCCCATCGGAAACAGCAATCCTTTTAACCATGAGCGAGCGAGGTGCTTACTCGTTATTTGTAAAAAACGCTGCGCCTCCTTATTTGTCAGTCGATTGCCAACGAGGTAAACATAATCACGGAGAGTATGAAAATGAGCAGATTGCGAAAACTCTCCACAGGAAGCACAAAGCCATTTACCACGAGAGCGTAAGAGAGGAAGGTGATCACATGATGGACAATGAGTACCGTGTCGTAAGGTAGCAGGAGCGATATCCCAATCGGAAAGAAGAGAGCGAACAGCAGGATCGTGCTTTTGTAACAGAAGAGAAGTAAATTGTCGAAGGTGTCCATCTGTATATGAAGGTTGCTGATAGATTCGTTCGTAACGTTGAACCATTTTGGGAGGAACGACTTATGAATCACATAGTCAGAGAGCGATTCGTGACCTTTTTTCGTTTGGATTTGAGAATGAGGAGAGCTTATGACCACGAGTGAGAGGATCGGAATGGTCGGAAGTCGACAGGAGGAGAGCCACCGTTGTAGTTGTGAGACTTGTCTTTCATTTTGCACAATTGGATCGGGGAACGTCTCAATTTCGCCTTCGAAGGTGCGAATGAGCTGGTGGAAGTCAGGATCAAAATAGAGCTGTCCGGCGATATTCTTCACCTCAACGACAACAATGAAGCGCGAGCACACAATAAGCAGATCAAACTGGACGAAAGAGTCCCCGACCGCAAGCCTCACGTCATGAAAAAGGTCATACCGCTTCGGATCTAAGAAGCTCAGCTCATACTGTAGCGACCTCTCGCCCTTATAACCCGCCACCCGTCGCCGCCACTGCTCACGAATCATCGTCTGCCGCTCATGATTAGGCGGTAAGCGTCGCCTTAACCCATCCAGCTGAAAAAGGATCGAAGGCACACGCAAAGGTTTTACAATCATAGAATCACTCCTTTCATACTTAGTACTATTCGTCACGAAAGAGTGCGCCTCCTGCCTATGGTACAGGTTTTATTTATGAGAGAAGCGTGTTTATTTGAAAGCGCTCACACTTTTGCTAGGAGTATGCAAAATGGCTGAGAGAGTGCACAAAAATCGCTTGAAAGCGCTCTAAAAATCAGTGAAAGCGCTCGCATGAGCAAAAGCGACAAATTTCGCTGGTCTCATACGCACTTGCGCCGCACCTGTGCGTATGAATTCGGCGCGGCTTGACTACACTGATGCTAGAACAGAGAAAGGAGCTGAGATTGATGTGGAAAGCGATCAGAGCGGGCGCTGTGTTTGTACTCCTGCTATTTATAGGTGCTGGCTACTTAGGTTATCAATCGTACGATGATACGAGTACCTCGTACACCGTCCAGCATCACTCGAAAAAAGGCGAGAGACAGCTGTTGAATAAGGAAATAACGGAGAGCACGTGGCATGAGGAGGCTGTAACGGCGAGCGCAGTACCGCGTGAAGAACAAGCAGTTGTCGCAACGGCTCAAGGAGAGACGGTCGAAGCATTAGTCGCTCGTTTAACATTAACGGAGCTGATGGAGATTTATGAAATCATCGAGGAAGGAATCGACGATAAGTCTAAGCAGCGCATTCAAGAAAAGCTAGAGGCTCGATTCACACAAGAGGAAATAGATGTACTTATTTCATTTGGCTTTGCTGAGATGGAGCATATGATTCAATAAACTGCGGTAGGGGTCTGGAGCCGTTACTTTTAGAAAAAATGTGTACGAGCGAAGCAAACGTTCATTGAATGGCTCCGCTCTTTTCTTCGATTCTTTTCACAAGAAAGGCTCCCCATGGAGAGAGGAGGGCACCAAAAAAGTTAAAAACCAAACTTTTCAGTGTCCCTTAGAGTGCCTTTCACTTAATTTGCAAGCTCAATTCGGCAAAATGTCTTCAACGGCTTGCTCTTCTTCACATAAACGAGCTCATCCTTACGATGAAATTCGCCATTCTTCGCCATCCACGGTTCAACGCAAACAAATTCCTTTCCTTCCTCAGTCCATAGCACGACGTATGGAAAATCCTCACCATAGCTAATACGCACCTTCGTCTCTAACTCAGGCAATGTAAAGGCGACATGAGGTTTCTCCGCATCAATGAGTGCGATCGCCTCTTTCTTCTCATTTAAATCAACGATCCCATCGAACGGCTTCAAGTCATGATCGTTATAATCAAGCATAATCGTCGCATCACTTTCGACGACAACGGCCTTCTCCTCTGTACGGAAATATGGATGGAAACCAGGGTACATTGGCATCGGTTCCTCAGACAAGTTCGTGTACGTTTGCTCAATGACAAGGCTGCCCTCCTTCAAGTGATACGTAAACTCTAGCTCGAAATCAAATGGGAATCCAGCCTTCGTTTCGTCTGTGCTCGTCAAGCGAATCGTGAGCTGATCCTCATCCTGGGTCACAACTTCCCACGGCAAATTACGCGCAAAGCATGATTGTTTAACGTATATGTCTTACCTTCCCACTCATATTGCTTATTCTCAAGCTGTCCGCTAATCGGAAAAAGAATTGGAATCCCGCCACGAACGTTAGCCTCTAGATCGTATAATGTATCCTCATTCAAATAGAGCAAATCATGCCCTTCAAGCTGCAAGCGCGTCACGATCCCACCACGTTCAGGAATCACCTCAGCAGATGCTGTTCCATTTTTCAATGTATAGGTTTTCATGTTCTCGTACCTCCAATGAATGAAATGTCTATCTTACTATCATAATCTTCTGACAAAAAAAGTCTAGTATAAGACTCGAAATGGTGAACATATCGGTGAAAGGTCCTACTCTCTACTAACTAACATCGACGATCTTTATAACATGTTCGCCTTTCGTGCATGTATTAATTGTGGGAAAATAAATACGAACATACGTTTTTGACGAGGGAAAGAGAATGATTGACCATGACCGATTGTTTAAAGAAGTGCTAACGACCTTTTTTGAAGAATTTATCCTGCTGTTCTACCCGCAAGTGTACGAAGCTGTCCGTTTTGACGATGTCCGCTTTCTCACGGAGGAGCTCTACACTGACGTCACGGTCGGAGAGAAATACCGCGTCGATCTGTTAGAAATAGGGAAGGAATCGTGAAAAGGTCGGTAAGGTGAAGTGAGTAGAGGGATAAGGAATCGCCGCTTTCGCTTTCGATAGGTCATCCTTATTCCTTTAATGATGAGAATTCAAGGTTGAAAGTTGAATCGTGTAATCGATGTTCCGCTATTTGATGCAAAAGAGCGTTGTGAGTTGTGAAACAGGGGAAATAGAGGAATGAGGAACCGCCAAGGGTGGCAAAATGGCCTGAGGGGTGTGAATAGAGGAACGAGGAACTGCGCAAAAATAAATGGTCATCCAGTCAGACGAGGTGAAACAAATGAAAGGAAAGGAAGGAGACAAGATCATGGGAGTGATGGTGTCGTATGAGCGGAGAGGTATGGAGAAAGGTATGGAGAAAGGAAGGTGTTGAGGAAGGTATTAAGAAAGGGATTGAGAAAGGGATTGAGAAAGGGATTGAGAAAGGGATGTTGGTATGATTGTGCGTGTATCGGGGTTGTCAAAAGACATCATCAAACAGCTTGCATCCGAGTCAACCAATGAATAGTGGGGAACAAAGTCTGACAGAGTGTCATGATTGGAAAAATAATAGAGTTAACGCCATCGAAAGCGGAAAGCGGCTTTCGGTGGCGTATTCGTGCTGGGCTTTTTGTGAGAGAAGTTTGGTGGGGAATCGTCTCCTACGCGCTCTGTCCACCTCAGCCTCTGTATTGAATGGAGCACTAGAGAGAAGCAAATGTAATCCTCCTGCCGCTAAATGGCAAATCCTCCATCCCCTGAGAAGTAAAGGAAGTCCTCATTCCGCTAATCAAGTAAAAAGAGTTCGAAATGAGTGAGAAGAGCCGAAATAGAGGAATGAGGGAACCATAACGACGTGAAAAAAGATATTTAGAGAAAATAAAGGAATGAGGAACCGTATGTAGCACACGTTAATGCCTTCAACAATAAGAATCAGATTCTTGATCGAAGTGTATAAGTTCGCGCGCGTTTCTTTCCGCTAGTAACCATTAGGATTTGCTTTTCTTTTAATTTAACTAGAAGTTTCCGAGTATGTCGTACACTAATGTGAAGGTGTTGAGCGATTTCAAGAGGGGTAACAGGATGAAGAGTACGACGAGTGTAACGAACAATTTCAGCTTCTAGCCAAGATAGTTCTGTAGGGGCGTCACCTGAGATAAACTTACCAACGAAAGCAAGAGTGAGTTGTTGACAACGACTTGGCTCTTCTTTGATAGAAAGATAAGCAATAGGTAAGAGTATCCAGCCGTCTAGGGCCAATAAAGAATGCCTCCAGCATAAATCTTTAAAACGTCTAACATCAAGGTCGCGAGCGTGGGGACCATACCCTTGAATTTCAATACACCCTTTTACGTGAGGACCAGGTCTGTATGCAAGATCGAGGTACCGGTAGCCATCGTTGAAATCTCGAACCTCCCATTCAGGGTATAAATGATTAAAGTTGCCAAAAGTGGGGAACCAAATGTCGCGAAGGAACACAAGTGTGCCATGGCCTAGTCCGTTTTCAAGAAATTCTCGCCTTCTATGGTTAGGCTCCTCTGCTATTTGGTTTTGTAGCCATCCATTAAATTCTTGGTCAAATGTGGACATTGGAAACACATCCTTTATTAGAGTGGGAGTAATACGGGGAGAGAATGATGAAAGAAAAGGGAAAAGCAACGGGGTGCTTAATAAGTACATATTATCTCAACTTCTACTATCCTACAACTGTTAAATCGCAAAAAGTACTCCTCCTACCTCTATCTGGGGAAAATACCGTGAAAGGAGGGGGAGAGGTACTCCTCATTCCGCTAATGTGCTCCTCCATGTCCGTTCTATCACACAAAAAGCGAAATAGAGGAATGACGATACCAAATTGCCTCGAATTAACTGGATTTAGAGGAAATAGAGGAAAGAGGAACCGCTCATCCTCTGATGGACATGCAGCGTGTCCACTGCATGTCCATCAGAGAGTAATCCTGCTCAAAAAAGGAATGCCACCTACCGCTAATGTCGCCTACCCTTTGTTCTCCCCCACTCAAAACGCCCCAAATCAACTCATGCTACCATGTACAAACTACCCAAATAGTCAAAAAAACCTACAACACCCTACAACGAGCCTCTCATTGCAAAGTTCAATATATCGAATCAGTCAAAGGACTTAATAACGAACATATTAAACTAGTATAAGGTTATTAGACCTATATAAAGAACGGCATAAACTCAGCCTCTCATTAAAGATAGTAGTCTTTAAGAAATGCAACTTTAGACTCATTTTTAGATAAAAAAACATGATTAAATAACAGAAAAGCCGAGTTTCTTCTATTATATATGTGTTATTGTAATCGTTTTCAACAATAAAAATAATGATGGAAAGAATTGAAAGTTGAATATAAAATGAAATTATTAGACTTATATACTAGTAGTGTACAAGGAGGAAAATACTAGAATGAATAAGACATTGAAACGAGTTGTCATTTCTTCCGCATTTGCGACTGGACTATTGATCACCACGCCACAGGTTGCAGATGCTGCTTTAGGTGATCAGACGCTACGTAAAGGTATGACCGATCCGGACGTCAAGGATTTACAAGATGCATTGAAGAAGAAGGGTTTCTTCAACTATGACCAGTCTACCGGTTACTATGGCACAATTACACATGATGCGGTGCGCAAATTTCAAAAGGAGCATAACCTTCAAGTGGACGGGATTGCTGGTCCGCAAACGTTAAACAAGCTTCTAGAGCTAATGGACGGTGAAGTAGCACCTCCGACGTCATCGAACACAAATACACAATCATCAAGTCCGACGCAGTCAGTTTCGTCATCGCTTGCCAATTATTCATCGCTCATTCGCCAAGGGCAAAGCGGGAAGCATGTTGAAGAGCTACAGAAGATCCTAAAGGAACAAGGCTATTTCCGCACAGATGTAACAGGCTATTTCGGTCGTGTGACAGAAGCCGCGGTGAGGGATTTTCAGCGTGATATGAACATTAAGGTTGATGGGATCGTTGGTCCACAAACGATAGGGAAGCTATTGAATGAGAACAAGACAGAAGTGAAGGAGCCTGAATACAAGCCGACACTTCCTCAACAAACGTCGAAGCTTGATACATCCAAGGTGTACCGTGTCGGAAGTACAGGACAAGCTGTCACAGAGCTACAATCACAACTTCGCTCAGTCGGTGTCTTCAATCAAGATCCAACTGGCTACTACGGCGAAATTACAGCAACGTCAGTCCGTAACTTCCAGCGTCTGCACAATTTGAAGGTGGACGGAATTGCCGGCCCGCAAACGTTATCAAAGCTAAAGGAAGTCTCAACGAATAAGAACAATAATAATTCGAATGCGTCTAATGGAGGAAACAACTCATCATCGAATTCCTCCGCATTTGTAACGAATGTTGTTGCTGATGCAGCGACTTTAATTGGAGTTCCGTACCTTTGGGGTGGAACAACAACGAATGGTTTTGATTGCAGTGGCTTCGTTCAATATGTATTCAATAAGCAAGGTGTATCGATTCCACGAACGGTCGCTTTGCAATGGAATGCCGGCAAGTCTGTTTCACAACCAGCCGTTGGCGATATCGTTTTCTTTGATACAACAGGTGGACCATCTCATAACGGAATCTATATCGGGAACAATCAGTTCGTACATAGTGGATCCTCGACAGGTGTCACGATTGCGAATTTAAACAATAGCTATTGGAGTCAGCGTTATCTTGGAGCGAAGCGCCTCCACTAAGATACGCTCTAAGGCATTGAAAAGAATCTCTTTTCAATGCCTATTTCAATAGATTCAGAGTGATTAGGAATCAATCTTACAAATACCTCCGTATCCCTAGAACACGAGCAGCCCTCAGCACAATTACAGCACAGTCGTCCAAAGGTAATCGACATTCCGCTATTAGTAGCAAAACAGTTAGAAAATAGAAGGAAGGGAATCCTCATTCCGTTAATGAGCCAATTCTCTAGCAAATAACCACAAAAATGATGAAATAAAGGAATGAGGATACCGCTTCGCCTCAGGAAAGAAGCATTTGAGGAAATAGAGGAACGAGGAACCGCTATGTCGCTCGCATCGGCCTCGCCACTTCCCCCTCACCGAACCGCTGATTCACAGCTCTGCCACCCGCCCCTATACTACGCTGTTCCTCCCTCTCATTAACAGCTTCACAGCACTCCCCACATACAAGCTCCCTTAATCAAAAGAAACTGTATTATAGGAAGAAACTAGGTCTAAATCGAACAAATACTATTCGAATGTATGAGCGTTCATCAATAAGCGACTATGATGTAAGCGCTATGCAACAGCAGACAGCTTTCGACAATCATGACGAAAAAAGAACACCAGCTTCGTAATAAGCTAGTGCTCTCTTCATAATCTTTTAACCCAACTCTAAATGCTCGCGTAGCTCATCTCTAACACGTGCGACTTCTTCATCAGGCACTTCGAAATAATAAATGCCATCAATGGTTGTCCCACTACCTGAAATTTGCATTTGCTCGACTGTGTGCCTTGCATCGCGATAATTCGATTGAATCTTCCACATTTCATCCAACGATAAATCGGTGCGCACTGAACCGCCGACAACATTCAGAATTTCGCCCACTCGCGTAATAGAACCAATATGAGCGGCTTCCTGAACCATCGCCTCGACAATTTGACGCTGGCGATCATTTCGGCCGAAATCGCCGCGAGGATCTTCATATCTCATCCGTGAGAATGCCAATGCTTGTTCGCCATCAAGATAAATTTCGCCTTCATTAAAAGTATGCCCACTTTGTGTGAAAGAGAAATCATTGTCAACCGTTACCCCACCAACCGCATCAACTAATCCTTTGAATCCTTCCATATTAATGCTCACATAATGATCAACTGGAATATCAAGGAAGTTCTCGACTGTGTCCATCGACATTTCAACACCGCCGTATGCGTAGGCGTGGTTAATCTTCTCGATCGTGCCACGTCCGATGATTTCGGTACGTGTATCACGAGGGATACTGACCATTTTGATCGATTGCTGATTCGGATTGACAGTCATGACGATAATCGTATCAGAACGACCGCTATGTGTCTCACCGCGTGAATCGACACCAGTAATCAAAAACGACAAAGGCTCCTGATTCTCAATATCGACAGCATTCTCTCTTCGTTCTGTCGTTCGATCAATTGGCTGATGAATTTCACTCGCTGTGTCACTTACTGATTTGTACAAATAGAAGCCATAAGCCACAACTGCTAAAAATATTACTCCGAATATGATCCCGATAGAAATCAATATTTTCTTTTTTGTCATACGCTTAAACGCCCTTCTCTCGTGTATTAGACTCATTTCCAAAAAAAGTAGGTAGATTACTCATTCATTATAAATTATAGTAATAATGAGATTCAACAAAATTTTCATGAACAGAAATTGACAATCTATGATATAATCCTCATAGCAATTGTGACTAATCGTAGGAGGTTTCAAATTCGAAATGGAAGAAACAATTAGTTTAAAGGATATTATGCTAACGATCAAAAAGCATTTGCGCCTGATCATCTTAATTCCGATCGTAGCGGTCGTCGTTAGCGCTTTAGCAAGTTATTTACTTCTTACCCCCATATTTCAAAGCTCGACCCAAATTCTTGTAAACCAAACGAATGGTGATCAACAAATAAGTCAAAATGAAATTCGGACAAATATTGAAATCATTAACACATATACGGAAATTATTCGTGAACCGATTATTTTAGACAAAGTAATAGAGGAAGCTAGCCTAACAGAATCAGTTAGTCAATTAAGAGGTATGATTAGTGTGAGTCCGCAGAACAATTCACAAGTCGTGCGAATCTCAGTCGACCATGAACAACCAGCACAGGCCGCACTTATTGCGAATACGGTAGCGGAAGTGTTTCAGCGCGAAATTGTCGAAATTATGAATATCGATAACGTTCATATCCTCTCATATGCTGAAGTCGGTGATTCACCATCACCTGTTGCGCCGAATCCAACGTTAAATATGGCGATTGCCTTTGTCGTAGGCTTAATGGCAGCGGTTGGTGTAGCTTCTTACTTGAATATTTAGATACGACAGTCAAAACGGAAAAAGACGTCGAAGACTTGACCGAGCTTCCGATTCTCGGAATTGTTTCAAATATGGATAACGTCATGTCGAAAAAAGGTAAGATCAATTAGTCGATAAAGGAGAACGATCAAGTGGCACGAACGAATAGACCGAGTAAAGTGAACAATGAACGGAATTTAATAGCTGAAACAGATAAACGCTCACCGATTGCTGAGCAATACCGAACGATTCGAACGAACATTGAATTTTCAGCGGTTGATGAAGAACTGAGAACGCTTGCAGTCACGTCATCAGGTCCTGGAGAAGGGAAGTCGACAACCGCTGCGAATCTTGCTATTGTGATGGCGCAAAATGGTAGCAGAGTATTGCTAGTCGATGCTGACTTACGTAAGCCGACGATGCACTATACGTTTAAGACGATTAATAGTCGTGGTTTGACGAATGTGTTGACGAAGCAGGATGAGCTAGAGGAAGCCTGTCAGCAGACGAAGATTGAGAATTTAACGATTCTTACGTCAGGGCCGATTCCACCGAATCCATCCGAATTGTTAAATTCGAAAATGATGGAAATTACGCTACGCCAAGCAACAGAAATGTTTGATGTCGTGCTGTTGGATACACCACCTGTAATGGCGGTTGCCGATCCACAAATTATTGCAAGCAAAGTAAACGGAACGATTATTGTTACATCGAGCGGAAAGACAGACAAGGAACAATTAACCAGAACGAAAGATTTGTTAACGAAGGCGAAGGCACGTCTTTTAGGTGTTGTCCTGAACAACAAGGAAGTGAACGAAGGACAATATTACTATTATGCTAATCAATGATTGGTCTGCTACATTTTCTATGTTACGATTAAGTTTGTTTTTAAGAGAAATTTAAGAGAGTGAGAGAAAGAAGGTGTTAAGATGATTGATATTCACTGTCATATACTGCCTGGTGTTGATGACGGCGCAAAGAATCTCGCTGAAAGCATCGAGTTAGCGAAGCAAGCACATCAAGAAGGAATTACAGCCATTGTAGCAACACCACATCATCATCACCCTTCCTTCTCAAATGATGGGCATTCGGTGATCGAAGCAGTTGAACAGTTAAATCATGCTCTGAAGGAACATGAGATTCCAGTCGACATCCTGCCAGCGCAAGAAATCCGTATCCATGGAGAGATGACTAGTCAATTTGAGACAGGTGATCTATTAACCTATGGTGGTCATCAGCAGTATCTCCTTGTTGAATTTCCGTCGAGTCAAGTACCACGTTATACGAAACAATTATTCTATGAATTACGTATGCAAGACTATATTCCGATTATTGCACACCCAGAGCGTAACAAAGTATTTATCGAGAAGCCTGATGTGCTCTATGAGTTTGTTAAGGATGGGGCTTTAACACAAGTGACAACATCAAGCGTGACCGGTCATTTTGGTAAAAATATTAAGAAATTCTCGGAACAGCTAATAGAGTTCAATCTCACTCATTTCATTGCCTCTGATGCTCATAATCTATCAGAGCGAACGTTCAGAATGACAGAAGCGCTTAATGAAGTTGAGAAGCTATTTGGCTATGATTATGTCATGCAATTGAAAGAGAACGCTGAGCTACTAATTGAAGGTCAGTTTGTTTATGCGGAGCCACCAGAGAGAATCCGTACACGTAAGAAATGGCTAGGCATATTCTAACGTGCGATAAGCATAATGATACTTTGGCAATGTCTCCTTGCCGATATCGATGGGGATACTCGATCATGCTGTGGGCAGAAGCCTTAGACACAAACGTTGTCATTGGTATGGTGTGAGGGTGGGTTAGATGCCCATTACTTTTAAAAAGGATAAGAACGTATAAAATTAGAGAAAGAACCGAGGAAGTGAGCGGGAGCATTCCATAGAAGTGAGTTGGCTTCGCTCGTTACAACGGCTTCGTACAACATACATAAGAAAGACGCTGTCGCGTTCTTCTTAATACGAATAAAGCCTTAAGTGAGTTCTCTTTACGATGGAAAGAACACTGGCTTAAGGTTTTATCATGGATCACAGTTCTTTGAAATTCATACTGGCTTCATATAGGACATAATCTAATCTTGGAAAGAAAGGTGAAAGGAATGACATATCGAAAACGGGTTGCTTTTTTAATGTTTGTCGATTCAATGATCGTATTGACGGCGATTTTTATAAGTAATTTCATTCTAGCTCCTACTGGTAACCCTTTTACGTCGTTTTTGTTTGTGAGCTCGATTACGTTATTAATTGGGCACCATCTCTTTGCTTATTACTTTAAGTTATATAAGAAGGTGTGGCAATACGCGAGTGTCTCGGAGCTGCTAGGGATTGCGAAGGCGGTTACGATCACGATCGTTCTAACAGCGGTTGTCCAGCTCGTCTTCTTTCAGGCGATCTCTCTACGCACCCTTGCGATTACGTGGATGATGCATATTCTCCTTATCGGTGGATCACGCTTCTCGTGGCGCTTATTTCGAGATCAATATATTAAGCCGAACATTGATAAGAAGAAAACACTTATCATTGGTGCAGGAGCAGGCGGAACGATGGTGGCCAGACAGCTCCAGCAAAGCCAAGAATCAGATCTACGTCCAGTTGCCTTTATTGATGACGATTTAGCAAAGCAAAATCTCGAAATTCTCGACTTGCCTGTCGTCGGCGGAATTTCTGAAATCGAGCGTGTTGTCAATCGTGAGCGAATCGAACAAATTATTATTGCAATCCCGTCTCTTTCAAGAGAAAAGATTAACAGCATCTTCAACGAGTGCTCGAAGACGAAGGCGAGGACACAAATCCTTCCGCGCATTGAAGATATTATGTCCGGTAAAGTATCGGTCAGTCAGTTCCGAGATGTAGAGGTCGAGGACTTACTCGGTCGTGACCCTGTCGATTTAGATATCGATGGAATTGAGAAATATATTAAGGGCAACACGATTCTCGTGACAGGAGCCGGTGGTTCAATCGGTTCTGAAGTATGCCGACAAATCGCGAAATTCTCACCGAGTGAGCTCGTCTTATTAGGTCATGGGGAAAATAGTATCTACTCAATCGAAATGGAGCTGAAGAGAAATGCACCTCAGCTAAATGTCTCAACCGAAATTGCTGACATCCAGGACCGTGAGAAGATCTTCTCGATTATGAAAACGAGAAAGCCAAGCGTCATCTTCCATGCGGCTGCTCATAAGCACGTGCCATTAATGGAGCGTAACCCAGAGGAAGCAGTGAAGAACAACGTCATCGGCACGCGCAATGTCGCTGAGGCAGCGAGTGAAGCAAAGGTGAACACGTTCGTGATGATTTCAACAGACAAAGCGGTGAACCCGACGAGCGTCATGGGGGCGACGAAGCGAATTGCCGAAATGATCATTCAGCATATGGATATGGTCAGTAACACTCGCTTTGTCGCGGTACGCTTCGGAAACGTCTTAGGAAGCCGCGGAAGTGTCATCCCGCTCTTCAAGGAGCAAATCCAAGCAGGTGGCCCTGTCACCGTTACCGACCCGAAAATGGTACGCTATTTCATGACGATTCCGGAAGCGTCTCGACTCGTCTTACAGGCAGGCGCACTAGCAGAGGGCGGAGAGGTATTCGTTCTCGACATGGGCGAGCCGGTGAAGATTGTTGACCTTGCCCGCAACTTAATTAAGCTATCAGGCTTCACAGAGGACGAAATTCCAATCGTCTTCACAGGGATGAGACCTGGTGAGAAGATGTTTGAGGAACTATTAAGTGACGATGAAGTTCACAATGAACAAGTGTATCCGAAGATTTACCGAGGAAAGACACCACCTGTGAATATTAATGTGACGTTTGATTTGGTGGAACGATTCCAAGAGGAAGATCGCGATTGCTTGCGGAAAGAGCTGTTGGATATTGCCAACTTTCGCGTGAGTGAGTTGAAGCATTTAGTGCAATAAAACTTTGAGGGAGGTTGTAGAATTTACAGCCTCCTTCAACTTGTTCCAATTCAGTAAATTAGTAGTTTGTTTGATTGACCTACGTTCAAGAGAAGTACTAATTGACTGAACTAAAAGCTTGTACAATTAGAAAGGAAGTTTAGAAAATGGGAAAACGCATCTACCTATCTTCGCCACATATGAGTGAAGAAGGTTTTGAGAGGAAATACGTGGAGGAAGCCTTTGATACTAACTGGATTGCTCCTTTAGGGGAGAATGTTAATAAATTTGAAGAGGAATTAGCAGAAAAAGTAGGTATAAAATCAGCTGCAGCACTTTCATCTGGAACCGCAGCTATTCACTTAGCATTGATAGCTGCAGGAGTTGGTGAAGGAGATAAGGTATTCTGTTCAACACTCACATTTTCAGCTTCGGCCAACCCCATTATATATCAAAATGCAGCACCCGTATTTATTGACAGCAACTATGAAACATGGAATATGTGCCCTGATGCGTTGGAAGAAGCCTTTAAGAAATATCCTGAAGTAAAGGCCGTTATCGTCGTGCACCTTTATGGATTATCTGCTGATATGGATCGGATTGTCGAACTTTGCAATAAATATAATGCTGTCTTAATAGAAGACGCTGCAGAAAGTCTAGGAACGTATTATAAAGGAAAGCACTCTGGAACATTTGGTGATTATGGTATCTTCTCTTTCAACGGGAATAAGATCATAACGACTTCTGGCGGAGGGATGCTTATTTCTAATCATGAAGAAAAGGTTGCTAAAATAAGGTTCTGGGCTACACAATCTAGAGATCAAGCGAGACATTTTCAACATAGTGAGTTAGGGTTTAATTACCGTATGAGTAATGTCGTTGCAGGAATTGGAAGAGGTCAGCTTAAGGTGTTGAATCAAAGAGTTGGAAAAAAGAAATATATTTATGAATTTTATAAAAGAGAGCTTGAAGGGCTAGAAGGTGTTACGTTTATGCCTGTTAATGATTGGGATGAACCAAACTATTGGTTAAGCGCGATGACGTTAACAGGTGAAGTGAGACCTATTGATATATTTGAAGCGTTGGAAGTTGAGAATATCGAGTCGAGACCAGTTTGGAAGCCGATGCATATGCAACCGTACTTCGAGAAGTATGATTTTGTTGGTAATGATGTATCGGAGAAGTTGTTTGTTAATGGTGTTTGTTTGCCTTCTGATACAAAGATGACTAATTCAGATTTGGCTAAAATTGTTGAGATTATTAAGAGGTTGTGGTGTAAACAATGATTAATTCAAAAGGTAGATTTTATAGGAGGTTTATAAAAAGACCAATGGATCTCATAGTATCATTTGTTGCCATTGTAGCACTTAGTCCTGTTCTTTTAGTGGTGGCAATCTTAGTGAAAACTAAACTAGGAAGTCCGGTATTGTTTAAACAGAAACGTCCGGGTTTAAATGAAAAGGTCTTTATGATGTACAAGTTTAGAACGATGACAGATGAAAGATGTGAGAATGGGGAGTTACTACCGGATAGTGTAAGGTTAACGAAGTTTGGTAAGTTCCTACGTTCTACATCGCTGGATGAGCTTCCTGAGTTATTCAATATTATAAAAGGTGATATGTCTATTATTGGTCCTAGACCATTATTGGTCCAGTACCTGCCTCTTTATAATGAGCATCAAAAGCGGCGTCATGATGTGAGGCCTGGGTTATCTGGATTAGCGCAGGTAAGTGGTAGGAATGCTATCAGCTGGGAAGATAAATTTGATCTCGATGTGAAATATGTTGATACGGTCAGTTTTATCGGAGATTGGAAGATAATTTTTCTGACCATAAAAAAAGTTGTGGTCAGAGAGGGTATTAATGCAGAAACTGCTGCTACGATTGAGCCTTTTAAGGGAACCGAAAAGGAAAGAATAGAAATATGAACAATAAACTTTTAATAATTGGTGCTAGCGGACATGGAAAAGTAGTAGCTGATATTGCGTTAAAAATGAATAGATGGCAAAGTATTGCTTTTTTAGATGATGACGAAAAAATTAAACTATCAATGGGATTAGAAGTTGTAGGAAATTCGAATGAAGCGATGAAACATATTAATGATTGTGACATCTTTGTAGGTGTTGGTAATAATGAAGTTCGAAAAAGGATACAGCAAAACCTTGAAGCAGAAGGGGCAACTTTACCTACATTAATTCATCCGAATGCTGTAATTGCTGAACAAGTTGAAGTGGCACCTGGAACAGCTATTATGGCGGGAGTAGTGATTAACTGTTGCAGTAAAATTGGAAAAGGATGCATTATTAATACAGGGGCTACGATAGACCATGATAATGTGATGGAAGATTTCGTTCATATTTCACCTGGTGTGCATTTAGCTGGTGCGGTGAAAGTTGGACAAGAGTCATGGCTAGGTATTGGTAGCACAGTAAGTAATAATGTAAATATTACGAGCAATTGCAAGGTTGGTGCAGGGACTGTAGTAGTAATGGATATAACTGAAACTGGTACTTATGTAGGTGTTCCAGCGAGGAGAGTTTTATAAATGAAGGTTCTTGTATTTACAAATTTCGGTATGGGTTTATTTAATTTTAGAAAGGAACTATTAGAAAAACTTATTAGTGAGGAAAATGATGTATATGTTTCTTTACCTTATGATGAATATGTTCCTAAATTAAAAAGGTTAGGTTGTAAATATATAGAGTCCAAGGTAGACAGAAGAGGAACTAACCCCATTAATGATATGAAACTTTTGATACAGTATATTAAGGTAATAAAAAATGTTAAACCTGATGTCGTACTAACTTACACAATCAAGCCTAATATATATGGTGGTATTGCTTGTAGAATAACAAAAGTTCCTTACTTAACAAATATAACAGGGTTGGGTACAGCTATTGAAAATAGGGGATTAATTCAAAAGATTACGCTTAGCCTTTATAGTTTGGGGTTGAAAAACTCTACTTGTGTTTTCTTTCAAAATGAGTTTAATAGAAGTTTCTTTGCTGATAACAATATTGTAAAAGGTAAGACGAAGTTAATTCCTGGTTCTGGTGTAAATCTAGAACATCATAAATGTGAGGACTATCCAAGTGATGATAAGACAATAAGGTTTGTATTCATTGGGCGTATAATGAAAGCAAAGGGAATTGAGGAATTGTTTCAAGCTGCAAAAAAAGTAAAAGAAATTTACTCGAATGTCGAATTTGATTTAGTTGGCGCTAGTGAAGAAGACTATACTAAACAGTTATCTGAATTAGAAGGATGGGGTATAATCAAATACCACGGCCAGCAGAGCGATGTACATTCTTTTATAAAAAACTCACATGGAATAATTCTTCCGTCTTATCATGAAGGAACAGCTAACGTATTACTTGAATCTGCTTCAACAGGTCGGCCCATTTTGGCATCTAGGGTGCCAGGTTGTATCGAAACCTTCGAAGATGATATTACTGGTTTAGGATTTAAGGTTAGAAGTGTTCCAAGCTTAGTCGAAGCAATTATAAAATTTATTAAACTTCCGTATCATCAAAAGAAGCAAATGGGCATAGAAGGACGTAAAAAGATGGAAGAGGAATATGATAGAAAGCTAGTAATAGATGCTTATTTGCAAGAAATACAAACATTAGTAAATGAGGAGAATTGAAATGAACTTATATGAAAAGATTGTTAGCAGAGAAGAGAAAATATCTTTAATCGGACTTGGATATGTAGGTATGCCAATAGCAGTTGCATTTGCTAAAAAAATAGATGTTATTGGATTTGACGTTAATAAAGAAAAGATCGAATTATACAAGCAAGGAATTGATCCTACCAAAGAAGTTGGTAATGAAGTAATAAAAAATACAACTGTTGATTTCACATGCGATGAAGCAAAATTAAGAGACGCAAAATTCCATATCGTTGCTGTACCAACTCCAGTTAAAGCCGACCGTACTCCTGACCTAACTCCGGTTAAATCTGCAACCAAAACACTTGGCAGAAATTTAACTAAAGGGTCAATTGTTGTTTTTGAATCGACTGTGTATCCAGGAGTAACCGAAGAGATATGTGTTCCAATATTAGAAAAAGAATCAGGATTAAAATATGGAGTAGATTTTAAAGTAGGTTACTCTCCTGAACGTATTAATCCTGGAGACCAAGAGCACAGACTTGAAACGATTATAAAAGTAGTTTCAGGTATGGATGAGGTCACTTTAGAAATTGTTGCTAAAGTCTATGAAATAGTCGTAGATGTGGGTGTATTTAAAGCTGAAAGTATAAAGGTTGCTGAAGCTGCTAAAGTTATTGAAAATGCCCAACGTGATATAAATATTGCTTTTATGAATGAACTATCTATTATCTTCAATAAAATGGATGTTGATACAAAGGCTGTTTTAGAAGCCGCAGGGACTAAGTGGAATTTCTTGAATTTTTCACCTGGTCTTGTAGGTGGACATTGTATTGGCGTAGATCCGTACTATCTAACATACAAAGCAGAGCAAGAAGGTTATTACTCACAAATAATTCTATCAGGTAGAAAAATAAATGATGATATGGGTAAGTATGTCGCTGAAAGTACTGTAAAAAAATTGATAAAAGCTAAAAAACAAATTAATGGAGCAAGGGTTGCTATCTTTGGAGTTACTTTCAAAGAAAACTGTCCTGATGTAAGAAACACAAAAGTAGTAGATGTAATCAAAGAATTAGAGGAATACGGAATAGAAGTAAAAGTTATCGATCCAGTGGCTGATAAAGAAGACCTTTGGCATGAATATAAAATTCATCCTAGCACTATTGATGAAGTACAAGGGATGGATGCAGTTATTTTTGCAGTTCCACATGAAGAGTTTAAGGATATCGAATTAAAAGAAATTATAAATATGTTTAAGACATCTGAATATATCGATTCAAAAGCAATTTCCGAAGTATCAGCTACAAATGAGTTGAGTTCTTCAATGGATAATGATTGTGTACTGATTGATTTAAAAGGGATGTTTGATCGAAAAGAAGCTGAAATATTGGGTTATAATTACTGGAGGCTATAATAATGGGTTATGAAAATATTGTTTTTCCTAAAGATTCAAAGTTCTTAGTTACTGGTTCGGCAGGTTTTATAGGATCTAACTTAGTTGAAGCAATTTTAAATTTAGGTTATAAAGTTAGAGGCTTGGATGATTTTTCTACTGGTAAAAGAGAGAATGTTGAAGAACTAATAGATAATCCTAATTATGAGTTTATTGAAGGTACTATCTTAGATCAAGATATATCTAATGCAGCTTGTAAGGATATAGACTTCGTTTTGCATCAGGCAGCTTGGGGGAGTGTTCCTCGTAGTATTGAGATGCCTCTAGTCTATGAAGAAATTAATATTAAAGGTACACTAAATATGATGGAATCAGCAAGGAAAAATGGGGTAAAGAAATTTGTTTATGCATCAAGTTCTTCGGTCTATGGTGATGAGCCGAATTTACCGAAAAAAGAAGGAGTAGAAGGGAACGTGTTGTCTCCATATGCTCTAACAAAAAAGGTAAATGAAGAATATGGGAGGTTGTACTCAAGCCTTTACGGATTAGACACATACGGCTTAAGATATTTTAATGTATTTGGTAGGAGACAAAATCCTGATGGGGCGTATGCAGCGGTAATTCCGAAATTTATTAAACAATTGTTAAATGATGAAAAGCCGACTATTAATGGTGATGGCAGACAAAGTAGGGATTTTACTTATATAGAAAATGTTATAGAGGCTAATCTAAAGGCCTGTAATGCGTCTAGTGAAGCCGCTGGACAAGCTTATAATATTGCTTATGGCGGTAGAGAGTATTTGATTGATATATATGGAGAGTTATGTAAAGCATTAGGAAAAAACATAGAGCCCAATTTCGGCCCTGAAAGAAAGGGTGATATTAAGCACAGTAATGCTGATATAAGTAAGGTTAAAGAAATGTTGGGTTATAGTCCAGAGTGGAGTTTTGAAAGAGGGATTGTTTCGGCCATTGGGTGGTATAAAGAAACCATTGGTACCAGAGAGGTGTAAAATTTCATGTGTGATATAGTTATATTAACACCTTCTTTTAACAGGAGGGAAACTTTACCAAGATTATATGATAGTTTAAAGGGCCAAATCGATAATAATTTTACATGGGTAATTGTAGATGATGGAAGTTTAGATGGAACTGCATCTCTTGTAAGAGAAATGTTAAATGAAGATATTATAGATATAAAATATATATTTCAAGAAAATGGAGGTAAAGCCAGGGCTTTAAATACTGGCTTTGCAGAATGTCAAAAGGCCCTTGTTGTTATGATTGTAGACAGTGATGATTATTTGTTACCAACAGCTGTTAGTACTGTTAAGAAATACTGGGATAAGTATGGAGATATTCAAGATATAGGAGGATTTTTATTTCACTATAAAACGCTAGACGGCGAAGTTATAAAACCCAAAAGTGGTTTAATTAATAGCGATCAGGTTATGACGATTTATCAATATAATGGAATGTACGGAAAGCATGATGGGTGTATTTGCTATATTAATAAAGTAACTAAAGAATACAGGTATCCTGAATATGTTGGAGAAAAATATGTTGGTCCTACAGTATTACAAATGGAAATGGCGGATAATTACAAGATTGTATATTCACCTGAATTAGTTGGTGTGGCAGAATATCAAGTAGATGGTCTCACTAAAAGTGGACGCTTATTAAGGTTAAGAAATCCTTTGGGAATGATACATTATTGTAAGTTAATGATGAGTTCCAAAGGAAGTTTAATGACACAATTCAAATATGCAATTTCTATTTGGCCCTACGCTAGAATTGCAAATAAGTCATTTTTGACTGTTTTAAGGGAAGTGAAAAGACCACTTATGTTGACCGTTACTTATTTACCAGGCAAACTCGTCTATTATAAGTGGAAAAAATATCTACCCTAGGTATGCTTTAGATATTAAATTCAAGTTCTTCACCACATCTTTGTTTTAACGAAAAAAGAGAAACATTGCATTTTTGAATGACTAACCAAGACTACGGTTTCATGGTTCTAACTATGGCAAATAAACAGAGCAATATTCTTTCTAGATAAATAGAAAAAACGTTTTTCAATAAGCCTGTTATCATCGACATGCGGAAACACCATCAAGGTAGCCTATACGCTAGATGATAAATACCCTGCAAAATTAAAATATAAAATTAGGACAACTTGCTATTAAGCTATTGAATGTAGTATAGATATATGGACACAACTTGATTAAGTCTCGGTTAGAAATGTGAATATACAATCATTAAGGTAGTGATGTGGTTTAATATAATTATTTTAGGTACTCTTTCTAGAATAGCCTATGATATTGATTTAGAACTACTAGAGGGATGGAATAATCAGGGGAATCGGTATTAATTATTATTTGCCACGAGGTGAACAAGTAACGTTTAGAATCCCTTACTATAATAATTATATAATATTTTGGAAAGGGGATTACAATGAAAAAATCATTACTATTTGTTATTAATAATTTTAATATTGGAGGACCGCAAAAAAGCTTACTTGCTCTACTACATGAGTTAGATTTTAAAAAGTATGATGTTGATTTACTTATATTACAAGAAGGTGGAAAGTTAGTTGAATTCCTTCCAAGTGAAGTATCTTTAGTTAATCCTCATAAAAAACATAGATATGCTATTTTGTCGAAAAAACACATCAGTAGGTATATATTAGAAATGTGCAGAAGTTTAGATATTAAATTTTTATATAATACACTAAAAAGTATTATATTTGGAGTATATAAACGCAATATGACAGAAAGTAAGCAAAAGTTTTGGCAAAGGAATAAGGAAGTTCTACCTAAATTAGAGAAGTATTATGATATTGCATTTGGTGTCTCTAGTGGACACTCATTATATTTTATAATTGACTGTGTTAACGCTAAAAGAAAAATAAATTGGATTAGAACTGATTATCGTGTTCTAAAAAGGAATAAAAAAATTGACAGTGAATATATTTCAAAGGCTGAAATGAGTTTATCTGTATCCGAACAATGTAAAGATATATTTATTGATGAATTTAAAGAAATTAATCCTAAGGTTGAAGTTATTTATAACTTATTACCTGTGAACTTATACAATACTTTACCAGCAGATACTACATTAATGAAAAAAGAACTACAAAATCAAATTAATTTATTAACCATATGTCGACTTGATCCTCACAAAGGACTGGATATTGCAATTAAGTGCTGTAAAATTCTATTGGAAGAAGGTTTAAATATAAAATGGTTTGTTTTGGGAGAAGGATCTTATAAAACTAAAGTTGAGGAAATGATAGAAGAGTTCAACTTACAAGGAAGTTTTATCCTATTAGGGTCTCATTTAAACACTATGAAATATATAAATGAAAGTGATATATTTGTCCACCCCTCAAGGTTTGAAGGCAAGTCTAATGTTGTTGATGAAGCAAAATACTTATGCAAACCAATTGTAGTAACTAATTATAATACAGCAACTGAACAAATTAACAATATGGGTAATGGAATTATTACAGAAATTGACGAGGGATCACTTGCAAAAGGAATATTATCAATAATCCAAGATAAATCTTTAGAAAATAAATTCATTCAAAACTTAAAAAATGATCAATATGATCGAAGAATCAGTATAAAAAAATTCGACAATTTGTTTAGTTAATAGTTCACAATAAAAAAACTACTAGTTTTTTATTGTGAGATTCATTAATTCTAAATTAAAGTTACTAATAGGCTTTCAATTTTTAACCATTATATAGATATTTGAAATTGATTAATTGGAGTGCAAAGATGAATAAGTCCTATTACAACATAAATTTCATTAAAAAAATATCAATTGTATTAATATTGCTTCCAGTATTTATTAGCAATTACTTGAGTGAGCAATTTGGTATTACTAGCATGGTATTTTTAATATTACTTGTAATACCATTCTGCTTTACTAATTGGAAATCATTGTTTATAAGTTTTAATTATATGATCAAAATAAATTATATTAAACTTTTGTTTTTGTATTTAATTTATTGTTCATTCACTTTAGCATTCACACAAGATTTTTCTGCAGGGTTGAATATGATACTTCTTTTTATAGTATCGGTTATTTTAGGACTCCTTTTTTCACAATATAAAGTAATTGAAATTTATAAGCATTTAGCCTGGAGTGGGCTTATTTATACTATAGTATTATACTTAGGAATCCCGAATTTATATTTTAATTATTATACAGAATCACAAAGGTTTGCTTATTACCATGGAGACATCTCGCTAAATCCGAATTATTTCAGTATATTACTTAGCTTCTTTGGAATGTACTTTTTATACAAATTTATTAGTACTAAAAATTATAAGCTATTACATGCCATACCTCTTTTGATGATTATATTTTTTATAATAGAAACGCATTCAAGAAGCGGTTTATACACTTTTAGCATTGTCTCTTTAATTTCCTTTTTATTGTTCGCTAAGAAAAGTATATTAACTTATATTAGTGGAGCGTTTCTAACTGCGCTGCTATTTATATTTATTTTTACAAATATTAATTTTAGTAATAATGTGGATACTCGTATTACGGAATTAGATTTAAATAATAGGAATTTGATCTGGGAAGTTGGTATTGAAAAATCGTTGGAAGATCCTTATAAGTTTATTTTTGGTTATGGAAAAGGTACTTCTGAATTTATTCTTGGTGAAAGTAATCTTTTGTACTCAGTAATTAATGATGAAGGTAAAGCAAGAACAAATGCACATAATATGTATATAGAAAATTTACTGAATTTAGGAATAATCGGGCTGTCTTTGTTGATATTATTTTCACTTTATTTAATAAAATTCTTCTATCGTAAATTTGAATATAATACTTCCTTAGTACCAATTTTAATTTATGGTACAATAATAATAAGTGGTTTAATGGGAAATCAAATGAGAACATATTATTTTGTTATTGTTTTTGCTATTGTAATTGCGTATTCGATACAAAAACAAAGAGAACTCAATTAGAAATTATTATCAAGAGGTAACTTATACATGGGAATAAATATTACTAAATCAGATGTAAGATGGAGTTATATAAGTCTATTTTTATTTAACGGAATAAATGTGCTGTTATTACCATTTATATTAGCCTATTTAAGTTCTAGCGAAATAGGTTTATGGTATACGTTTACAGCTGTTGCTGGTTTAGTAATACTTTTAGACTTTGGTTTTATGACAACTTTATCAAGAAATGTAACCTACGTGTGGGCTGGAGCAGATGATATAGTATCTTCTGAATTTAAAAAAAACATTAAACAGGATTTAGGGCCGAATTATACTTTGTTTGTAAAGTTATTTAAAACAACTAAATTGATTTACCTTTTGATAGGAATGTTGATATTCGGAATACTATTATCTATAGGTACTTACTATATTTATTCTGTTTCAAAGAATGACATTTCTATGACTACTGTCATGGTGTCATGGTTAATATATGCTTCAGCAGTATTTCTTAATATGAGATATGCTTATTGGAATGCTATTCTAAAGGGAATAGGAGCTATTAAAGAAAATCAACAATTATTAATAATAACAAAATTAGTTCAATTAATTTTCAGTATTTTGTTTCTTATATTAGGTTATGGGATTATTGGAGTTTCCGTCGCCTATTTTATTTCTATTATTATTAATCGTATTTTAGTTAATAAATACTTCTATTCGTATCAGAATAATAAAACTGCTATTAAGCCCTTATTAATACAAAAAATCGATAAAAAGGAATATTTAATACTACTAAGGAAGTTGCTTCCCAACACTTATAAACAGGGGCTAATTTCAATATCGAATTATATTAATTTAAGGTCAACCACAGTGGTAAGTTCAGCTTTCTTAGGGTTAAATGTAACTGCGTCACTTGGCTTTGTATTACAGGTTTTTACATTAATAACTGTGGTAGCAAATACATTTTTTAATACATTTTTGCCTCAGTTTAGTTCAAACAGAGTAAATAGTCAATATAACAACTTAAAGAGTATATTTAAAAAGGCTTTACTGATTAATTATATAATTACGATACTTGGTTTTGCAGGATTTATCTTAACTATAAACATTTTTTTAGATTTGATTAATTCAGATGTTGAGCTATTACCTATGCCTGTAATTATAGTTATTATGATATATATGTTTTTGTATAATAATCAATCGATTTTTACTGCATTTAATGCAACAAAAAATGTATTACCGCACTACAAATCATTCTTTATATCAAGCTTATTAGTCTTAGGCCTTCAATTATTTTTACTGTACTATTTCGATGCAACATTATGGAGTTTATTACTTCCAATATTATTAGTACAGTTACTATATAATAACTGGTATTGGCCTTATTTGACGATAAAAGAGTTAAGAAGTTATAAGTCTTCGGATAAATAGTTATTTTGCAAAATACACCTTACTTAAAAGCGATGTTTCGGACACTCATTACGTGCCATTCAGTACAGAGGCTGTAAAATTTCTATTTCAACTCATTACCGACTTTTATGAACAGAAGAGTTTTATCGTGACATTAAACCTAGAATTCAGTTAATGGAATAGTATATTTTCTGATGGACTAACCACATGCCCTTGTGGATCGCTTGATCCACAACGCACATGTGATAAGTTACGTGGGTGGGTGAAAGTTTGGGCGTAAGGAGTGACAAGAGTTGTGAAATTATTTGATAACTTACCTAAGTCAATAAAGAAAACAATTAGATATATCCACCAAGATGTATCCTCTATTGAAAAGTTCGAAGAGATTGAAAGGCAATTAATATACACTCTAGAAAAGAAAAGAAGGGAACTGGAAGAACAACATGATTTTAACAAGACGTATTAAGGAAAGTATTAGTTTGAAATTGTGCAGTAGAAAGAGCGAAATATAGATGTTAGTAAGTCGTTTAACTTATGATATGATGTACCTAATAATTCTAGAGCTATTTAGAAGAAGATCAAGCAAAACGGTTCAAACTAGATTAAAGGAAGTGAGATTGGCCGATGAAAATCACAATAGCTGGTACCGGTTATGTCGGATTATCGAATGCGATTTTATTAGCGCAATATAATGACGTGTTCGCTCTTGATATCGTTCAAGAGAAAGTGGACATGATTAACAACCGACGTTCGCCGATTGTCGATAATGAGATTGAAGAGTTTCTAGCAACGAAGGAATTGAACTTGACGGCCACAACAAGCAATGAAGAAGCATTTAAGGATGCTGACTATGTCGTGATTTCCACACCAACGAACTATGATCCTGATAAGAATTACTTTGATACGAGTACGGTCGAAGCTGTTATTCAGAATGTCTTAGCGATCAATCCAAATGCGGTGATGGTCATTAAGTCAACCGTCCCTGTCGGTTATACAGCATCTGTCAGAGAGAAGTTTAACACGGACAATATCATTTTCTCACCAGAGTTCTTACGTGAAGGGAAGGCCTTATACGATAACCTACACCCTTCCCGTATTGTCGTTGGTGAGCGTTCTGAACGCGCGAAGACATTTGCGCAATTGCTAGTCGAAGGTGCTGTGAAGGAGGATATCGACGTACTGTTCACCAATTCAACGGAAGCAGAGGCGATCAAGCTCTTTGCCAATACGTACTTAGCGATGCGTGTGGCGTTCTTCAATGAGCTCGATTCGTATGCCGAGGTAAGAGGTCTGAACACCCAGCAAATCATTGATGGTGTCGGCCTTGATCCGCGAATTGGGACGCATTATAACAACCCTTCGTTCGGTTATGGTGGTTACTGCTTACCAAAGGATACGAAGCAGCTGCTTGCGAACTATGAGGACGTACCGAATAACATTATGGCAGCGATCGTTGATGCGAACCGGACGAGAAAGGATCATGTCGCTGAGATGATTCTAAGCCGAAAGCCAAAGGTCGTCGGCATTTACCGTCTGACGATGAAGATGGATTCCGATAACTTCAGACAATCAGCGATCCAAGGTGTCATGAAGCGCATTAAGGCGAAGGGTGTCGACGTTGTTGTCTATGAGCCGTCGTTCCCTGAGGACGAATTCTATAATTCGAAGGTGTACAAAGACTTTGATGCGTTCAAGGATGTGTGTGATGTCATTGTCGCGAATCGCCTGTCTGATGAGCTGAAGGAAGTCGAGGATAAGGTGTATACGCGAGATTTGTATGCGCGCGATTGATGTTGTATGTGAGCTGAGGGAGTGTGAGTGCTCCCTCGGTTTTGTTGTGGGTTTTATTTTCAGAATAGTTCGTAAATTATAAGGCGGTAATATGGTTGTTGCATCATTCCTTGTGATGAACCTTTAAAATACGTATTTCAAACCCTCATTAAACAAGGTGTCTAGTCATTAGTTGATTGATTTGTATAGGGTGATTTTACCTCTGAATATGAGTTATAAAAATATGCATAACTAATTAAACGAAACATACATATAAACATTATAAGTAGTGTGATAGTGCCAATGAGCAAAAGTGATGTATAGGAAAATCTGACTCAATGTCTATTACAACTTAGAGCAAAGGAGTCTTGTTGATGAAGATTTTATTGACAGGAACTGCAGGCTTTATTGGTATGCACCTTTTAGAACGGTTAATTAGTGAAGGTTTTGAAGTAGTTGGATTAGATAATATTAATAGCTACTATGATTTACAATTGAAAGATGACCGTTTGAAGCAAATAAAGAAACTGAAAGGTTTTTCGTTTCATAAAGTGGACTTAGTGAATCGAGAGGTATTAAATCGGGAATTTGAGGATCAAGAAATCGATGTAGTTGTAAACCTCGCGGCCCAAGCCGGTGTCCGCTACAGCCTTGAAAACCCACATGCTTACGTAGATTCAAATGTCGTAGGCTTTGTGAACATTCTAGAAGCGTGCCGTCATCATCAGGTGAAGCACTTAATCTATGCTTCTTCTAGCTCTGTCTACGGGGCGAATGTGAAGATGCCGTTTTCGACTTCTGATGAAGTGAATCATCCGGTTAGCTTGTATGCGGCGACGAAGAAGTCGAATGAGCTGATGGCTCATACGTATAGTCATTTGTATAACATTCCGACGACAGGGCTGCGCTTTTTCACCGTGTATGGTCCGTGGGGGCGTCCGGATATGGCGTATTTCTCATTTACGAAGGATATTGTCGAAGGTAAGACGATTAAGGTGTTTAACAATGGTGAGATGATGCGTGATTTCACGTATATTGGTGATATCGTTGATGGAATTGTTCGCTTGCTAGATAAGCCACCAAAGGCTGATCCGAATTGGAATCGTGAGCAGCCGAATGCGAGCTCTAGCTATGCGCCGTATAAGGTGTATAACATTGGGAATAATCAGCCTGTGAAGCTCATGGACTTTATTGAAACGTTAGAGAAGCATTTAGGAATCAAGGCGAAGAAGGAATTTCTGCCGATGCAGCCTGGTGATGTGAAGGCGACGTATGCCGATATTGATGAGCTGCAACGGGATACAGGCTTCAAGCCGTCCACGACCATTGATGCAGGTCTTAAGAAGTTTGTTGATTGGTATAAAAAGTATTACAATGTGAAGTAATCACGAGCCTTCCTTCTTATTAATGGCAGCAAAAAAGTTTGATTTTTCAGTGGCCTTTAAGTAATGTGCGTAGCTGTTGTCCGATTTTGAAAGCCTTGTAATGAGTGGGTTTCTCATAGCAAGGCGCGCAACGAGCGGAGCCATTACTCTTCTTTGAGTTACTAGAAAGGACTTTTTCAGTGTTCTCTGATTTTTAACTTTTTTGTTGTCATTGCTTATCAAATGGAAGGTACTGAAAAAGTGATTTGTCCTTTTTCAGTGGCCTCAGAATCGAAGTAAAGAAAGAATTCCTACGAATGTTAGTCAGAATGGAAATCGACCAAGCGAAGCAAACACTCCTCACAGGATTTTTCGAAACATATCTCCCATTAACCGAAGACGAAGAAATTCAACTGATAAACGAGGTGAAACAAATGAAAAGAAAGGAAGGGGACCAGATCATGGAAGTGATGGTGTCATATGAGCGGAGAGGGTTAGAGAAAGGACTAAAACAAGGCAAACGCGAAATGGCAAAGAGCTTACTGCGAGAGGGCGTGGATATGGATATGATCGTACGTGTATCGGGGTTGTCGA
>NZ_BAUU01000017.1 GCF_000513115.1 Halalkalibacter hemicellulosilyticusJCM 9152
GCTACGCACTGCGGGGTCTCACCTTTGCTTTTCATCCGCTACGTTATCTAAATGTTTGGATTCTCAGCTAAACACTTTTGTTTTGTCGCAGCCTCTTTTCAGTTCTGCGAAGCGTTTTGTAAAATAAGCAACGTTTTCGCACACTTGCTTAAAGGGAGCTGAAAAAAGTACAAATTAACTTTTGCAGTGCCCTTGCTCTGAGCTATTATTGTTATCGGTGTTGCTCGTATATGTCTTTTTTCGTGATCTGCTTTAATTCGTCTAGTATGTGGGCAGGTAAGAGATCTGCACGAATGGCTTGTACATTTTCTTTTACTTGCTCCTTACGGCTAGCACCTGTAACAACGGAAGCGATTACGTTTGAGGAAAGTACGTAGTTTAAGGCTAACTCATTTATTGATAAAGTGTGATAATCGGCTAACTGTTCACGTACTTGCTTTAGCTCATTGGCTGTGTAGGACAAATAACCGTTTGCTTGTATTTTAGAAGCCAATGTCGAAAATGGTCGTGATGTCAATATTCCTTTTGCTACGGCACCCCGAACGACTACGCTGACATCATGTTGCCCCAGTAATGGAAACCATTCCTCTGGTCGTCGGTCAAGTAAGCTGTATTGCATCATAATACTTACAATAGACGAACGTTTCACATATTCCTTGATTACATTTGGACGTATGGATGATAGGCCGTATTCTCTTATAAGACCTTCTTGTTTCAGCTCCTCAAAAGCTTCGATCGTTTCATCGATAGGATCATCAATTGTTCCTCCATGTAACTGATACAAATCAATATAGTCTGTCTTTAAACGTTGAAGACTGTCTTTGATCGCCTTTTTTATGTGTGACTTTGAAGGATCCCACGTCCAGCCATCCTTCCCTTTTTCAAAACGATTGCCTGCTTTTGTGGCAAGAATCAGATCTTGTCGTTTATCCATTATTAATTCACCGATAATCTCTTCATTGACACCTTGATCATATAGGTCAGCTGTGTCAAGGTAATTGATTCCTAGATCTATTGCCTCTTCAATTACTTTCTTTGCTGTAGGGATGTTAGTACCAATGCTCATACAGCCTAAACCAACCTCACTAACCATTAAATCGGATTGGCCGAGTCTACGCTTTTTCATGAAACCCCTCCATTACTTGATGAAGCCACTGAAAAGTACAAATTGACTTTTTCAGTGCCTTTCATTTGAATAGCAATGGCTTCACTCGTTACTTGTTTGATACGAGCAACCTACTTTCTAAATAGGAAACGGTTTCGCTCATTGCTGAAAGGGCACCAAAAAAGTTAATAACTTTTTAGTGGTCTCTTACTTGATCTTTATTTCTCTATCTTATCAGAGTATTGAACGAGTAGCGAACGGTTTCCTTTGCAAAATGAAAGTCGTCTTGATGGCAATAATGGTTTCTTTTCGTGATTTCGAGAATATCTTAAGAGGACAAGTCATATAGTTCAATATAGAATGTGCTAAAAGGACGGGGTGGAAATGGCGAAGAACCTGAACAAAGTACGTAGACAAATTGAGTCAAGAAGAAGAGTAATCGATGATACAGTACGACGACGTGAAAAAACGTTCATGACTAGTCCTAAGCATGATGATTTTGGTCATGAAAGTGTTGACGTTGTATCGTCTGAACGACCAAATGAAACCCAATCCTCTACAAACATGGTTCATTTTTTTATTTTTCGATGTTTAGTCGCGGGTCTTCTCTTTCTACTAATTGGAATTGCTTTTCAATCTAAGCTTCCCCAATCAGAAAGAGTGGAATATTTTGTTCGCCATACTTTTGAAAATGAATTTCAATTTGCTGCGATTGCTAGCTGGTATGAGAACCAGTTTGGCCGACCTTTAGCATTGCTTCCAATTGATGCAAATGTTGCTCAAGGAGATCCTGATGAAGAGGTGGAGTTCGTCTATGCATTACCTGCTAGTGGAACGATTCGTGAAGATTTTGATGAGAGCGGACAAGGTATTTTAATTGAAACCGATGTTCATGCTAGAATCGAGTCGGTTAAAAGTGGGGTAGTACGCTCGATTGGACAAACTGAAGATAGCTCAATAGAAAAAGCAGTAGTCATTGAACATTACGATGGAACTGAAGCAATTTATGGTATGCTTGATGGAATTGAAGTTCAATTATATGACCATGTCCAATCAGGGACGAAAATTGGTACGGCGCAATCAATCGATGGGGCGGAGAAAGGAATTTTTTATTTTGCATTAAAAAATGAGAATGGATATATTGATCCAAGTGAAGTGCTCACATTTGATTAGGGCTGCAACGGAATTATTAACAAAGGTGAAAATTAACCCTTTCTTTTGGATCGTTATCGCCTCAGCCTTCATTACTGGTTACTTTAAAGAGATGATTATGATATTTACGATTGTATTTATTCATGAGCTTGGCCATGCTGTGACTGCCCGTTTTTTCAAATGGACGATTTATAAAATTGAATTGCTTCCTTTTGGTGGAGTGGCAGAAGTTGAGGATACGTCGAATAAACCGTTTCATGAAGAATTGATCGTTATATTGGCGGGGCCGGTTCAGCATCTCTGGATGATGGTCCTGTCATATTACTGTATCGCCTTGCCCTTTTGGTCAACGTATGATCATCAGTTATTTATTTGGCATAATATGATGATATTGCTCTTTAACGTTTTACCTATATTACCTCTCGATGGAGGAAGGCTCTTGCAGTTATTGTTCATGTATCGTTTTCCATATGCACAAGCGATAACGGTTATGAGAAATGTATCACTGTTTTTTTTACTAGTTCTTTGCTTCATTGCATCCGTTATCTACCTATCACTTCATTTATGGATGATTCTTATTTTCCTTCTTATTATTCATTATTTAGAATGGAAGCAGCGTTATTACACATTTATGAAATTTATCTTAGGGAAACAGTCGAGTTCTATATTTACGAAGCAAGCGAATGTGCACGTATCGAATTTGATAACGGTTAAAGAAGCGGTTAAACTTTGTAAGCGAGGCTCTTCGCTTACATTTAACTATTTTGATCCTACGGTTGGAAAGCATGTTCAACTACATGAAGAGATCATTAGAGTAGCATATTTAGATCGGAAACGAATTCATCATCGAATTTGTGACCTTACTCCCGCCCAATTTTGACTATAGCTCCCTCTTTGTCCAACAATCGTGTACAATAAGGTAAGGAAATAGAAAAGGGGCTTGTTTGATCGTGAAAAAGATTGTATTTAATTTAGCCACAAGGGAAAAGCGGGCAGCATTGATTGAAGACGGTCGTGTGACTGAGCTAATGATTGAGCGAACAGGTGAGGAGCGAATTGTTCATAATGTGTATCTAGGCCGAGTCGTAAAAGTGTTACCTGGTATGCAAGCGGCATTTGTTGATATTGGACGTGACAAGCATGGTTTTTTATACCGAGACGACCTTCTTTCCTTTCATTTAGATACTGAAGATGAAGAGAAGAAAAAGCAGCGACCTGTTTCTAAATTTGTTCGTGAAGGAGAAGAGTTAGTCGTTCAAGTGACAAAAGAAGCATTCGGCTCTAAAGGTCCACGATTAACCGGGATTTTGTCCTTTCCAGGACACTATATGATTTATATGCCGAATGGCAATTACATAGGTGTTTCAAGACGTTTTTCATCAGAAGCGGAGCGCGAAAGGTGGCGTACGTTTGGAGAAGAGCTAACGATTGATCAAGAAGGCTTAATTATTCGTACATCGTGTGAGGGACGTTCAGCTACTGAAGTTACGGAAGAATTACATTATCAACGACGGAAATGGGCACAATTACAGAAAAGAATCGAGGAAAAGTCGTCTGAGCGTCTTCTTTATCAGGATGTTACATTAACGGAACGTATTGTACGTGACCATATGTTTGAAGGTCTTCAAGAGATTGTTCTTGATGATTTTGATGAATACAAGCGAATGAAGGAATGGTTGTCCTCTTATTCAAATAGTGAAAGTCAAATAACGCTCTATAAAAAGAAAGAAGCGATTTTCACAGCCTATCACATTGAAAAAGAACTTCAAAAAGCGTTAAAAAGGCAAGTGTGGCTGAAAAGTGGAGCCTATATTACGATTGATCAAACAGAGGCTTTAACAGTAATCGATGTAAACACTGGGAAATTCACAGGGAAGAATGACTTTAATGAAACGATCTGGCAAACGAATAAAGAGGCGGCAAAGGAAATTGTTAGGCAATTGCGCTTACGAGATATTGCCGGTATGATAATCATTGATTTTATCGACATGCGTCGTGAAGAAGATCGAGATTTGATCGTACGATTGCTAAGAAATGAGTTAAAGAAAGATCGCACTAAAACCAATGTCGTCGGTATTACCGGTTTAGGATTAGTGGAGATGACTCGAAAAAAAGTGAGACAAAACCTACAGGATACTTTGTCCAAACCATGCCCAACATGCCAAGGTAAAGGTGTTGTTCTCTCTAATGAAGCTCAGGCTTTTGAGTTAGAACGGCAGCTCTGGGAATACAAAGGAACAGAGCATGAAGCAATCGTTGTTGAACTTCCTGCATCGATCTTATCTGTTTTCTCTGGTTCGAACGGTAAACATTTAAAGCGCTTAGAAAGTGCATTAGGTGTAAGGATCCTTTTGTATCCGAATAAACGTCTAGTAAAGGGAGCTCTTATCCGTTTTTTAGGGACGTTAGAAGAGGCAGGTAAGCGGTTGGAACATTTAAAAACGAATTGACATAAGTCTATTCATTATGATACAATTTCGCTTGTTAGTTATTTGGTCGCACCCAAACAACTACAACCGCACAGAATAGGTTTTTCAAAGGGATTACCCTACCTAGGATGGCGAGTCTGAGTCTATGAGGAGGTGCAGAGAATGTACGCAATTATTGAAACTGGTGGTAAACAAGTTAAAGTTGAAGAAGGACAAGAAATCTACATTGAGAAGTTAGATGCAGAAGCTGGTGAAACAGTGAGCTTCGATAACATCTTATTCGTAGGTGGAGATGATGTCAAAGTTGGCGCTCCATACGTGGAAGGTGCTTCTGTAACAGCTAAGGTTGAAAAGCACGGTCGTCAAAAGAAAATCATCGTTTGGAAAATGAAGGCGAAGAAAAACTATCGTCGTAAGCAAGGTCATCGTCAACCATACACGAAAGTCGTAATCGAAAAGATTAACGCGTAAAATGATTATCGTTGACGTCAGGCGTAGTCATGACTTGAAGATTGAAAGCTTTGCGATGAGTGGTCATGCCGAATCTGGTCCATATGGTCAAGATCTCGTTTGTGCAGGAGCTTCAGCAGTCTCAATTGGTACACTTAATGCCATTGCTATTTTGTGTGAGGTTGAATTAGATGTAGAATCGAAAGAAGATGGTGGATTTCTCCGCTGTTGTGTACCATCTGATGTAGATGAAGCAACATTTGAGAAGATTCAGCTTCTTTTAGAGGGGATGCTTGTCTCTTTACAATCGATTGCTGAGGAATACCATGCATTTATTAAAATAAACGATAACCTTGGGAGGTGAATTCCATGTTGAAAATGAATCTTCAATTTTTCGCATCGAAAAAAGGGGTAGGTAGTACAAAGAATGGACGTGACTCTGAATCTAAGCGACTTGGTACTAAGCGTGCAGACGGTCAAGCTGTAACAGGTGGTTCGATTTTAGTTCGTCAACGCGGTACACGTATTTATCCTGGAGTGAACGTAGGAAAAGGCGGAGACGATACTTTGTTTGCAAAGGTAGACGGCGTCGTGAAATTCGAGCGTGTCGGTCGTGACCGTAAGCAAGTAAGTGTGTATCCAGCTGCTCAATAAGGAATGAAAAGCTAACAAAGGGGAGACCTTTTGTTAGCTTTTTTCGTGTGGCGGGGAAAAGGGTTAATGGAGAGAAGAGCCATTTCGTATGAAAGAACGCTAAGTTTAAAATTGCTCGGAGCTTCGATAAGCCGGAAAGTAATCCTTTTGTTTAGTATAGGTAATTTCGTCAATACTAACCCATGTATGAAGTTATCGATTGGTGTGAAGGGGAGTTTATGTTGAAGCAAAAGGAAAAAGATCGCATTCAGGATTTACGAAATCAACTATGCTATGCAAATGATCGAGAACAGAGAAGACTATTAACGGAATTGATTTTAGAAATGGAACGAAAAAGAATAAAAGAAAATAATAAATAAAACAATTGCATATATAAGCATATAATTATATAATGAAAAACAGGAGGAGAGAGTATGGAAAATGTTTTTACAGAAGTCGAAATTGAGACGGCTGCTAAATGGTTAAAGCTATTAGGTGATAAAACACGCTTATCGATGATGGCTATGCTTCATGAAGATGAGTGCTGTGTCTGTGAATTTGTTGAGCTGTTTAATATGAGTCAGCCATCTGTCAGTCAGCATTTACGCAAATTACGTGATGTTGGATTAGTGGAGGAAGAGCGTAGGGGACAATGGATTTTCTATCGAATTAACGCATCACACGATGGATATCCACTTATTCAATCATTATTGGCTCATTTGCCTAATCAAAGAGATAGATTAATAGATTTAGAGAAACGCGGCTTACGTGTTTGCTGTGAGTAGCGGATAGGAGTGGGAGAGAGATGGACATCATTTTAGCATCCGCGATTTTTTTAGTGACGCTAGTGCTCGTTATTTGGCAACCGAAAAACTTGTCAATTGGTTGGTCGGCAACGATTGGGGCGATTTTAGCGTTAATCGCTGGAATCGTTAGCTTTGCTGATGTATTAGCTGTTACGGAAATTGTATGGAATGCAACATTGACTTTTGTCGCGATCATTATTATTTCATTAATTTTAGATGAAATTGGATTTTTTGAATGGTCTGCCTTACATATGGCTCGCTTTGCAAAAGGAAACGGATTGAAAATGTTTATCTATGTTTCTATTTTAGGGGCAATTGTTGCGGCTTTATTTGCTAATGATGGTGCAGCTCTTATTTTAACGCCGATTGTATTAGCGATGGTAAGAGCATTACGCTTCAAAGATGTGATGGTATTACCATTCATTATGGCAAGTGGGTTTATCGCTGATACGACGTCATTACCATTGCTTGTTAGTAACTTAGTGAATATTGTTTCAGCTGACTTCTTTGAGATAGGCTTTGTTGAATATGCTTCACGGATGGTTGTACCGAACTTCTTTGCATTAGGGGCAAGTATTCTTGTTCTATATTTATACTTTCGAAAAGACATTCCAAAGCAATATGACATGTCCCAGTTGAGACAGCCTGTTGAAGCGATTAAAGACAAGAGACTATTCAATCTTTCATGGATCATTCTAGCTGTTCTATTAGTTGGTTACTTTACGAGTGAGTTTCTTGAAATTCCTGTTTCATTTATTGCGATGCCGGTTGCTCTTATCTTTTATTTCATCTTCCGTAATGGGAGTGCAAAGAATGAAAACCTTAGCTCAGCAGGGATAATTAAAGGAGCTCCATGGGAAATTGTCGTATTCTCCATTGGGATGTATGTCGTCGTATATGGATTAAGAAATGTGGGGCTTACAGATGCTCTTGCTTCATTAATAGAATTAACAGCAGATGAAGGATTATTTGTTGGGACGATTTCGATGGGCTTTATTGCGGCAATCCTGTCCTCGGTGATGAATAATATGCCAACTGTTATGATTAATGCACTAGCTATCGCTGATACGAATACAGTCGGTGTGATGCGAGAAGCTCTCATTTATGCGAATATTATTGGCTCTGATCTCGGACCGAAAATAACACCGATTGGCTCATTAGCGACTCTTTTATGGCTACACGTTCTTAAGCAAAAAGGGATGAAAATTACATGGGGTTATTATTTTAAGGTTGGAATCATTTTGACAATTCCTACTTTGTTTATTACATTAGTTGGCCTTTATTTATGGTTAAATATCCTATTATAGAAAACAGGGGTGGATCGAACATGTCTAAGAAAATTATTTACTTTTTATGTACAGGAAATTCATGCAGAAGTCAAATGGCTGAAGGTTGGGGAAAGCATTATCTAGGTAATGAGTATGAAGTTTACTCAGCAGGAATTGAAGCCCATGGCGTGAATCCAAATGCGGTGAAGGCAATGAAAGAAGTTGATATTGATATTTCGGATCAAACGTCTGATACAATTGATCGAGACTTATTAGAGAAAGCTGATCTTGTGGTGACACTTTGTGGGCATGCAAATGATGTTTGTCCAGCAACACCACCAAATAAAGAGCGCGTACATTGGGGCTTTGATGACCCTGCACAAGCAGAAGGAACTGATGAAGAAAAATGGGCTTTTTTCCAACGTGTTCGTGATGAGATTGGAGAACGAATTAAACGCTTTGCTGAGGATGGTAAATAAAAATATTAGTAAAATGATGTAATGCCATAGCCTAACTAGCTGTGGCATTTTTCTTTGTGTAATCAGAACTTATAAGAGGCTGTTCAAAAAGGGGTGGTTTTTCCTCTTTTGAACAGCCCCGAATCAATGAGTCGAGCTGTTCATGTTTTAAAGCCCTTCTATGAGCGGTGTTCTCATAGAAGGGCGGGTTCCCTCATGCCTTTCTTTCGACATGAACACTTCATTTCTCGTGTTTTTGCTGGAATAGCGGCAGGGGGATTTTTTTCTACCTTATGCTACGTTGTTTTCTTCAATTAGGACCAGGAAATCTCTACTAATGTGAGCTCAGGATTCGAGAGGTGAAAGAACAGAGTAGGCAGTAACCTCGGTCATGTGATCCTCGTTCCTCTATTCACTCTGTATGTCCCTTGTTACTGTCATTACGGCCTCCTCATGCCTCTATTTAGGGTTTTATTCCACTATTTGACCTTGTTTAGTTCAAATAGCGGAATGAGGATTCCCATTTCTTCTAAGAAAGTAGGTTTTCCTGATTTAAGGGCAGGAGGATTCCCTTTGTTTATTACGTAGCAAATGTGACAATTTTATGATTTTACTTGGAAATTCATGAAAAGATGAGTATATAAGAGTATTTTATTAATGATATACGCTTACATCGTAGTTTGATATTTTTGTGAAGGATGTTATGATTCACTTTGTGAACAACGGACCCGACTTTTGTGAGAGTCAAAAGTCACTTTACAACAATAGAATAAGAGAGGTGTAGATTTGAATTTACAAACAATTAAACAGGAATGGTTTAGTAATGTTAGGGGAGATGTGCTCGCAGGTCTTGTTGTGGCGCTTGCGTTGATTCCAGAAGCGATTGCCTTTTCCATTATTGCAGGTGTCGATCCGATGGTAGGGTTGTATGCTTCTTTTTGTATTGCTGTCGTCATTGCCTTTGTAGGTGGACGGCCTGGGATGATTTCCGCTGCAACGGGTGCGATGGCGCTCTTAATGGTTACATTAGTAGCTGATCATGGCTTGCAATATTTGTTGGCAGCAACGATTTTAACAGGAGTTTTGCAAATTTTATTTGGCGTGTTTAAATTAGCACGAATGATGAAATTTGTCCCACGTTCGGTTATGGTTGGTTTTGTTAATGCGCTTGCGATTTTAATTTTCATGGCACAGCTAGACCAATTTGCAGGTGCTACGTGGTTAATGTATGTGTTAGTTGCGGCAACGTTATTTATCATTTATGGTTTGCCACGTATTACGAAGGCTGTTCCGTCAGCTCTTGCAGCGATTGTTGTTATTACGGCTATTGTGATCTTTGGTGGAATGAATGTATCAACAGTCGGAGATATGGGGAATTTAACACAAGCATTGCCAGTTTTCTTAATTCCTAGTATTCCATTAACGTTTGAAACATTAATGATTATATTTCCATATTCATTAGCGTTAGCCATTGTTGGTTTACTTGAATCATTGCTAACAGCAAACATTGTCGATGATATGACAGATACAGAAAGTGACAAGAACAAAGAGAGTCGTGGCCAAGGGATCGCCAACATTGTCTCAGGTTTCTTCGGTGGTATGGCCGGCTGTGCGATGATCGGTCAATCGGTCATCAATGTCAAGTCTGGTGGGCGAGGACGCTTGTCTGCATTAGTTGCGGGTGTAGTTTTAATGTTCTTAATATTAGTATTAGGTAATCTTGTTGTCCAAATTCCGATGGCTGCATTAGTCGGTGTCATGATTATGGTATCGATTAGTACATTTGATTGGGGAACTGTACGCAATATTCACAAGCTCCCGCGTACGGATGCATTTGTAATGGTTGTAACAGTCGTAACAGTTGTTGTTACGCATAACTTAGCGATTGGTGTGTTTGCTGGTGTGCTTTTAAGCATGATTTTCTTTGCAGCTAAGATTTCAAAAGTAGACGTTGAGAAAGTAATGGTTAATGAAGTAGACAAGCAGGTTTACCGCGTTTCTGGTCAAGTGTTTTTCGCATCTGTAACCGACTTTGTCAATCAATTTGACTTTAAGCTTCCAGTAAGTCAAGTAGAGATCGATTTAACGAATGCACATCTTTGGATGATTCTGCAATAGGAGCACTTGATAAAATAGAAAGTAAGTTTGAACAGAGTAGTATTAAGGTCACCTATGTTGGTTTAAATAGAGAAAGTGAAAAATTAAAAGATAAAATTGGCGGATTGTCGAAGGCATCTGGACACTAATGATTATCAGACAAGCTATTGTGAGCGATTCATTTACAATAGCTTGTCTTTTTTAGTTAGGAATTCATTTTCGATATGAGTAATATGAATGACTTCAGATTGGGATGTTTGGAGTGTAAGGATGATGGGAATAAGTGATTGGAAAATCTTATATAAGTGGAAATATCCTAAAAAAACATTTAACATTCATTTTCCAAGTGAAGCCGTTTACAATAGAAAGAGGGAGGGGTTGTAATGTTTAAACGTGTTTTATTAGCAGCGGATGGTTCTGAGCATTCTGTTCGTTCAGCAGAAAAGGCTGTTCAGCTTGTCATAGCAAATAATGGAAAGGTAGATATCGTCTATGTGGTTGATAGTGCAACCTCAAAGGCAGACATCTTAGCCCATTCAAGTAAGTACGAAGTCGCCCGTATGCGTAAGGAGAAGCTAGCCCCAATTATTGAATTGCTTGATGAAAAACAGATTGAATATGACGTACATATCATTCATGGAGAACCAGGAACGGCGATTGTAAAGTTTGCCAACGATGGTGACTTTGATTGTGTCGTGGTAGGTAGTCGAGGATTAAACAAATTTCAAACCTTTGTATTAGGAAGTGTTAGTCATAAGGTTGCTAAGCGAGTTGATAAACCGGTTTTAATAGTAAAATAAGTTATATAGTTAGAGCGCTTGGACAAAGAGCCTTTGAGAGTTTTTTCTCAAAGGCTCTTTACATTAATTATCTATTTTTTTGCTGTGGCATTGAATTGGTGCATCGACCGATTGCAAAAGGTAAATGGAGTAAATCTGTTCCAACTTTTCTTACATGATAATCGATCAATATCAATCTCGTTTTTATTCATATTTAGACATAATTTGATAGGTCAAAAGCCCAATATAGATAGATTTCAACAGTTATTTACAAAACCTTTACATTGTAACCATACTCTCTTAATAATGCGAGACTATACTAGCAAATGTGAGAGGGAAACCTATTACACACATTCTCGTTAAAGAAAAAGGGAGGACAATGAAATGAAGAAACTAGTAATGCTATTAATGATGGCAGTTCTAATGCTTGTTGCAGTAGCATGCGGATCTGCAGATGAAACAGATGCTCCTGAGGAAAACACAGGTGGTACGGAAACAGAAGAGACAACTGACGATACAGAAGATGGAGATTCATCAGAAGGTACAGCTGAAGAATTAAGCGGAAGCGTTGTTGTAGACGGTTCTGGTACGGTTTATCCGTTAATGTCAGTTATTGCTGAAGATTACATGTTAAATGGTCAGCAAGGTGTATCTGTTGAAGTGAGCCGTGCAGGAACAAGTGCTGGGTTTCAACGTTTCTTAGCAGAGGATGGAACTGATTTTAACGATGCGTCACGTGAAATTAAAGAGGAAGAATTAGAGATTGCTGAGGAACTAGGGATTGAAGTTCAAGAATTTAAAGTTGCCTTAGATGGATTAACATTTGTTATTCACCCTGATAATGATTGGGCGACTGAATTAACAGATGAGCAGCTTATTAATATTTTTAAGCATGATGGTGGCGTAACAAAATGGTCTGATCTTGACCCAAGTTTCCCAGATGATGAAATTAAGCCAATGGGACCGAATGAAAACCACGGAACATACGAGTTTTTCTATGAAGTCATTTTGGAAAAAGAAGATTTAGTGGATAGTGTTAACCTTCAACAAGAGTATTCTACGCTTGTTAATCTAGTATCAGAAGATGTAAACGGAATTGCATTCTTTGGTTTTGGTTATTATGTAAACAATCAAGATCAACTGCAAGCAGTAAATGTTGATTTTGGTAGCGGTCCGGTTGCCCCAAGCTTAGATACAATTGATGAATCTGGTGATTATGCTCCATTCACACGTCCAGTATTTACTTATCTAAATGTTGATATGGCAAAAGAAAAGCCGCAAGTACTTGATTTTGCTTACTATGTTGTCAACAATGTAAATAATTTTGCAGGTGAAACAGGCTTTGCACCACTTCCAGAAGAAGAAATCCAATCTTATATTGAAGTCCTTGATGGATTAAAATAAGCCAATAAAAGTAGTAGAAGATGAGGCATGATTGCACTCATCTTCTCTGCTTTCAAATCGTTAGTCGTTTTTAAAGGAACTGGGTGAAGGGGGAAATCCTGAAGTGGAAATGAAAATGGGAAAACTGTGAATGTACAACAATTGATTGCTGAAAAAAAAAGTTCAAGAAATTTTTTAAGTATTTTTGAAAAACTGATTCCAAAATTGTTATTACTCATTGCAACTGTTTCAATTTTAACGACAATTGGCATTTTATTTACTTTACTAACTGAAACGTTTGAATTTTTCCGAAGAGTTCCTTTTTTAGAATTCTTTACAGGAACGGTGTTAAGACCATTAAGTCAGGAGCCACAATTTGGTGTGCTGCCACTCATAATGGGAACGTTATTGTCTTCTTTTATTGCTATGCTCGTCGCTATTCCAATTGGATTAATGACAGCAGTCTATTTGAGTGAATACGCGTCAGAAAAAATAAGAAAAACATTAAAACCTTTGCTTGAAGTATTAGCAGGTATTCCGACGATTGTTTATGGATTCTTTGCTTTTACATTTGTAACACCCATTTTACGTTCGTTTATACCTGGTTTAGAGTTGACGAATATATTGAGTCCAGGTATTGTCATGGGAATTATGATTATCCCGATGGTAGCGTCCTTATCCGAAGATGCAATGAGTTCTGTACCGAATTCAATGCGAGAAGGGGCACTTGCATTAGGAGCGACTAAGCTAGAAGTAACGAGTCGAGTCATTATCCCAGCAGCAACATCTGGTATTATTGCATCTTTTGTTTTGGGTATTTCTCGTGCGATTGGTGAAACGATGATCGTGACTATTGCAAGTGGAAGCTCCAAAAACTTTACTTTCGATATTACTCAATCTATGCAGACGATGACTGCATACATTGTTGAAGTCTCTAGCGGAGATGCTCCTGCTGGTTCGACGATATATTATAGCCTATATGCGGTGGCGATGACATTGTTTGTATTTACACTTGTCATGAACTTGCTAGCGCAATATATTTCTCGTAAGTATAGGGAGGAATATTAATAATGAAATACGTAGATCATGTACAAGTCGCAAAAAGAATGAATACGAGACTCCTTTTTAATAAAGTTTGTAAAATGATTTTTTTTCTATCAACCTTGTTTGGTTTAGCAGTGTTAGCTGTTCTAATTGCGAGAGTTGTTTCGGAGAGTGTGGGATGGATTGATTTGAATTTTTTGACAGGAAGATTATCCACTAATGCTGATATGGCTGGTATTATGGGAGCTATTTTAGGGACGCTTTGGCTTATGCTCATAGTAGGGCCAGTGACAATGTTTTTGGGAGTCGGGACAGCAATTTATTTGGAGTGCTATGCGAAAAGAGGAAAATTCCATTCGTTTATACAAACGAACATTTCTAATTTAGCTGGTGTTCCTTCAATTGTATTTGGGATATTAGGTTTGACTATTTTTGTTCGCTTATTGGGTCTTGGGAATGTTATTTTAGCCGGTGGTTTAACGATGTCATTGCTTGTATTACCTATTATTGTTGTTGCTAGTCAAGAGGCAATAAGAGCGGTTCCTGGATTTTTAAGTGAGGCCTCTTACGGAATGGGGGCAACGAAGTGGCAAACGATCAAAAATATTATTTTACCAGCTGCATTACCTGGAATATTAACGGGTGCTATTTTATCGCTATCACGTGCAATTGGAGAAACTGCACCACTGGTCGTTATTGGAATTCCAGCTTTACTTATTCCGTTTCCTGGTGGTATTATGGATCGTTTTACTGTATTGCCGATGCAAATTTATTATTGGACGATTGATGCAGCTCTTGTTGCAGAGTATGCGAATTTAGCTGCAGCGACCATAGTCGTATTACTGTTAGTACTCTTTGTTATGAACTCAGCTGCGATTGTTATTCGTAATAAGTATCAAAAAAGGTATTAATTTAAAGGAGGAATTATGATGGTACTTGCTTCAGCGAAAGAAAACAAAATGATCAATCATACAGACAATAGGCAATCTACACAAGTGAAGGTTGATAAGAGTGTCGTATATGATACGAAATCATTAAACTTATGGTATGGCAAGGATCATGCCCTGAAAAATATTAACCTAGCCATTCATGAGAAGGAAGTAACAGCCATTATTGGTCCTTCTGGTTGTGGCAAATCGACATATATTAAGACATTAAATCGTATGGTGGAACTCATTCCAATTGTTAAGATTTCAGGTGATATTATGTATCGCGGAAAAAGTATTCTCCATCGCTCTTATAAAGTAGAGGATTTAAGAACGCGTGTTGGAATGGTGTTTCAAAAGCCTAATCCTTTTCCGAAATCGATTTATGACAATATTGCATATGGCCCACGTATTCATGGAATCCGTAATAAAAAAATTCTAGATGAAATTGTTGAGAAAAGCTTGCAAGGAGCTTATATTTGGGATGAAGTGAAGGATCGGTTAAATGAAAATGCTTATGGATTATCTGGTGGACAACAGCAACGTTTGTGTATTGCTAGATGCTTAGCGATTGAACCGGATGTCATTTTAATGGATGAACCTACTTCTGCCCTTGATCCTAAATCAACATTAAAAGTTGAAGAGTTAATTCAAAAGTTAAAAGAATCATATTCCATTATTATCGTGACTCATAATATGCAGCAGGCGGCACGTATCTCAGATAAAACAGCATTCTTTTTAAATGGGGAAGTTGTCGAATTCGATCATACCGATCTTATTTTTTCAAATCCTAATGATTCTCGTACAGAAGATTATATTACAGGACGATTTGGGTAAGGTGAGGTTGATTTATGTCAATAAGATCACAGTTTGATAGTCAGCTTGATATAGTGAAAATGAATGTACTTAAAATGGGGAGAGACGTTGATACGATCTTGAATGATGCGTTAAAGGCGTTCGATTCCGCTGATCAAGCTTTGATGGATAAGATTATTAACGAAGATTATAAAATCAACCAATTAGAATTGAGTATGCATGATGAGATTATTTTACTTATATCTAAGCAGCAGCCAGTTGCTAGTGATTTACGAAAATTAATTGTCGCACTAAAAATATCGAGCGATTTAGAAAGGGTGGCTGATCTAGCTGTTGATTTGTCTAAACAGTCAAAAAGAATGACTCATGCTACCCCATTTCAAAATCAAATCCTTGAAATAGGGATGAAAGCTCAGGAAATGCTACTGATTGCTTTAGAGTCATATGAAAACACGAATATATTAGCTGCACAAAAGATTGCTAATATGGATGATCGGGTCGATCAAATGTATGGGCAGTTTATTCGTGAGTTGTTTTCAAGACAAGATGGTACGATTGAAATTAATCAAATTACTCAGCTTGCTTTTATTGGTCGATTTATTGAACGGATTGCGGATTATGCAACAAATATTGCTGAATGGGTTATCTATGAAGTTAACGGGAAACATTTCGATTTGAATTGATGAGTAAGAAACTGTATTCACTAGTCAAATGAAGACCGAATTGAGTTTATTAACTTAATACGGTTTTTTTAAATAAAAGTGGTACAATTTCGCAACAATTGAATGACGTTTCATTGAACTTAGTCCATCACGTTCAAAAATATATAGTTTACACTTTGAGAATCCTCCTTATGTCGCTTATACTTAAAGGAAGAAAATAAGGAAAGGGGGAGTAGAAATGTCACAGACTTTGATAAATATCTTCTATGAGTCACATCGAGGCTCATGGACCATCTTGATTATTTTGTTCATTGTTGCTTTTTTCTTGTATAAAGCACAGAAGAACAAAGGTGCAACAGTCGTACATATGATTACCCGATTGTTCTATTTGATTATGCTCGTATCAGGTATTGGTACATTAATTGGGTATCAATTTCCAGTTGTGCTTATAGTGAAAGGTATTCTCGCACTTGTGCTCATTTATGTGATGGAAATGATCCTAGTCCGTACGAAGAAAAATACGCTAGGAGATAAGGCTGGAGTCTATTGGATTGCACTTGTTGTTATAAGCCTTATCGTTATTTTAATGGGATTTGGTGTAATTCGATTTTAAAAGAATAAGAAAGCATAAAATTCGAGGAAGACATGTGGGGAAGCATAAAGGTTTTGGCAAATTCAAAGGAGAGCGACAGTTTCACACGTTACACGTTTTTCTGAAAGAACCCCACTTTCAGAAAAACTGAAAAATCGCTGTAACGGGTCCGCACGCCGCTTTAAAGAAAAGACCGCTAACGCGGTTTTTCTTATTAGTTTCTAATACTGTAGATGCTTCATTAGGTATTTAGCCTATTGAAGCATTTTTTTGTACAGAATTAATGGAGTTGTCGTTTCTCGTGTTCAATGAAAGATGGTAAACTTGAAGGAGCGATTTACGTTGGAGGGAGTGAATAGAATGACACAGGTAATTTATGGAGCTGAATTACATGATGTAGCTCATAAATCGAGGTTAGAAGCTGTGTATAAACGCCAGCAAGAAACAAATAAGCAAGCCTTCTATTTGTTGCCATCTTCCTCTTGGTTGAAGCAAGCAAGAGACAAGCAACCAGGGTTAATCATTTGTACGTTTGATGATTTGGCAGCCTACATTCTTGATCAAAAGGAAATGTCGTATTTATCGTTAACAGAAGAAGAACGTACACTATTCTTCCAACAGTTCGTTAGAGATGAAAGCATGTTTGATGGTGAGATGAATATGGCCAAAGCTCGGGGCTACGCTGACACTTATGGACAAATAAAGCGTTTAGGGGTTGACGTACAGGAACTTGAAGGGTCTTTAAAGCCATTAATTCCGCTTTTTATGAAATATGAACAAGTGATTATTTATGAAAAAAAACTGCTTGATCCAGAGAATCGAATTTTATCAGCTATTCAATCATTATCGGAGGGGAAAGGTGTTCGTCTCTCTCATGTTGTCATTGACGGATTTTTTGATTTTAGCCCTTTGCAATCACTGTTTATCGAAGCGTTAAAAGATATAGGTGCCAAGGTCGAAGTGATTCTACCGAATGAACCTTTTGAAATTGTCGAACAGACCGTTAGAGAATTAGAGCAAATGGGCTTTGCCAATCACTTGCAACCTAGTAGACGATCAAAGAAAGAGAATGAGAAACAAGTGATTGCATCAACTACAGTAGAGGAACAGTGGAGAGGCGTAATGGAGGAAATCTCTTTATCCTCATTACCTGAAGAGCGGGTAGGAATATTGCTCGTTGATGAACAGGACGGGCTACAACAATTACAACGATATGCAGACATGTATCATATTCCTTTACAAATTCCAGTTAAACGAACAATAGAAACGACTGCTATTTTCTCCTTTATTAAACAAGTAATTGAATGGGAGCAAAGGCCATTAACGAAATGGGAGCAGTTGCCGATAGTGGAGCAGATTTTGAAGCTACATGATGTGAAGGGACTTGATTTTGCTAAGCAAAAGAAAGGTTTTCTAGAAAATGGAGAGTGGCTTGATGAAAGATATAAGCAGCTCTACGATATGGTGTTTGAATGGGAGCGATCTGACGAAGACTTATTTATTCATTATTTAACGAATTTACTCGATTGGTTGAAGAGGTTGCCTTTATTATCATATTGGCAAGAGAAGCTGATGGAGAAGGATCAGCTTTCTGTGCAACAGGAAATAGCAGATGAATTCAAGGCACTAAATTTAATCGCAAGTAAAGTAGAAGCTGAGCTAACAGAGTTAAAGGAGAAACGCTTTGATGTGAAAGTGACATTTGAGTTATTTGTCGAATGGTTTCGTGCAATAGGCTCGTCTGCTAGCATATTTAAAGCACGTGGACGCAAGAGAGGGGTTGCAATTCATACGTGGCGTGACATTCGTTCTTTTTCAGGAGAACGATTATACGTTGTAGGGATGAATGAAGGCCGATTCCCAGCTCCTCACCGTTTAAGTGGGTACGTTCAGGAAAGAGACTTATCCAGCTTACCTATTCGATATAGTGCACCGACACAAGAGCATTTTCAATTGAAGCAACAAGCGTATATGGATCAGCTTGCTCTTTTACAAATCAACATCATTATCTTTACATATGTGCGAGGTGTTGACCCTGAGCATCCTCTTTTGCCCTCTCCTTATTTAATGGATCTTCATACAGATGAAGTGTGGTCATGGCAGAAGAGGATGCAAAAAGCTGTCAGCTTGACGAAGCAATCATTTGTGGAGCAAGTGGCATCGAAAATAGGGGAAGGTTATAAGGTCGATCCAACCCCTATTTCGCTATTAAACGTACAAGAACGACAAGCTCGATTAACTGAAGCGAAAGAGCGATTCACGTCTGAGTATGCGGCAAAGAAAAAAAAACATGTTGTAGCAGTAACAGAGCTAGAAAGCTATGCTCGTTGCTCTTTTCGATTTGCTATGGAGAAAGGTCTAAACGTTGGGGAGCTACAATCAAAGCAAGAACAAGTATCACCCCTTTCAATTGGTCAAATTGTCCATGATTTGATTGAAGGTGTTTATAAAGACTGTCAATTAGTGAACCGTCCGTTTGGATCTGCTACTGACATTGAGCTACAGCAAGTTCCAGTTCGTTTAAAGGAACGATTTGAAGAAAAATGGGTAGACGTTGAGCGGCAAAATCATGAGCTTTCTCGATTAGATTTAATGTTAAAGAAAGAACAGTGGCAACAACATTTACATCACTGGTGGCAAGCAGAATTGAAACATTTTTGGCAAAATCAAGCTCTCACGGAGATGAAGATAATGGCATTTGAATATCCAGTTCGTTTGGAGCTCCCAATATCAGAAGAAGAATCACTTATATTAGTTGGCAAAGTTGATCGTGTTGATCAGAAAGGTCAATCAATCGTAATCTATGACTACAAGACTGGGGCTGCCACGATTAAAATGGACGAGGTCCAATCAGGCTTAAAGCTACAACTTCCTTTATATGCGTATGCGATTCGGGAACAGCTTGCGTTAAAAGAAAACAAAGAGATGATCGTAGATGGAGCCTCCTATATTTCTTTAAAGGAGCCTAGTAAGAGAACGAATAATGGAATCTGGCGCTCTGAATTTATCGGGAAGCACTCGCCGTATCAAGTAACGTCACATTGTAAAAACCGTGAAGATCACTTTGGAACGAAGTCCTTTTTAGACAAGTATCAGGTCATTGAGCAGATTCGTTTATTGTGGAAGGGGCTGTCTCAAGCCTATGATGTCGCTCCTCTAGAATGCTCACCATTTTGTCCTTACTTATCTATTTGTCGTGCAACACCAGAACAACGAGAGGGAACACGCTAAGAGGGGGATTAAGATGAATTTTAATGAAGCGCAAAGGAAGTCCATTTTTAGTGAGAAGCCTTTGTTGTTAATTTCAGCTGGTGCAGGATCGGGGAAAACACGTGTCTTAACGGAGAGATTTGTCTACTTATGTGAGGTTCGTTACCTGAAACCAGATCATTCGTTAGGTGCCTCGGTTGATGAAATTGTGGCGATTACTTTTACTGAGAAAGCGGCTCGCGAAATGAAGGATCGTATTCGAAAACGAATGAATGAAAAGGAACAAGAAGCGATTTCTGCTGAGGCCGTATCGTTTTGGCGGGAACAGAAAGCGTTACTTGAAAGGGCGATGATCTCGACTTTTCATAGCTTCTGTCAAAGGTTGTTGTCACAATATGCCTTACAAGCTGACCTTCCTCCACGCATGAGAATATTGGACGAAGTTGAAGGGGCAGTGAAGAAAAGAGATATTCTATTGAAGCTTCTTGAAGAAAAGGAACGATTCCAACGAGTGTATCCATTGTTTCAAGTGATGAGTAAGCAGCAGTTAGTTGAAACGATTGAACAACTTCATAATGAAATTACTGAATTAACCATTGGTGAGGAGACGATTGAACAGCTACAAGTTGAGGAGATGTTACGGGCTCAGTCGGAAGCTAAAGTGGAAGAAAGGCAAAAAGTTGTTCATTCTTTTCATCGTAATGCCCTTAGTTGTATTGAACGATTTCCAGTCTATGATGATCTCTCAGCGACTGTTAAAAAACATACGATAAATATCGAAAAGGCCATTTCTTCTGCATCAACAGAGGAGCCAGAAGCTTATATGGAGATTTTGACAGAGGCGATGCCGAGTCGAACAAATAAGGCTTGGCTAGAGCAGGCTCCTGCTTTGTATGAATTGTACGAGGAACATTGGAAACCGTTGAAGGAAATGTGGAAAAAGCTAGGTGGACCTGTTGAATTAAAAGAGGAAGCGATCATGTTTGTAGAGTTGATCACTTCATTAGTGAAAGAATTTCATATGGCCTATAGCGTGAAAAGAGGCGAGCGGCTTTATTAGATTTCACTGATCTTCAACAAAAAGCCGTTCGCTTATTACAGGACCCTCACATTCAGTTATATTGCCAGCGTCAATTTCGTCATATGATGATTGATGAATTTCAAGATACGAATCGTCTCCAGCTAGAGGTATTAAATAGAATAAAGCCCCATTATCAATTTATTGTGGGCGATCAAAAGCAGTCGATTTATCGTTTTCGTGGAGCGAATGTTCGCTTAATGAATGAAATGGAGGAAAAGGCGAAAAAGGAGGAGAATGCTGAAGCTATCTTAATGAATGAAAACTATCGTACGCTCTCCTCTATTATTCATGTTGTAAATAAACTGTTTTCAGATGTGATGGTTCAGGAGCGAACGGAAGATTTCCAGACGGTGTATGCTCCACTTATTGCTCACAGGCATCAACCGCAAACAAATGAAAAGCGTGTAGAATGGATGAAATGGCCAAAAGGAGATGGGCAAGAGGAGACGCAGTTTGATCAGCTTGCCAATCGAATGGTTGCGATGGTCGAGGCTAAGGAGCCGATAGTGGGAAGGGGAGAGGACGAATGGCGAGAGCCTACCTGGGGAGATATGGCGATTTTAATTCCATCACGTACGAACTTGCTCTTGCTAGAGCAAGCGTTAACGAAGAAGAACATTCCTTATGTGATTAGTGGTGGGATCGGATTCTTTGAACGACAAGAAGTGATGGATTACTTAACGCTCATTCGCTGGTTAACACGTCCTTTTGAAGATATTCATTTGTTAGCTCTATTACGTAGTCCAATACTCGGGTTAACGGTTCAAGATTTTTTTCAAATGAATGACTGTTTAGAAGAGGGACAAGCGTTATATGAGCTTGTGTATGAACAATCGCCTCAATGGTCTTCACTGTCTAATGAGGTGCAGACAGCATGTTTGCGTATTCAGAGTTGGATGGATAAATGGATTCCGTTTAAAGAAGGAAAATCGTTAGTCGATTCATTCATGGAGCTATTTGTTGACACGGACTTACGAGCGTCTCTATTGCTTCAAGAGTATGGGTTGCAAAAAGTAAAAAATGTGGAAAAGGTTATTCAATGGATGGTTGATCGCCATGAAGTAAATTTAGAAGCAATTTTAACTGAATTAGATATTCGAATTGAAATGAGTGAGAAGGAAGGTGATTCTGAGGTTGAACGCATACATGGAGATGTTGTTCAAATTATGACGATTCACGCATCAAAAGGGCTAGAATTTCCGATTGTATTTTTACCTCAGATTGAGCGTTCATTAAGAAAAGATAGTGGGCGAATTCGTTTCCATTCTAAATATGGTTTTGTTCTAAATTTGCAAAAGGAACAGAAGGAATTGGGGCAAAAGCCGGAAGTAATTGACACCCCTGGTTTTGAGATCGTTAAGTCAATGGTCGATGCGGAAGCCATTGAAGAATCAAAGCGCTTGTTTTACGTCGCGACGACACGTGCTCGTGATTATCTTTATCTAATTGGTGAAGAGTCAAATGGACGTCATACTTGGCTGTCTTACCTTAACAAAGTGTTTGAAGATCATGAGTTGAATCACGAAGTTGTGATATCAGCCGCATATGAACCTCGTTATTGGAAAAAAACAGAGTCAAGCACATATTCTATACCTGTACTCAAGGAGAGAAGGAAATTACCATTATCATTAACAGTCTCAGAGGTTATGGCATTTATTCACGATCCACTCAAGTATTATCAGCAATTTGTCATAGGAGTTCCATTTAGTGAAGAAGTGAACGAAGGTAAATCGAGTAGGAGAGGAAATGACGTTAATCCTTCATTACTAGGGACGCTTGTTCACCGCGCATGTGAATTACGAGATTATGGTTTATCACCAATGCGAGCTGTTGAACTGATACTTGAGGAAGTTGATCTGGAGGATGTGTTTATATATAAAAACGAAATTGAGAAAATTATGGATCGATATTCTGAAAAGGTTCGCCAATCTTTAGGAACACCAGTAGCCAACGAGTGGTCTTTTGTGACATATTTTGATGGTGTAGAACTAATCGGTGAAATTGATAAAGTCGTTGAGAAAAATGGTCAAATACATTTGTATGATTTTAAAACGAATCAAGTTTCTACTCGAACGAGTTCGGAGTGGCTCGACTACTATAAGCCTCAACTGTATTTGTATCGGTATGCGTATGAAAAGGAAACGAACAAACAGGTTGCTACAGCCTCACTGTATATTTTTAAAGATGAAGTAGAGCCGATTCATACGTTGACTCTGCATGAAAAGGAGAAGGAAAAGGTATTCGCAGCACTAAAGTGTTTAATTGATCTGAGACAAAATGGTGCTGGTCGAAAAGAGTATGCTCAGTTCAGTAAGCTGAAATAGTAGAAGGAGGCTGGGACAAAACCCTCCTCTGAAATTTCACAGGCTTTCATGATTTTGGGGACCACAGGTTCGTTCCATTGCGCTCCAGCCACTCGCTTTCTAGGCCACTGAAAAAGTAAAAATCAACTTTTTCAGTGCCTTTGATTTGACTAGCAATGGCTTCACTCGTTGTAATTAAGAAAAAACGCTATCGCGTTTTTCTTATACAATCCTTTTTCTGATTTGGGCACTTAATATGTCGATGATTGTGACAACGACAATGATCACGAGAAGAATCATTCCTACTTCGTCCCAATTACGATTCTGGATTGAGATCGTAATTAAAGTCCCAATTCCACCTGCTCCGATAATCCCAAGAATGGTTGATGCTCGAACGTCAATTTCGAAACGATAAATCGCGTAAGAAAGAAATTCAGGAATGATTTGTGGGATAATGCCGTAAAATAAGATTTGGATTTTGTTGGCTCCATTTGCTTCCAACGATTCAACGACATGCATATCAATCGATTCAATGACTTCACAATACAATTTGCCAAGCATTCCGATTGATCCAATAGCGATTGCTAACACACCAGCAAAAGGTCGGGGGCCGATTGCTGCTACGAACATGAGTGCTAATACAAGCTCTGGAAAAGCACGAATCGCATCGAGAATCCACTTTGATAATGTATTTAACCATTTATTTCTAACCATATTACTAGCAGCAACAAAGCCAAATGGTATCGCTAAAATGGACGCTAATAATGTCCCTGTATAAGCCATTTGTAACGTTTGCCACATTAATGACATAACATTTTGAAAGGCTAGCCAATCAGGAGAAAAAAGTTGGGGGATCACACGTCCAAAATTTGCGACGGTTCGTTCACTAAAAATGCGTTCCCACTTTACATCAATTGTTGTAAAAGTCCAAACGTATAGTGCAATTAGTGCAACAATAATGATGATATTTCTTATTAAGATAAGGGTGGATCGTTCTCTTTTTGGTGGCATTATTAATTCCATCACACAATTCTCTCCCTTATTTTATTGCTTGCATAATCGATTAAGACAACAGCAATAAAGATAATAATAATAATGGTCATGACTCGTGGATAATTAAAGAAGCTAATTTGCTGTTGCAAGAGTAATCCAATTCCCCCTGCTCCAACAAAGCCTAGTACGGTTGAAGCACGGACATTTACTTCAAATACATATAAGCCAAATGATACAAATTGTGGTAGTACTTGTGGTAAGACTGCATACCAAATGACTTGAATCGTATTACCTCCTGATGAACGAATCGCTTCAAGCGGGTTCATATCGATGGATTCGATCGTTTCATACATTAATTTCGCTAATATACCTAATGAAAAAATAAATAAAGCCATGATCCCAGGAAATACTCCAACTCCAAAGATTCCGACAAAAATGATCGCTAACAAAATGTCCGGAATGGTTCGTAATACGTTCATAAAAAAGCGGACAGGTTGATGAATCCAAGGCTGCGGAAATAAGTTTGCTGCTGATAATATAAAGATTGGAACACTGACAATAGCTGCAAATGTTGTCGCAATAATAGCCATTTGAATTGTTTCGATTAACTTATCCCATACTTGAGGCGCGTAGCTCCAATTGGGTGGAAATAAATGAACGGCAATATTTTGAATACCACCCCAACCACGAATGATGTCAAGTGGCGTGGAGCGGGTTGCCCATGATGTATAAGCATAAATTCCAACAATCAATAGAAAAATAAGTGTTATTTTCAGCTTAGTTTTCGAAGGAATGATTGTGATGCTATCTGGTGTATTACTCATCTTCTTGACCTCCTACAAGGTCATCCTCTCGAATTTTTCGACCGTAAATTTCTTCAAATGTTTCCTTTGACACATCAGTTGCAGGGCCATCAAAGACAACCTCACCTGCACGCATGCCGATAATACGATCGGCATATTCCATCGCCATATCGATGAAGTGCAGATTAACGACTGTTGTAATATGATCTTCCTTATTAATCTTACGTAAATAGGTCATAACTTGATGAGATGTTGGAGGATCTAAGCTAGCTACAGGCTCATCAGCTAAAATGATGTCGGGCTGTTGCGTTAACACACGAGCAATCGCAACACGTTGCTGTTGACCTCCGCTTAATTGATCAGCTCTTTGATGCACCTTTTCTGCAATGTTCACACGCTGTAAGCTACGATAAGCGAGTGAAACCGTTTCTTTTGGAAAAAGGTTTAAAATACTTGCAATTGTTCCGGTATGTCCTAATCGACCTGACAAAACATTTTTCATGACGGTGGAACGCTTGACAAGATTATAATTTTGAAAGATCATTCCGATTTTTGTACGTAAATGTCGGAGTTTACGTTGATTATACGTTAATATATTTTCATCATTGATAAGAAGTTGTCCGCCTGTAGGAGACACAAGTCGATTCATACTGCGTATTAAGGTTGATTTTCCTGCTCCAGATAAACCGACAATAACAACAAATTCCCCTTTATTTATTGTAAGGCTAACGTTCTTTAACCCTTTCGTTCCGTTTGGGTATGTTAGTGATACATCCTTAAATTCAATCATGCTAGTCCCCTCATTTCTCTTTAATATAAATGTAGAAAGGTTTCATCCCCCTCTTATGCTTTTTAGTGTCAAAAAACATAAGAGGAGGGAGAAAGAACTTTCTCCCTCCAAAGCGCGCTTCTTAATCTAACGTCACTTCATCTGAAAACTTCTCAGCAACACTACGTACAACGTCATAATCACTATCACTTGCATTGTCAATCCCAGTCCAGTTATACACTTCATCCATAATGGTGATCATTTCATCATCATCGTTAAATGACATGAATACAGAAATCACTTGATCAATAAAGCTTTGAGGAAGAGTCGTATTAATTGAGATCGTGTCATTTGGAATTTCGTCTGTATAACCTAGAACTCTTAAATCATCCATTGCTTCTGGATAATCTTCTTCAATGGCCGTACGAGCATCATCAAATGTTGTAGCTACATCTGCATCGCCTTCAAGAACGGTAATAAGCGCATTATCATGTGAACCAGCTTGAATCATGTCAGAGAAAAATTCCTCGGCACGCTCCACACCGTAGTCATCCATTAATTGTGCTGCTGGATATAAGTAACCACTCGTTGATGCAAGATCTGGGAATGCCCAAATCTTTCCTTCTAAATCTTCAATTGATTCAATATCAGAGTCCGCACGTACTGTGTATTGTGCTTTATAGGTTGAGCTTCCGTGACGAACTGATTTCAAAATGGCTTCAATATTATCATAACGATCAGTAGCAAGAACGTAACCGAATGCAGGGATGAATCCAATGTGTACTTGGTCATTTCCCATAGCTTCAACGAGCGCTGTGTAGTTTGTCATAACCTCGCCGCGTACTGTAACACCAAGCTCTTCTGTCAGGCGTTCAGCAAGTGGTTCAACTGTATTCGCAATATTTGCTGAATCTTGTGAAGGAACAAAACCCATTACGATTTCATTTGGAAGATCTTCTGTCGCATCTGCTTCAGTTTCATCAGCCTCAGTGTCATTTCCTTCGTTATTGTTTGTTTCTTCAGTCTCTTCTGACCCTGAATTGTCATCAGCATCTTCATTTGCGTCTTCTGTTCCGCAAGCGACCAAGACAACGGCTAGCATTAGAACGAGTAACCAAGGTAATAATTTTTTCAATTCATTCAACCCCTCTTTGATTTTATGTAAGTATGTGTCGTACATTTGTGATTTTGCATGATAGCATGTCTCAAATCAACGAAAATTGGGATTTTTTACAAAATATTAACGAGGTGTTTACATAACTTACAAGGAGTTAATAATTGATGGGTGAGTGATTGAGAATTTTTAACTTGCGTTACGAGTATTTCAAATAGAGTAGGAAAAATTACTTATTTCTTTTATTTGTTATGTTGTATGCGTGATAGAAAATGGTATACTAGTATATGACTACATACCTAGTTGAAATAGAAATGGAAATGATTCAGTACTTTTATTTTTTTATAGGTCTATTTCCGTGTTACGAGAATGATATTTCAGCAAAAATCGCTTTGTAGCCATCATTTTTGCTAAATATGGGATGGTCTCATTTAAAAACTATTTCTATTTTACTAGTTATAATCTACTTTTTTTGCTTTAAAATATGCTATGATGATACAAAAGCTCCGTATGTCGTTTACATTTCTTAAGTGAACCTCATCGGTTATTTAGAACACATCGAGGTGATAAAGTCTTGGTAAATTCAGAGTACTTAGATGTCTTTTTAGATGAAAGTCAGGAGCATCTCCAAGCGATTAACGACAATTTATTAAAGCTAGAGCAAGCACCTGAAGATCTATCTATTGTAGGAGAAGTATTTCGTTCTGCCCATACTTTAAAAGGTATGGCAGCAACAATGGGCTTTGAAGATCTTGCCCACTTGACTCATAATATGGAAAATGTGTTGGATAAGATTCGTCAATCAAAGCTAGATGCAACTTCAGGTGTGCTGGATGTTGTGTTCTTAGCTGTCGATGATTTAGAAGCAATGGTTCAAGATATTGCTAGTGGTGGCGATGGAAAGCGGGATGTTCGCGAAGTTGTTTCACAATTGGAACAAATTGAAAAAGGTGAAGAACCAAGTCAAGAATCATCGCCAAAGACTACTCATTCAAACACTACTGATTTGGAAATCGAAGTTTTTGATGAATTTGAACGAACAGTTCTTGAACAGTCTGCGGAACAAGGGTTTGAAGCTTATCAGTTAAGAGTAACATTAGATGAAAAGGCGATGTTGAAGGCTGCTCGCGTATTTATGGTGTTAGATGTCGTCGAACAAATAGGTGAAGTGATCAAAACGAATCCTGCTGCTGAGGATTTGGAGGAAGAGAAATTCGATCAGTCGTTCACATTAATCGTTGTTTCGAAGTCAACGGAAGAGGATGTCAAAAATCGTATTCTTAAAGTTTCGGAAATTGAAGATGTCGATATTCAGAAAATTGACTTAAAAGCTTCGTCAGCTGCTATGAAAGAGCAACAGCAGGCTGCCGAACAAGTAGCAGCTTCTGCGGTTGCAACTAAAGGTGAAGTAGCGAATAATTCGAAACAAGAAAAGTCAGCAGATACACCGAAGCGTGCAGAAGCAAGTAAAACGATTCGTGTAAACATTGAACGTTTAGATGTATTAATGAACTTATTTGAAGAGCTCGTTATTGATCGAGGTCGTCTAGAGCAAATCGCTTCAGACTTGCGAAATTCAGAGCTTAATGAAACCGTTGAACGTATGTCACGAATTTCTGGTGACCTTCAAGAAATTATCTTGAACATGAGAATGATGCCAGTTGAGCAAGTGTTTAATCGTTTCCCTCGAATGATTCGTAGTCTTTCGAAGGACCTTAATAAAAAGGTCAATTTAGAAATTATTGGTGCGGAAACGGAGCTAGATCGAACGATTATCGATGAAATTGGTGACCCGCTTGTCCATTTATTACGTAATTCGATTGATCATGGAATTGAAACCCCTGATGTTCGTGTTTCTAATGGCAAATCGGAAGAAGGTACGGTTGTTTTAAAAGCCTATCACTCAGGTAATAATGTCTTTATCGAAATTGAGGACGATGGAGCCGGAATTGATCGAGAAAAAGTGATCAAACGTGCACTCGCAAATGGTGTGATTAAAGAAGACGATATTGAGAAGATGACAGATCAACAAATCTATGGATTGCTGTTCTCTTCTGGTTTTAGCACAGCGGAAAAAATCACGGATATTTCAGGCCGAGGTGTGGGCTTAGACGTCGTAAGAAGCACGTTTGAGTCATTAGGTGGAGTTGTAACAGTGAACTCGGAGTTAGGGAAAGGGTCTGTGTTCTCTATTCAATTACCACTTACACTTTCAATTATTGATGTGATGCTTGTTGAAGTGCGAAAAGAAACATACGCAGTTCCGTTATCCTCGATCGTTGAAACAGCAATTGTGAATAAATCTGATGTTTATAGTGCACATGGACAAAAGGTCATTGACTTTAGAGGTAAAGTTGTACCACTCGTTTATTTGAAGGACGTATTTGAAGTACCTGGTGAAACAATTGAAGATGATCTTTGCTCACTTGTCATTGTACATAAAGGCGAGAAGGTGGCAGGTTTAGTTGTTGATTCGTTAATTGGTCAGCACGATATCGTATTGAAATCACTAGGAAATTATCTGAAAGATGTATTTGCTATTTCGGGTGCAACGATTTTAGGGAATGGTCAAGTCGCACTGATCGTTGATACGAATGCGTTAATTAAATAAGAAACGAAAGGGGAGGTGATCCTTTTGTCGAATGAAGCGGCGATTAAAGCAGATTTGAAATTAATTGTATTTCAATTAGGAGATGAGGAATATGCGATTGAGGTTGATTATATTCAATCAATCGAACGCATGCAGCCTGTCACGAGGATCCCACGTACATTTCCATTTGTAACAGGTGTTATGAATTTACGTGGTGTGATTACACCGATTATAAATTTACGAGCTCGTTTTGATTTGGATGAGAAGGAATATGATGAATCTACTCGAATTCTCGTCATTCAAAAGGATGAGATGGAAATGGGCTTTATTGTCGATGGGGCAAATGATGTCATTGACATTCCATTTGAGAAAATTGAACCAACTCCAGAAGTCGTCGGTGGTGTAGAAGCTGATTATTTACGTGGAGTTGTAAAAATCGAAAATCGTTTATTTACATTGTTAAATTTAGAAAAAGTTATTGAAGGAACATAATTGTTAAAGATTAATGAGGTGATGGTAATGGCATCTGTTCTTATCGTAGATGATGCAGCATTTATGCGAATGATGATTAAAGATATATTATCAAAAAATGGGTTTGATATTGCTGGTGAAGCAGCAAATGGGGCGGAAGCAGTTGAGAAGTTTAAGGAATTAAGCCCTGATTTGGTAACAATGGACATTACAATGCCTGAAATGGATGGTATTCAAGCGCTCAAGGCCATTAGAGAAATCGATTCAGGTGCCAAGGTTATTATGTGTTCGGCGATGGGACAACAATCAATGGTTATTGATGCGATTCAGTCAGGCGCAAAAGACTTTATCGTTAAGCCGTTTCAAGCAGATCGAGTACTTGATGCAATTAATAAAGTGTTGGGATAAGAATACGAAAAGAAAGCTGATTGATAAAGTGTTCGTGCTTTATCAATCAGCTTTTCTTATGGTTAGAATTTATAAAATCCGTCTATGAAAGGGCACTGAAAAGTTTGGTTTTTAACTTTTTCGGTGTCCTCCTCTATGATAGGGGGATTGACAAGGATGGCCTCCACTCGATTGTAACGATGCGCTAAGAAGGATGTTTGATTGTTAGGAAGCTTGAAGTAATGTAATCAAACACTTGGCTTTTTAAGTGGGAATTTAAGATTTTCATGCTACCTTCATATCCACGACACGTGTAACGGTATTCGGTAAATAGTCCATCATTTTTGTATGTTTCTACTTTTAGATGGTGGCGAAACATATATTGTTTAACGATCGCCATTTCTTTACTAATTTGATCTAACGTGGAGCGGGTTAATTCTAAATAGGGAGCTTGTAAACGTAAAGAAGCTTTTTCTAGCTGTGCCCAATCATTTTCCAGTGCTTTCCGCGATATAGATAGGAGAATGAATAGCCGAATCATGCGTTGGTCTTCTGTTGTTAGCTTCAATATTCTCACCTCTTAAGGGAACTTATGTTCTTATTATACTCCGATTTTACTGTAAATACAATGAACCTCTTTTAAAAATAAAAAGTGTCTTAAAGGCTTATTATATCCTTCAAGACGTCATTATGACTGGATGCTGACATTAGTTGTCATTCATTTCTTTTAAATAAATATTTTAATTGAGATAGTTCGTGTGATACGTTTTCAGTATCTAGTAGTCGCTTCTCAACTGAAACGGTTATGAGCTAATTCATTTGCAGTTTCAAAAATGAGTATGTCGGCATGTCAAAAAGGTTTAAATGAGGGCATAGAGGGTATTAGTAGAATAGAAACGCGAGGGAGGGAAAGGAAAATGGACAAACAATATGCATTAGATAAAAAGGTAATTAAACAATTGAAGCTAATTAGTACATTACAAAGTCGTTCGCAAAGGACTGTTCATTCTCTCTACGCACAAGCGATCCTTGAATATTCTATGTATCATTATAAAAAAGAGCAATTAGAAGCAGCTATAGATCAATCATTAGCAGAGCGAGATGAAGACAGCTTTCAACGTTTCTCAAAAGAATATAAAGAGTTGCTTGCTGCGCATGTAGAAGGAAAAACAATTAGTGAGGATGGGTTTCAAGTATACTTACCATTTGAAGAGTAGTAAATCGTGCATTGAAACATTCGCATAGAAGCTATAGGAGTTTAGAAGCAACCGAAAAGGGTAATCCTTTTTCGGTTGCTTTTTATTCCATTAAATGGAAATTTGGCGAATTCGGAGGAGGGAGACAGCCGTTTTCAAAAATGCCTGAACTAGGTTAGATCGCTTTAAGAAAAGACGAATAACGTGCGTCTATTGATAATAAGGTAATAAAAAATGGAGGGTCCTTTATGGAGGAGTATAATAAGTGGAAACGAGCTGTGGATCAAATTTTGACGCCAAAAGAGCAAAAGACAATGATCGATGAGGACATTGTTCTTGACCTTTTATATCACAAGGCATCGAATATCAATCCAGTGATCCCTTACCATGAACCAGGACAATTTCCCTTTATGAGGGAGATACAGCAAACTTGACAAAGCCACTTATCATCCAAACAATTCCATTAAAAGAAAAACGAGTAACGGAAGCTCGTATGAAGGAAGCGATTGACGAAGATGTTGATGGCATTGAATTCTTGTTATCATTTCCTGAATCACAAGCACGGGGGAAAGATGGCTTATGTGAGCTAGAAGGATTGCTACAGGCATTTCCACTTACAAAAACAGGGTTGCATATAAAATCAGGAGAATTACAGCAGGTTTTCATAGATTTATTAGATAACCTTACAACTGAAGATGAAAAAAAACATATTCAAGGTGCAGTAACAGCAGATCCGTTTTGGCAATTCATAAAGGAGGAGCTTGCGAATGAACAACAGAGTCAACAGTATGAAACCATAGCTAAGCTTATTCGTGATACTCCTTTTACGAATATACGTCTGATTGGCATTCATACGGGTGGTTATCGTCAATTAGGTGCAAATGTGATAACTGAGGTTGCGCTAGCACTAGCAATTGGAGTTGAATACATTGAAGGAATTGCTAAGAAACACATTCACCCAAGTGTGATCGGAAAATCGATGGTATTTTCTTTCTCAATGGGTAGCTATTTAAGCATAGAAATAGCTAAAATCCGGGCATTTCGTGCCTTATGGGCGGTCGTTATGAAGGAGTATTGTGCGGAGCCAACTGCGCAAAAGGCATGGATTGAAGCAAGAGCAGATCCTTCGTTACAAGTAAAAGATGACCCACATCTGTCAATTGTAAAAGCAACGGTAAGTGCTTTAGCAGCGATTTTATCAGGAGTACATCAATTATCGGTTCGTCCATTTGAAGAGAATCGATCGAATAGTCGTTTAAATGACAGACTTGCTCGTCACGCTACGATGATCTTGCGAGATGAAGCGTTCCTCCATTTTCCTATTGATAGTATTGGTGGCTCCTACTACATTGAATCATTAACAGAGCAAATAGCGGAAAAGGCTTGGAAAAGATTTATTGGAATCGAGCAGCAAGGTGGGATAGAGCGAGCGAGGAGGAATGGTTGGTTGAAAACATATGTGATGATATGACAAGGTTAAAAGAAAGAAGCGACGGGAGGGGTAAGAGGTGATAAGAAAGGCGTTTCAACGCACACCATTTTCGACAATTGAACGATTGTATAAGCAGGAACTTCAGCAGGAGGAAACCTCTTTTTTTTATCGCGAAAGTGAGTCTTGCCCACACGTTGAATCTTATCCTGGAAATCGCCCATTTGTACGAGGGCCTTATCCAACGATGTATAAAAAGAAGCCGTGGACGATTAGGCAATATGGTGGTTTCTCGACAGTAACAGATAGCAATCGCTTCTATCGTGAATGCTTACAAGCTGGTCAAACGGGATTATCAATCGCATTTGATTTAGCTACACACCGTGGATATGATTCTGACCACCCTGCTGTTGTAAGTGATGTCGGCAAGGCTGGAGTAGCGATCGATACCGTTGAAGATATGATCGAGCTCTTTACGGATATTCCACTTGATCAAATAAGTGTATCGATGACAATGAATGGTGCAGTATTGCCGATTATGGCGTTTTTTATCGTTGCAGCTGAAGAGTATGGTGTGGATAAAAAGCAGTTAAAAGGGACCATTCAAAACGATATACTGAAAGAATACCTTGTGCGTAATACGTATATTTATCCACCCAAAGCATCGATGGATATCTCAACTAGTATTATGTCCTATTTAGCTCATCACGTCCCTTCCTTCAATAGTGTAAGTGTGTCAGGTTATCACTTGCAAGAAGCTGGTGCCCCTGCAGAGCTTGAGCTTGCTTATACGATTTGTAATGGGATGGAATATGTGAAAGCGGGAATGGAAGCAGGATTAGATGTTGATCAACTTGCACCACGTCTATCGTTCTTCTGGGGCATTGGAATGAATTTTTTTGAAGAAATTGCGAAGCTCAGAGCAGCGCGATTGTTATGGTCAAACGTAATGGAGCGGTTCCAACCGACAAATGAGCATTCATTTCGGTTGCGTGCTCATTCACAAACATCTGGTTGGAGCTTAACGGCTCAAGCTCCTTATAATAATTTAGTCCGAACAACAATAGAGGCGATGGCTGCTGTCATAGGACATACACAATCACTTCATACGAATGCATATGATGAGGCGTTAGCTTTGCCTAGTCGTTATTCGGCTAAACTTGCTCGGCAAACGCAGCAATTCTTACGTGATGAAACAGGGTTAACCGATGTGATCGATCCATTTGGTGGTTCTTATTACGTTGAATCATTGACTACACAGCTATATGACAAAGCGAGGAAGCATATTTCAGAAATAGAGAGAAACGGTGGGATGGTTAAAGCAATTTTGACAGGAATTCCACAACAGAAGATTGCCTTAGCTGCTACCGAGCGTCAAGCAGCGATTGATACGAAGCAAGAGGCCATCATTGGATTAAATAAACATAAGAGTCATGGTGGAAAGAGAACAGACGAGAATTTGCTATATTTAGGTAATAAGCAGATTCGTGAGCGGCAAATGATGAGGCTTACAGCTGTAAAAAAGGGACGAGATGAGCAGGTCGTTCAAGAAAAGTTAGCGGCGATTAAGAACGAAATGAAACAAAAAAAGAACAACTTACTTGAGCTGGCGATTGAAGCGGCTAGAGTTCGTGCGACTCTAGGGGAGATTTCCAATGCTCTTGAACAAGTTGTGGGCAGGCACACAGACACTCTTTCGTATGTGAGAGGCATCTATAAAAAGGAATGGATGTATAAGCATGAACGGGAACAGGTTGAGACTGAGATCAAGAATTATAAAGAATGGGTGGGGAAAAAGCCATCGATTTTGTTAACAAAGCTTGGTCAGGATGGCCATGATCGAGGTATCAAAGTGATTGCAGCTGGATTTGCTGATTTTGGTTTCGATGTTCGTATGGGGCAATTGTTTCAAACACCTCAAGAGGCAGCACAACTATGTGTGAAGGAGAATGTTGATTGTGTTGGTGTGAGTACACTAGCTGGTGGCCATCGGGAGTTAATACAGCAATTCGTTCAGCACTTAAATAAGATAGGGAAAAAGGATTTGCTTATGATCGTTGGTGGAGTTATACCTGATGATGATGTTCCATATTTGAACAAATTAGGGGTAACATCAATTTTTCATCCAGGTACAGTTGTGATAGAAGCGGTATTAGAGGTGATTCACAAATTAAATGAACAAGTCAGTGTGAAAAAGGGAGTTGCCTACAAAAAAGGATAAGGGAATAAATAAGAAGTCTAGTAATTTAAGGCTCCATGGGTTACATGGTCGGATGAAAAAAGAGCATGATCAATCTAATCTTAAAACAATTGTAACGTTCAGCACGACGCAATTAAGAAAGTATAAAATTCGAGGAAGGCGTGTGGGAAAAGTATAGAGGGTGTTGGCAAACTCAAAGGAGAGCGACGGCTTTGCACGTTACACGTTTTCTGAAAGAACCCCACTTTCAGAAAAACGTAAACCGTTGTAACGGCTCCGCACGCCGCTTAAAGAAAAGGCCTTTACCGCGGTTTTTCTTTAAAGCTAAGAGAAAAGACACATTCGCGTTTTTCTTATGATACAGCAGTAGAGAGCTGGTCAAGTGGAACGGAAAATAGGAATGATCTGTGCTCTTTTGGTGAGAAGTAAGCAATGAGTAGTGAAGAGCGATCTGTTGAACTATTCTGCCTTAAATCAAAAGGGATCACTTCAATCATCGTATGCTTGTGTAAATCCTTTTCGTGTAGCTGTAAAGCTTCGAATTCAGAAGATACAATTGCAGGCTGATCAGCGAGTAGCGATAAATAATGTGACTGTTCTCTCTTCGTTAAGGAGAACGTCCACCATGTTTTTCGTGGTTTGTGCTTTTGATTCTCAAAGAAATCAACAATCATCAGGCTCTGAATATAAGTGAGCTCGGCCTTTGTTCCATACTGTTTAAGAAATTCATATAAACGCTTGAATAAGTCTTCAAGCTGGTGACCGATCTTAGCCCAGCCCTTCGCATCCCAGTAATCACCGAAAAGTTGGAAGAAATCAAATGGTGAGTCAAATTCATGTGTGACAAGGTATTCAATTGTACGATCCATTCGATGATCGTTCCAATATTTTTCTAATACATCTTCCACTCGTTTTATGCGAATGATTTCATCAAAGGTCAGTACATTATTTTCTAGAATTTCGTACGGAGCATGATCCATATAGACATAATTATGATCTTTAGCACGAATACGTAAGCCGGTTCCACGTAGCATTTTCAAGAAGCCGAGCTGCAATTCCTCTGGGCGCATTGCAAATACATCATTAAAGGTTCGTCTGAAAGAGTTGTAATCTTCCTCAGGTAATCCGGCAATTAAGTCAAGGTGCTGATCGATTTTTCCTCCTTCTTTCACCATTGTGACCGTTCGAGAAAGTTTCTTGAAGTTTTGTCGACGTTGAACAAGCTCGTTCGTTGCATCGTTTGTTGACTGTACACCAATTTCGAAACGGAAAATGCCAGGAGGTGCATGTTCATTTAAATACTCAAGAACCTCTGGGCGCATAATATCTGCTGTTATTTCAAACTGGAAGACACATTGCTTATGATTTTCGATGAGAAATTGAAAAATCTCTAGTGCATAGTCACGTTTAATATTAAACGTTCGATCGACAAATTTAATTAGCTTTGCTCCGTTATCAATCAAATAGAGTAAATCGCTTTTAACTCGCTCAATATTCACATAACGGACGCCGACTTCAATAGAGGAAAGACAAAATTGACAGCTATAAGGACAGCCGCGACTCGTTTCAAAATAGGTGACCCGTTTAGAGAGCCCATCGACATCCTCTGGAAAACGATAGGGAGAAGGGAGGTCATCTAAGTTTAATTTCGGTCGAGATGCGTTCACGAGGATGTCGCCCTCTTTGCGATAAGCAATTCCAAAAACCATATGGTACTTTTGAGTTGTCGTTATTTCTTCAAGCAAATGCTTAAAGGTTTCTTCACCTTCTCCAATAATAATAAAGTCAACGGTAGAAAGCTTCTCCATCCATTCTTTCGTATCATAAGAAACTTCTGGACCACCTAAGATGATTTTCGTTTGTGGTAAAACCTTTCTTAGCATATTGATCACTTTGATTGTTTCTTCAATGTTCCAAATGTAACAGCTAAAGCCAATGACATCTGGCTTACGTGCATATAAATCAGAGACGATGTTCATCGTCGGATCTTTAATCGTATATTCTACCATTTCAATAGGAAAATCAGGCTCTGCATAAGCCTTTAAACATCTAAGTGCTAGACAAGTGTGAATGTATTTCGCATTTAACGTCGTGACGACGGTTTTCATGATTCAATCCCTCAATTCTATTCATGTTTGCTCCTAGTGATCATACCATAGAACAGTGTTTATAAAAAAGGTTGTCCAAGAAGTATCGTGAAAAGAATATAGCAAATGGCTTCGATGGCTGTTTTTCTGTTTCTCACATAGACATAGGGAAGGGAGGAAAGTCGTCATTTTTGTCGAAATGGAAAGTAGAAGATAATGAATAGTTGTAAGAGTAGAAAGTAGGTGGAACAGTGAGAAGGATTTACATCATTACAGGGCCAGCTGGTGTTGGCAAGTCAACGATATCAAAAAGGTTAGTAGAACAGTTTACTCAGAGCGCATATATAGAAGGTGATTTGATTAATCATATGATTGTTGGTGGTTACCTTCCACCTTGGGAAAGTGAAGAGTTACTTACGTTAACGTGGGAAAATATTGCTAGCTTAGCAACGAATTTTTTACGAGCTAATAAAGACGTCGTAATAGATTATATTGCTTATCCGGAAGATGTGGAAAAAGTCATACAAAAGGTTCGAAGTGAAAGGTGTCAAGCTAAGATTTTCTACGTTGTCCTTTGGGTCGATCATGATGAATTGTTAAGGAGAGATCAATTGCGCGATAAACAATATCAAATGGGACAACGTTGCCTAGATCTAGTAAAAGAATTCAAAAGTAAGCAAATCAGTGAACGCTATTATTATCATACTAATGATGTTACGGCTACAGAGGTGGTGGAGAAGATAAGAAAGAGTGGTGAGTTTATCGTAAATGAAAAAATAGAAAGATAAGATTAATGTAAATAGGAGATTAAATGATGAAGCAAAATAAATATGACGATCAACGATTTTTTGATGAATATGCTAAAATGCCACGTTCAATTCTTGGATTAGAAGGAGCAGGTGAATGGCACGTGCTAGAAAGCATGTTGCCTAGCTTAGAAAATAAAGCGGTTCTTGATTTAGGTTGTGGGTATGGGTGGCATTGTCGCTATGCACACAAGAATCGAGCAAGTAAAGTGGTCGGTGTTGACTTATCAAAACAAATGTTAAAAAAAGCCGCCGAGCTGACCGATGATTCGAGTATTATTTATATTCAGGAGGCTATTGAGGAGATCAATTTTGACAATCATTCCTTTGATGTTGTGATTAGTTCGTTGGCTTTTCATTATATTAAGGATTTTTATAAGCTTTCGCAAAAGATTTACGATTGCATGAAAAAGGGTGGGCATTTTGTTTTTTCAGTTGAACATCCGATATTCACTGCAAGGGAAGAGCAGGATTGGATTTATAATGAGGAAGGTACTATCCTTCATTGGCCAATTGATAACTATCAACTAGAGGGGTTACGTCAAACGAATTTTTTAGCTGATAATGTCATTAAATATCACCGCACTGTCTCAACTTATGTGAATGATTTAATTCAAGCTGGTTTTCGGATTCGTGCTATTAAGGAGCCTATGCCTACAGCTGAATGGATAGAGCGTGATCCGAATATGAAACACGAGCTAAGGAGGCCGATGTTTTTCATACTAGCGGTAGAAAAGTAGAAATTACTAAGCTTAAGGAAGAGGCTGGGACAAACGTGTACGAATTAATGAGAATTCGTACAAATACATTGAAAATATCCTTCGTCAGGTTCTTAGTTAAACACTTTTGTTATGTCCCGGCCTCTTTAGTTTGAAAGGACCTCTACTAGCGGTTTAGCAAATCATTTATAGAGAGTTTACACGATGCATTTAAGAAACGGCAACATCTTGTTCTTTTCTCTTTCCAACAAAGGCCATTTCTCGCCATTTTCCACCGCGCCAACGGATATACATTAAAAATCCACGTAACCATTCATCAGCAACCATACCAAGCCAAATGCCGACTAAGCCCATATCTAAGTAAATACCGAAAAAGTAGGCGACAGGAATGCTCACACCCCACATCGAAATAACGCCTAAGTAGACAGGGAACTTTACATCGCCAGCCGCTCGTAAACAGTTAATGACAACGAGATTAAAGGAACGGCCAGGCTCCATAATGACATGAAGTAACAAGAGAATACTTCCTAACGCAATAATATCAGGGTTGTCTGTGAAGATGCTTAAAATGGGATTGCTTAAGAAATAAAAGATCGCTGACATTCCAAGCGAAATCAAAATGGCTAGCTTCAAGCTACGAATACAACGTTTATATGCTGCATCGAGCTGTTTGGCTCCGACCTGATAGCCAACAATAATTTGTGTTCCCTGTCCAACCGCTAATCCGAACAGGAGAGCAAACATCGTCACATTTTGCACGTATACTCGTGTCGTTAGTTCTTCAGCCCCAAACATGAGAATAAAATACATAATGACAAGCTGAGAACCGTTATAAAACATATGTTCACCAGCAGTTGGAATGCCAATCTTTAATAAATTGCGCAGCTCAACCTTTGGAACACCTTTTAGTAGATAAGGAAAAGGTAAATCGTTAGGGATTCTACGGTATAGTAAGTAAGCAACTATCGCAAGTCCAATACAACGACTGACCGCTGTTGAAATGGCCACACCAGTTACACCTAGAACAGGCATTCCGAAAGCTCCGAATATGAACAAATAGTTTCCGATTATATTTAAAATATTCATTCCGATTGTGACGTACATAACGTCCTTCGTGAATTGATAACTTCTTAAAATCGCACTAACGGTCATCAACAATGCTTGTACAAATGAAAAACCCCCGACAATCACCATATACATCGTTGCTTCTTGTAGCAGTTCTTCAGGTAAACCCATCATCGTGAGTAAAGGTGCGCCAAAGAGGATCAACCCAATACTAAGAATCAGCCCGATTGCTAGGTTCGCCCCGATTGATACGACAGCAACTTGGCCAGCTTCTCTTTGTTGCTTCGCACCTAAGTGCTGTGCAACAAGGACGCTCGTTCCTGTTGCGATAAATCCGAACATGACGATCACAAACATAAAGATTTGATTGGCCACTCCAACGGCTGCAACCGCATCATCTGAATATTGACTAAGCATTAATGTATCAGCATTCCCCATAATCATATGGAGCATAATTTCAATAAAAATTGGCCACGTCAAGGCGAAAAGGGAAAGCTGTTGAATCTTCTTTTTGTTTTTCTGTTGGATGTCCATTTTCTCACCTCACGAATAATCATTTGAAGATTATACTTCATAATAATCGATTTGTATGTAAAAAGTTTGATAATTGTTAAGAAGTTCAATGAAACCTCTAAAAAGTACAGTTTTGCTTAGCAGAAAATGCTATAATATAGGTATATAATGTCAGAGAGGGGTGCATAAATGCCGCAAAGCAAGTCATTTCGCATTATGTATGCGTTCATTTTAATTCTATTAATCATTTATTTAGGAACATTAGTTGATTGGATTTTTAGACCTATTGTTGTTCTTGTCCAAACCTTATTTGCACCTATCGCTTTAGCAGGGGTTTTGTTCTATTTATTGCGACCATTTGTGAATCTCTTATCGAAGAAAATTCCGCGTGGCTTGTCCATTCTTATTTTATATTTAACCGGGGTATCACTAATCACGTTGCTCTTTTTACTAATAGGTCCGGAATTACAGAAGCAGTTTTATAGCTTAGTTGAAACACTTCCGGCATTTACGCGCGAAGTACAAGGCATGTATAATGCTCTGCAAGAGAATGAATACATAGCTCGTTTCCAACAAGGAAATGAATTTTCATTTGAAAATATCATTGCTGATTTTGGTGAATATTTAAATAATTTTGTCACAGCTTTAGGCTCTAACATTGCTAGCTTTCTCGGATTCATTGCTAATGTCGTGATTATATTAGTTGTTATTCCGTTTATCCTTTTTTATATGTTAAAAGAAGGGGAGAAAGCACCGAAGCAAGTGTTACGGTTATTACCTAGTAAGCAACAGCAGGAAGGACGCCGTATTCTAAAGGATATGGACTTTGCATTAAGCTCCTATATTCAAGGGCAAATTATTGTTAGTGTTTGTGTTGGCGTTCTTATGTACATTGGTTACTTAATTATCGGCGTCGAGTACTCACTTGTGTTAGCGCTCGTGGCGATGTTTACGAATGTCATTCCGTTCGTTGGACCGTGGATCGGCACAATTCCAGCTGTGATTGTTGGATTAATTGAATCGCCATTTATGGCATTGCTTGTTATTATCGTTGTTGTCGTTGTACAGCAAATTGAAAGTAATCTCATTTCACCGCAAGTAATGGGGAGAAAATTAGATATTCACCCATTAACGATCATATTATTATTATTAGTTGCAGCAAGATTTGCTGGATTCTTTGGGTTATTATTAGCTGTACCGACTTATGCGGTTGGTAAGGTCATCGTTTCTCATACGTATCGCTTGTGGCGTTTAAGAAGTAAGCCTGTTGATTGACAATTGATGTGTAAACAGGTATCGTATCGTTAGCTTGTATGAACTGTGATGAAAGAGGTGCTTGTTAGTTGAGTTATGTAGTTGATGGGATTGATCAGATTGATGTAGAAGAATTAGCGTCATTGTTAAAGGAAGAGACGGATACACTTGTTATTGATGTTCGTGAATATGACGAATATGAACAGGGGCATATTCCCGGTGTTCCTCTTATTCCGATGCAGACGATTCCGCAATATACAGATAAGCTTGATAAAGATCTTTCTTATGTATTTATTTGCCGAAGTGGAGCAAGAAGTCAAAATGTCGCTCTTTATTTAAAGGAACAAGGCTTTGATCATGTAAAGAACTTTGCTGGTGGCATGCTTACGTGGGATAAAGAAGTTGAAACAGGACTAGAGTGGATTGTCAAAGATGTGAAGGAGCTAGAGAAGTAATAAGTGAAGAAACGGATCACCTTATCCTATAGGTGATCCGTTTCTTTTGAATAGGAATGCTCTCCTGCGCGCTTGTTCTTTAATTCTTGGCGGTTTTTTTGTTGATTTCTTGCATTGTTGTCTTTTTTCTTTTTGTTGTTATCACCTGTTTGTGACATAATGTTCACCTCATTACGGTAAGAGTAAGTTGTGCATATTTTAGCGTAACCAATTGTCATTGAATTATGAACACTCTCTTTACGATGTTTAAAAAGCAAACAGAGAGGGAAAGTAAAAACTAACCACAATATATGGGGTGATAGAAATGAAACGAAGAAAAGCATGGCTACTGTTAGCTGGAGCAGCTGGAACGACAACATTGTTGATGAGAAATGATGAATTTCGTTCGAAGGTAAGAAGAAGCTACGGACAGCTAAGAAGCTATTTCAAAGACAGCTCTGTTACGAATAAAGTGAAGGATCGACGCATCGGTCATTCCGATCCACATGATTATGATGATCATAATATGGTCGAAGAAGGGGCTATGACAAGTATTAACTACTATAACAAAGCACAGCAAAAGGATCACCAGTAGGTGGTCCTTTCAGCCTGTCAATAGGCTTTTCTTGTTTAGAGATTTGCCACAAACTAGTGCGTCGAACCCATCCGCTTTGATTAGTGGAAAAAAAGGAATGACCTTCTCTTCAAATAAGAGACAGATAACCGTTTTTTCCTATAAATAAATGAAAAAATTTATCATTTTTCTTAATCAGATTGGGAAATGCTATAATTAGGAAAAATGGATGGATAGGAAGTGATTTGAATGATTTTTATTAATAATGAAACGATTGGGGGAGTTCCTACGTTACATGTAGTAGATAGAGAAAAAGAACAAGCGAAGCTCCCAACGATTTTTTTCTTACATGGATTTACGAGCGCAAAGGAGCATAATTTGCATATTGCTTATATGTTAGCAACAAAAGGCTTCAGGGTCCTGTTACCAGATGCTATTTATCATGGAGAACGTCAAAAAACGGAACAGAATCGTGATTTGAAATTTTGGGAAATTGTTTTAACTTCTATTCATGAACTAGAATTATTGAAGGAATATATGGTCACGAATGAATTAGGAAATGACCAAATTGGTGTGATTGGAACGTCTATGGGAGCCATTACGATGTATGGAGCATTAGCTCGCTATCCTTGGATTACATCAGCTGTGTCGTTTATGGGAACGGCCTATTATCAAGTTTTTTTGGAGGAACAACTTAAGATGCTTGAGACAAAGGGAGTTGATTTACACGACCTTCGTCATCAAGTGCTTCATCAAATTAAACCGTATGATTTGACTGTACAGCTTGAGCGCCTAAATGGACGACCACTGATGATTTGGCATGGGAAGGAAGATCAAGTTGTACCGTATCCTTTTTCAGAAAAGCTATATGGTGAATTAGAGAAGTATTATGAGGAGCACCCTCATCGTTTAAAATTTGTTGCAGAGGATCGTGTCGACCATAAAGTATCTAGACAAGCCGTCTTATCATCTGTCGAATGGTTTGAACAACACTTGTTAAAGGATCAAATTTCATAATGTCGATTAGAAAAGAGGCAGAAAAAACGGTCGTTATTATTCTCGGGGCATTTATTATAGCCATTGCGTTAAATTTCTTTTTAATACCAGCCAATGTGTTTGCGAGTGGCTTTACAGGAGTGGCGCAGCTTATTGCTGTTGTGCTCCCATTATCAACGGGAATAATCCTTTTCGTATTAAATATTCCTGTTGCTATTCTTGGGTGGTTAAAGGTAGGGAAGAGCTTCACTTTGTATAGTTTTTTAAACGTAGCTCTTACAACATTCTTTTTAGAAGTCGTGCCAATTAGGCATTTTTCACCGGATATTCTATTGAATGCTGTGTTTGGTGGTGTATTATTAGCGATTGGTGCTGGTATTACGTTAAAATGGGGAGCTTCTTCTGGAGGACTTGATATCATTGCTCTGATTTTATCGAGAGTGAGTGATCGACCTGTTGGTGTTTACTTCTTTCTTTTAAACAGTATCATTGTCATTACGTCAGGGTTTCTATTTGATCCTGAAAAAGCGCTCTATACACTCGTTACTCTCTATGTTTCATCACGTGTAATTGATGCCATATATACGCGTCACGTGAAGGTGACAGCGATGATTGTCACGAAAAAAGCTGATGATGTCTCTAAAGCGATATATGATTCTATGGTAAGAGGAATTACTCGAATTCCAGCAAAAGGTGGTTATTCTTCAGAAGATAAAGAAGTACTTATGATTGTCCTTACCCGTTATGAACTGTATGAATTGAGGGAAGTGATTCAAGGAGTGGACCCAGAAGCGTTTACCAATGTGATGCAAACCTCAGGAATATTTGGGTTATTTCGAAAAGATTAAGAGGAGAGGAGATTCAAATGAAAAAGAGCTATACTTGGATAGGAATAGCATTATTGCTTATTCTGTCAGCGTGTGGACAAGGATCGAATTCGCCAACGACAGGTAGCGGAGGTGAAGAAGAAGTGAGTGATTGGTCATATGATGTGAAGATTGATCAAGTGGAAAATGAAATGGATGTGACAATGACGGTGACAAATCATCAGGATAATGAAAGTAATCTTGACTTTTCATCCGGACAAAAGTATGAAATCATTTTAAGAGATGAGAGTGGAGAAGAGGTTTATCGTTATTCAGAAGGGAAAATGTTTACAATGGCGCTCGTCATTGAAACAGTTTCTCCAGGAGAATCATTGTCATTTACAGAAAAGGTTTCATTAGAAGGGTTAGAGGTAGGAGAATATGAGTTAGAGGCTGAATTACTTATTATCGCGATTGATGGGGAAGAGCTTGAAGATCGTGACATGTTTAAAGAAGTTCTAAAGGTTGAAATCGAATAATATATGAAAGAGCATGGAGAATGTTTACTAACTTTTTCAATGCTCTCTTTCTTTTGAAAAGCAATAAAGTTATTTGATTAGTAATGAAGATAACTGAGGAAAATGTAAAAAAGCTATAACTGCGCTAAAATGTAAACGTTAACATAAAACGATCTATTTTGATGAGGGGATAATAAAATGAAAACGGACAATCCTTATTATGAAATTGATTCATCAACAGTCGTTAATGGACCTGTTGCGTTATCAAAGGCTGTTGAACATGCACTTCATATGTTTCAGCGGGATATGGATAAAGTGTTTAATAAACAAAAAATGAAAACGGACATCAAAGACGAGGTATCGTTGATTGAATTACATCATGATAAGCAAATGTGTGATGAAGAAGCTTATATCATTACAGTGAAAGAAGATGGACTAAGGATTATAGGGAGTGATGATTTAGGTCTTATTTATGGACTATTACACATTAGTAAGACGTATTTAGGAATTGACCCGTTTTGGTACTGGATCGATCAGCGTATAAAAAAGCGAGAAAGTGTCCATATTCCGTTAGGAGAAATCCGCTCTCCGAAAAGAAAAGTTAGATTTAGAGGGTGGTTTGTCAATGATGAAGTTTGCCTAATCGGTTGGAAAGAGCCTTATCCACCGACAAAAGAAGTATGGCATCCAGTATTTGAGGCATTGCTTCGTAGTGGAGGAAATATGGTCATTCCTGGAACGGATTTGCCCAAAGAGGGAATTCATTTTGAGTTAGCGTCAGAAATGGGGTTATGGATTACCCATCATCATGCGGAGCCACTAGGTGCTGAAATGTTTAAACGAGTATATCCAGATGAGCAAGCAAGCTATGCAACGAACCATTTGCTATATGAACAGCTTTGGGAGGAAGCGATCGAAAAGCAAAAGGAGAAAAAGGTTGTTTGGGTATTGTCCTTTAGAGGACAGGGAGATACCCCTTTTTGGACACAAGATCCAACTTTTGATACACCTAGTAAAAGAGGAGAAATGATCTCACGCGTCATAAAGAAACAGTTAGAAATGATTCAGGAGCATGTTGATTCTCCACAATGTTGTGTCGCCTTATACGGTGAAATATCTGAGCTTTATCGTGGGGGGTATATTGATCTTCCTCAGGGCGTCATTAAAGTATGGGCAGACAATGGCTATGGTAAGATGGTTTCTAGGAGAAATGGTAATGAAGATTTTAGAATTTCGTCTATGCCTGAAGGCAAGGAATATGGTGAACAAGGAATCTATTATCATGTGACGTTTCATGATTTACAAGCCTCTAATCATTTAACGATGTTTCCGAACGAACCGACTTTAATTGTTCAAGAATTAGAAGAGGTATTTGCGACAGGTGGAGATGATTACTTACTTGTCAATTCAGGGAATATACGCATGCACTTGTATCCGTTAGATATTGTAAGTGACATGTGGAATGTAGGGAATGTAGAGGTTAATGAACATTTGCAACGTTTTGTTCAGCGTCTTTACAGCTCTCATCATCATGAAATCGCCCAATTGTATAAAAGCTATTTTCAATGCTCTGTACCATTTGGAGAGCATGTTGATAATCGAGCAGGAGAACAGTTCTATCATCACCCTGCACGAAGAATAATCGGTCATTGGATGCAAGGAAAGGCTACTCAAAGTATTGAAGCACTATATTGGGCAACAGGTGAAAGGTCGTTCGATGAACAAGTATGTTGGTTTAAGGAGAGGTGCCAAATTGGTTATAGGAATTGGACTGTGTTAAATGAGACATCTCAAGTTATTTTTAATGAACTTTCTCATGAGGATCGTACTCGCTTTTTTGACCAGTTCCACATTCAAGTCATTCTCCATTGCTCTGGAAATGCTGGGTTTATTAAATTATGTGAAGCGTATGAGTTTGCTAGAAAAGACGAATTTCCAAAAGCATTTGTGTCAGCTTCACAAGCCATTTGGTATTATGAAGAGGGGGTACAAGCGCTGAGACAGTCTGAGCATGGGAAGTGGGCAAACTTCTACAAAGCCGACTGGTTAACGAATGTACAGTGGACCATTGAGAGCTTACAGTCGTTAAGACGTTATTTACGCATGCATGGTGATAGTCCACATTTTTTCAATTGGTATAAAGAATTTATGATGCCAGATTCAGAGAAGCATATTTATTTAGAAAATACGCATCGTAATCCGTTATCAGATGATGATTTAGCGAAAGGACTGCAAGAAGTATTTTCGATGTAGAAAATTTAGAAGAGGTTGGGAACAATCAAATGAAACGAAGGTGGATGATTCAAGCAGGCATCTGGTTAAATGCAGTGGGATTGGCTTTTATTCTAATTGAGGAAATGCCTACGTGGCTAACATATGTAGGCATTCCTTTTGCTATCCAATCTTTTTAGAAAGGAACGGACCTCCAATTGAGGACAGTTAAAAAAATTAACGATCAAGGTTGGTCTTTTTCACCTCGTCTTGGATGGCTTTTTTTAACGTATAAAAAGGATGATTCTTTTGTGTGGAGGCATTCTTTTTTTTAGGCTTTCCAATATCAATGTCTTTTCCTGTCCAAAAGGTATTGAAAGGTTCTTCGAGCTTTGTCAAAAATATCACTCCTTATTTGTTTAAATGGATTACGAAAGTTTAACAAGCTCAAGTATTTCTTCATTCGTAAGCTCAGTGATTCGTTGCTCACCAGCGGCAAGGATATGATTGGCAAGCTCTTGCTTTTGTGATAACAATCGGTCAATTCGCTCCTCTAATGTTCCTGTTGTCATTAATTTATGAACGGTCACATCTTTTGTTTGGCCAATTCGATATGCGCGATCTGTTGCTTGGTTCTCAACCGCTGGGTTCCACCATCGGTCATAATGGATGACATGAGAAGCAGCTGTTAAATTTAAGCCAACTCCACCAGCTTTCAAAGATAAAACAAAAAATGGGGTTTGCGCATCTTGCTGAAATAATTCAATTGCCTCTGTTCGCTTCGTACGTGTTAAGCTCCCATGTAAAAAAGGTACCTCTTTCGTGTAACGTTTCTCTAGCTCCTCCACGATCAAACGACCCATTTCTTTATATTGCGTAAAAATAAGCACCTTCTCGTTTTGGTCATACATTTCTTCCACGAGTGAAAGCAAATGATCCCATTTTCCAGATTGATGATCCTTCGTGGGTTCCTTTAGAAAGTGAGCAGGGTGATTGCAAATTTGCTTAAGCTTTGTTAAGGTTTGCAAAATATGAGCTCGTCTTTCCAAAGCACTACCTTCGTTTAATCGTGTTACCATCTCCTCGACCACAGCTTGATAGAGACTAGCTTGCTCTACGCTTAAATAGACAGGGTGAACGATTTCATTTTTAGCTGGAAGATGCAAAGCAAGGCTCTTATCTGCCTTTGTCCTTCTTAACAGAAAGGGACGAATTAAAGCTTGTAATTTATGGAGCTGCTCTTGATTGTGTTCTTGCTCAATGGGTTTCATAAAGTTCGCTTGAAAAGACGAATACGATCCTAAAAAGGACGGATTTAGGACGTCTAATAATGACCATAGCTCTCGCAAGCGATTTTCGATCGGTGTTCCTGTTAAAGCGATGCGATGAATCGCATCGATCTTTTTGATTGCTCTTCTTTGTTTGGTTTCAATATTTTTTATATGCTGGGCTTCATCCAACACGAGACCATTCCAACAGATGCTCGCAAATAAATCTTCATCCTTCACCATTAATTGGTATGTGGATATGATCAAATCCCATTTCTCTAAATTCTCAATATCTGATATACGAGTGGAGCCGTGATGAATGAGAATGGTTAGAGAGGGCGCAAATCGTTGGCATTCCTCAATCCAATTTTGCAGAAGCGATGTTGGACATATTAATAAAAAAGGAGTTCGATTCAATGATTGTTGCTCCTGTTGATCAATAACATGAAGAAAATAAGCAATCGTTTGAATTGATTTTCCTAACCCCATGTCATCGGCTAAACATCCCCCGAATCCGATATGTCGTAAATGGACAAGCCATGATACACCATCATGTTGATACGGACGCAGTTCCCCATGTAATCCATTTGGAAGTGAAACCGCTGGAGGAGAGTTTGTGTATAGTTGATTTAACGCTTTTTCAAGTTCATCCTGCCAATCAATTTGAACGTCGACATGATCAAATTGGTCATTTAATTCATTCGTTTGGTCGAGCTTCCATGCTTCCAAATAGGACGTACGTTGCTTCATTTCCTCCAAATTCGATTTAAGGGTTTCGGCAAGTGAGCGATCCCATGCAATCCATTCTCCATTTATATAGACAAACGGCTTTTGTTCTTCAACAATTTGTTTAAATTGCTGCTCATCTATTTGTTCATTACCGATCGCTACTTGATACGTAAAGGACGCAACGCTTTGCCAATTAAGGAGAGGCTCTGCGGAAGACTTTTCGATAAAGTCATGGTCTAAAGAAATCGATATTTTTGGTTTTGGTCGCTCGCTCATCCACTTTGGAATAATTAAGTGAAAGCCTAGCTCTTGTAACATCTCGTCTTCATTTGTAAAGAGGTAAAAAGCCTCTTCTGCTGAAAGTGCGAGTGACGGAGATGAAAGACGTAGAGAATGAAGTAATGGAATACGCTCTCTAAGGTTGTTTACATCTTGCTTCAGCTGGGCAATTGGGTTCTCATGCCATGGATGTTCACCTAATTCGAGTTGCTGCATCTTCACCATCCGAGTAGGATGCTTCCGGTCGATCATACAAAGGGAGACGATCCACTCACCATCCTCTGTCTTAGGTTGTTCAAGTACGAGTCCAGAACGAAACGGTTTAGCCGCTGTGATTCCTGCTTTTACATTAAAATCCTGCACGGTGATCGCTGACGGTTTTTCGCTAGTTGTTTGTAGCTGCTTAACCGATTGTTGAATCGATGGATCTACGCTATCAAGCCATTGCTGAAAATAAGGAGAAATCGACGTTCTCTGGATAATCGAACGAATCCACGTATCACCAAGCTGTCGAATGAGCTTATGAAAATCGACATATGTAAGTCCTTCATGATTGGAATGAATATGAAGGCTAGTTGGTCGAACGGATTTAGCGGCACTAGGTAAAGCTTCATACCATTCTTCAAATGGAAATTGCATGAGTTGCCATTTCCCATCTGGGGCCGGTTCAAAATGGCCATCTTCAATCATTTGTTGGACATAAGAAAATAATTGCAGCCATTTTTGAATATCAGGTGTTAATGTAATGGCATGATCGTGCTGCCAACGCTTAAAAAGCGAAAGATAGAGATATATCGATTCAAATGATAAGAGTATCCCTTCAATGGGAAAGGGGTACTCCTTCATTGCAGAGGTAGCCTGATAGATCGTTGTCTCTCCAGCAAATGATTGATACTGTCTTTCCTTAATGGGTACTTTAATAACAGCTTTTCCTTCTTCGATAAACGTTCCGTAATAGGAGATCGGATCACCCCGAAAAAGACGTAGCTTTAGTTCAAATGGTGAATATAAAAATGGATATTGGAAGTTCCCTTTTTGCTCAAAACGAGAGCTTGGAGAGCATTCTCCCCATATAAAGAAGGAATTCTCGATCCAACCTCCATGGACAAAACAGTTAGAGTTCAAATGACTTCAACTCCTCAATGAACGCTTTGTACGTTCGATATTGCTTTTTTAACCGAATGAGAAATGGTTCGAATTTCTCCACGGCATCTAATGTCGTATATAAATGCTTTAATTGTGAAACGGCTAATGCAGCATGCTGATAATGCACCCTTGATTTTCTTTCTACTAATCGAATGATTAATTGATGGTAAATAGGAATAGCTAAATCAGGTCTTTCTTTTTTCATTGCTTCTAATAAGGCTTTTTTTTCTGGGCGTATTTTCACTGGGTCAAATTCGTTTAAAAGAAAATGCTCCTGTGCTTGTTCATATTCTTGTGCATATAACAGTAATTGTTCATAGGCTCTAACTGATTCTGTTTGGTAAAGTCGATTCTCTAATGTATTTAATAAATGGGTTATCCGTAACTGCTTCTCTTCTTTTGTTAGGTGCTGACTTAATTGAAGGAAACGTTGGAAATTAGGAGTAACGAGCCAACGTTTCCAAACTCCATCCTGGTCTTCAGCCGTTTTGGCGTGTACTGCCTTATATTCCTCCCAAATTGGTTGAAGAGATCCGAATGTCTGTCTTTGTTTTATAAATAACGTATCAAACCATTGTTTGATCGTGATCCAACGTTGTCGCTCCTTCAATAGATGAAAATGTGGGTAAATTTCAAGTTCAATTAATTGATGTCTTTGAACTGATAACAAGGAAAGAGCTTGTGCCTCTTTTCCATTTAGTAAAGAAATATAAGAATAAAGAAGAGCGAATGAATACGATATTTCACCCTCCACATTTGAAAAAGCGTCATATATATTCTCAACCTGCCTAGGCTCTAAATGTTTCGTGTGTATTTGAAACAAACGTGGCCAAGGAGAATCTGAAACAGCGGACTGCTCTGCTAGAAGTTTTGTGAACGTAGCTATTGCTTCTTCTGTTAGGTAGGTTTCTTCATTAAAGGAATATCGATAAAGAGCATCAAAAATAAAAAGAAACCGTCTGTCGTATAAATCATAGGTCTTTTCTGCTTGAGAATATTTAGCTAATTGATCAATATAATGTATGGTTAGAAACCATTTTGGTTGGAAGTTAGCTGAATCAATGGCTTGTATCGCCTCTTGTGTGAGCACCTCTAAGGAACGATTCGTCACATAGCGAGTTGCTGTTAGCTTATTATATAAGCGATAAATAGATGAATTGAGTTGTGCTGAATCTCTATCATTCAGTACGTAAGAATGAATCAATGTCTGTCACCTCTTCAATGAGTCCATTCTTATATTGTATCGCTTCTTGTGTCAGAAAGAAAGGTGAGAAGATTGTAAGGGGTAAATGGGAAGTGGTTTCCGAAAAAATGCAAGCACAGCTTGTGCTTGCGGTTAGACCTATCAAGTTGAAGGTTAACGCGTGTAGTCTGTCTAATTAGAGGAGTTGCTCCACTTGTTCACGTCTAGATAGTAATCGTCGTAATTTACGTTTATGTGTCTCGACCATTGATTCATCCGAAGATTCTAATGCTTCGTGTAGCTCCATTAAGACATAATCAATTTCAAGGTTCATGACATTGTAAATCGTCTTGGCATTTAATGACTTATCGTTTCCTTTATACTGGATCATCGAGCCATTTTGATTCATCATCACCTTTTCACTCCCATCAATTTCAATCATCGATTCAATATCACCTGACTGATATGAAGTAATATAAAGAGGCCCATCAGTCGAACGTTTGACAATTCCATTTCCCTTTTCATGTTGTAGCAGGCTTTCCAAGGCGCTTGCTAATCCCTCATCATAAATATAAATGGATTCTGCAGACAGCGTAAGGAATTCCGTGTTGCGTAAGAATGGGAGTTCGTGAACGGATTCATCACGTTCGATCATGAGATAAATCGTTTTGGCGTCATAACGCCAATAAAGAGAATAGTGTTGATTCATCATTCTTTTAATAAACTGATGTAGGGAAGCCTTGGATAGTTTGATATAAATATCCGAGAATTCTACATCGATAAAAGAATTTCTCATGATATACACGCTCCTTTAACGCCTTAACATCCTATTCAGTTGGATTGCTATATCTTATGAAGAATAGGTGAAAAAAAGAAGCGAAATGCCTACTTTCTATGGAATTTGGGTGAGGAAAAATTATCGGTTATTTAAGTAGGTGGGGGAGTGACGGTGTTTGTTTAATGAGGAATAAACAAGCCGAAGGAAGAGCTATTTATAGTTTAATAAAAGAATGTTTTCAGCCTTGCCGTTAAGTGAGGCTGGGACAAAAGTATTTTCATAAGTGAGATACCGAACAAATCTAGAGTGGGGCACATTCACCGCTCCTGAAATATACTTCGCTTTCCGCGTGAAGCCATTGCTAATCAAATGAAAGCTACTGAAAAAGTCGATTTGTCCTTTTTCAGTGGCCTCCTTTTCATCCCGTAGGAGTCTACGTATATTTCATCCGCTACGTTATCTACATGTTCGGATTCTCAGCTAAACACTTTTGTTTTGTTCCAGCCTCTTTAATCATACGCAATCTTACGCACAGTATCCTTATGTATAATGTTGTAATTGAATCTTATGATAAGAGAAGAGCTTCTTCTAAGTAACGACCAATCCCATCCTCTTCATTCGAACTTGTAACTGCATTTGCGATCGATTTAAGGGGATTGATGGCATTGGACATCGCAACTCCTTGCCCTGCGTATTCAATCATTTCAAAATCATTATCCTCATCACCAAAAGCAATAATTCGTTCTTTAGGAATGTTATAATAATCGGCGGCTTTCTTAATCCCGATTGCTTTGTTCATACCGGCACGAATGATTTCAATGATATGCCAAGGTGCGCCCCACATTCGTTGGTCAATGACTTCAGCGTGAGCATCCTTTAACAATTGACGAAGTTCATCGACATGATGCTCTTGGGGATGAACGAGAATACTCGTTGGGGCATCTTTTAATTGCTGCAGGAGATTTCCGTGTTCAACTGGATTTTGACCAGCTAGAAATTCTTTTATAATTACTTCATCAAACGAATGCAAGTAAAAATCATCGATGACCTCAACCATAATATTACTCACTTTAAAGGCTTCACATGTTTGAATAATCGTCTTTGCCGTTTCTAAATTTAACGGATGATGAAATGTGCCAAATTTTTTATCGCGTGGGTGATGGACAAAGGCCCCGTTAAAATTGACGATCGCTGTATCTAATTGAAGTTCTTGATAGTAGGCGGCACTTGCACGATAAGGTCTACCTGTTGCAATCATCACAAGGTGTCCCTTTTGCCGCGCTTTTGTTATTATTTGTTTCGTGTACGGTGATATCGTTTTATCATCTTTTAACAATGTGCCATCTAGGTCAAGAACGATTAAATGTTGATTTGAGTTCATAGAATCTCCCTTTCTGAATTTGGTGTAGAGGTTGTTTCTTATTTAAACGACTTTTTGAACACTCACTCACTTAATAGGAAGTTTATGTAACGACACCTTATTTTAACATACAAGAGTGAATAGATACGTATTTAAAGAGCGCGATCGAGTTATCGAAATTTTTGTCCGAATTCGTTCAAATTCTTATGAGACAAGTTATGATATGATACGTGTATGGACATAACTATAGTTTGATGATGTTCCTACTTGAGGAGGAGATCGTGTGTCTTTATTATTTGATACGTTTGGCTTTCGCGCATTGTGGACGCCAGAATTAATCATTCTACTTGCTATTGTTGGTTTACTATATATGCTCCTCGTTACGAAATGGCGAGGCCATTTTGCAGGCGCAAAGCCTGTTCGAACGAGTCAGAAAGTGTATTTCTTTCTTGGTCTTTTTGCTTTGTACTTAGGGTGGGGAAGTCCGCTATATATTACTGGACATTTGATGATCAGCTTTCACATGCTCCAGATGGTGTTTGCTTATTTTATCGCAACACCGCTCTTTTTATTAGGATTACCGAAGTGGTTTCTTGAAGCTATCATTCAGAAAGCAAGTAACCGATTTACAGTTAGGGTCTTTCGTGTCATATGGAGTCCGATCATTGCTTTGTTTTTGTTTAATGGCTTATTTTCTTTTTATCATGTACCGCTCATGTTTGATTCATTAATGCAAGCGCCTGTTTTGCATAGCTTGTATGAATATGTGCTGTTATTTGCGTCCTTTTTAATGTGGTGGCATATGCTAGCGCCATTACCGGTGTTAACGCAGTTACCGCATTTAAAGAGAATTGGCTATATTTTTGGGAATGGTCTATTAATTACACCTGCCTGTGCTTTAATTATATTTGCCGGATCAGCGATGTACAGTACGTATACAGATCCGCTCGTTTGGGCGAATGTGATGGCCTATTGCTTACCGAGTGGTGCTAGTGTTCCGACAGAAATATTTGCTGGCCCTGCCTCTTTTGCATTCTTAGAGGCGAGAACAGATCAGCAATTAGCTGGAGTAATGATGAAGGTTTTCCAAGAGATCGTGTATGGGATTGCGATTGGCTTTGCGTTTAAGCAATGGCTCGCAAAAGAAAAGCAGCAGGATGGAGAATTAACGATTAGTGATGCTCCGACTGCAAGGCCGTAAGTTAAAAGGTGAGGAGAATTTTTAATGAAAAGAATAATGACAATTGTGTTGTTTATGAGCTTTCTTTCAGGCTGTGGCTGGGTGTATGAAATAGGTGCAAATGGGGAAGAGTCAGGTAGTATTACAGATATGTCGGACGCAGGGAATGAAGTGGAACCATTTCAGTTTATTAATGAAGCAGGAGAACTATTTGGAGCAGAGCAATTAGCAGGAGGATACTGGGTTGCTAATTTCATATTCACGAATTGCCCATCGGTTTGTCCGTTAATGACACCGAATATGCTTAGTTTGCAGGATGAAATGATTGCTGCTGATGTTCCGGTTACATTTATTTCATTTACGGTCGATCCAGAAAGAGATACTCCCGAGACATTACAGGCTTATGGAGGGAATATTGGTGCTGATTTAGAATCTTGGCATTTCTTAACGGGATATGATGAAGCTGAAATTTCAGAATTTGCATTAGACAGCTTTTTATCTGTTGTGCAGCCCTCCGAGGATGATATTATCCATCCTACATACTTCTTTCTTATTGATCCTGAGGGATTAATCATCCGAAAATACGATGGATTAACGACTGATCAAGGTGCAATCATTGCCGATTTAAAAGAAACTATTCAATAGGACATGCATGATTATATTTGTAGCATGTTTGAATGAATCAGGGAAGCTATACAATATGCAGTTATTTTAACAAGCACAAATGATAAGAGACTACTTATCATTCGTGCTTGTTTTTGTTGTAAAAGATTCAAAGTATCGTCTTTTGTTTGAGGCAGGCACTTTTTTTAAAACAGATTCATACGTTATTTCAGAAAAATAAAGAAGTTTTAAAAATACAGTTGAATTAATTTTTATACATATATATAATGAGTACCAAGACGAAAAAAGAGAGAAAACGGAAATGGGGAGAGATAAGGATGAGAGTTGGTATTATTGGAGCGACAGGATATGGTGGAGCGGAACTGCTTCGGTTACTAAACCATCATCCACACGTAACAGATGTTGTATTATACAGTTCTTCTAAAGAAGGTATGAATATACATGAGACCTATCCGCATCTTGCAACGATATATGAGAAATCGTTAAAAGCATTAACGATTGAAAGTTTGACTGAGGAAGTAGATGCAGTCTTTTTAGCGACACCACCAGGGGTGTCTGCCGAATGGTCGAAGGCGATTCTTCAGTCGAACTGTCAAGTTATTGATCTTTCGGGTGATCTACGTTTGAATAGTCGAAAAACGTATTCAGAGTGGTATAAGCGTGAGGCGGCAGCAGAGGATTTAATAGAAGAAGCTGTGTACGGTTTAACAGAGTGGAATCGTGAGCAAATTTCGAAGGCGAAGTTAATTGCCAACCCCGGCTGTTACCCGACGGCCACTTTACTAGGGTTAGCACCACTTGTGAAGGAAGGCTTAGTTGATCTTCATTCGATTATTGTTGATGCGAAATCAGGTACATCAGGAGCAGGGCGTTCAGCTAGTATGATGACTCATTATAGTGAAATGAATGAAAACTTCAAAATTTATCAAATTAATCAGCATAAACACGTACCAGAAATTGAACAGCAATTACGTGAGTGGGATAGAAATGTAGATACTGTTACCTTTCAACCTCATCTTGTTCCGATGGTTAGAGGAATTATGGCAACGATGTATATGACGGCCAAACGAGAAATGAGTGAGAAAGAATTAAGGGAGATGTATAAGGCAGCTTATGCTCATGAACCTTTTGTACGAATTAGGCCAGAAGGACAATTCCCCGCAACAAAAGAAGTGTACGGAAGCAATTTCTGTGATATTGGTTTAACTTATGATGCGAGAACAGGACGTATCACTGTTGTATCAGTGATCGATAATGTTGTCAAAGGTGCCGCAGGGCAAGCAATTCAAAATTTTAATGTTATGAATGGATTTGAAGAAGGAATGGCGTTAATGAACGTTCCGATGTATCCATAGAGAAAGGTGGAGCAGCATGAAAGATATAGCAACAACTCCAGTAGTGGAAGTAGAGCAAGGAAGCATTGTCACTCCCAAGGGATTTGCGGCGATTGGTATTCATACAGGATTGAAGCGTAAACGATTTGACATTGGAGCGATTGTTTGTTCCGTTCTAGCTTCATCTGCTGCTGTTTATACAACAAATCGAATTCAGGCAGCTCCTCTGAAAGTAACGAAGGAGAGCTTAGCTAAGGAAGGGAAGCTCCAGGCAATTGTTGTCAATAGTGGAAATGCTAATGCATGTACGGGAGAAAGAGGGCTTGCAGATGCATATGCAATGAGAAAGCAAGGAGCAAATCATTTTAATGTAGCTGAGCACCATGTAGCTGTCACGTCTACAGGTGTGATTGGCGAATTTTTGGATATGGATAAGTTATTAACAGGAATTGAGCAGCTACAGCCAGTCCAATCAAATGATGGAGCAGAAGCATTTAATCAAGCTATTTTGACAACTGATACGATTAACAAGAAAGCCTGTTTTAAAACGGTTGTGAATGGTGAGACGATTACCGTAGGTGGAGTGGCGAAAGGGTCTGGAATGATTAACCCACAAATGGCCACGATGCTCTCATTTGTCACGACGGATGCTGTTATTGAATCAAAGGTTCTTCAGCAAGCGTTAGCGATGATTACGAACGAAACATTTAATCAAATTACTGTTGATGGAGATACGTCGACAAATGACATGGTTGTTGTCATGGCTTCAGGCTTGGCCGAGCATGAACCATTAACTCCTGCTCATCCAGATTGGGAAGGATTCTATCAAGCACTTAAGCTAACATGTCAGTCACTAGCTAAGCAAATTGCTCGTGATGGAGAAGGAGCGACGAAGCTAATCGAAGTACATGTGGACGGTGCGCTGACGGATGAGGATGCGAGTAAAGTAGCAAAAAAAATTGTTGGTTCGGATCTTGTGAAATCAGCGATTTACGGTACAGATGCAAATTGGGGACGAATTATTTGTGCGATCGGCTACAGTGGCTGTGAAATTGATCCTAATACAATTGATATTGCCATTGGGCCTATTCAAACATTAGAGAAGAGTCAGCCTGTTACGTTTTCGGAGGAAGAGGCAAAGGCTTATATGGAAGAGAACGATACGATCATGATTGAAGTTCATTTGCATGTAGGAGAAGGGAAAGGCAAGGCTTGGGGCTGTGACCTTTCTTATGATTATGTACGAATTAATGCAGGTTACCGAACATAAGCGAATGAACGGAGGAGATGACATAAAAGTGAAGGATATAGTAGTTATAAAGTGTGGTGGCAGTACAATCTCTGAGCTATCAGATGCTTTTTTTAAAAGCGTCGTACAAATGAAGCGGTCTGGAAAGTATCCAATTGTCGTACATGGTGGCGGTCCGATGATTAATCAATTGCTACAGAAACTTGAAATAAAGTCTGAGTTTGTTGACGGTCTACGTAAAACAACTGAAGATGTTTTAGAAACGGCTGAGATGGTTCTTTGTGGTAGAGTAAACAAGCAGCTTGTAACGAATATTCAATTAGCAGGAGGGCTTGCAATAGGACTATCTGGCTGTGACGCTAAGTTATTAGAGGTGACGCCGATTAACGAAGGAATGCTAGGCTTTGTTGGAGAGCCGGTTGCCGTTAATACAAGTCTATTAAACTCGTTATTAGAACAGGATATGATTCCGATTATTGCTCCTATCGGAATCAACGAGTTAGGTACGCATTATAATGTGAATGCTGATAGTGCTGCTGGAGCGATTGCTAAGGCACTTCAAGCGGATCAACTCGTATTTGTCACTGATGTTGATGGTATTTTGAAAGACGGAGATTGCTTACAAACAGTCGTTGCTCAGGAGATTGAAGAGATGGTTATCGATGGGACGATTTATGGCGGAATGATTCCGAAGGTAAAAGCAGCATTAGCGACTTTAGCAGATGTCGAATCTGTTATGATTATGAATGGAAAAGATACGACAATTCAAGAGGACGGATCGATTAAAGGTACAGTGATTACGAAATCACACGTACAAACACATGTTTAAATAAAGGAGGAATGACAAAATGAGCGCCCTTTTTCCAACGTATGCAAAATGGGAAATTCAAGCGAATTCAGGTAATGGTGCAATTTTAAAAGATCAAAATCATAAAGAATATTTAGATTTCATGGCAGGAATTGCTGTTTGTAACTTAGGACACTGTCATCCACGGGTGAATGAGGCTGTTAAGAAGCAACTGGATAAAGTATGGCACGTTTCCAACTTGTTTCATATTGAAGCCCAAGAAAAAGTAGCGCAACTGCTTGTTGAACATAGTGTCGGTGATTATGTCTTCTTTACGAATAGTGGGGCAGAAGCAAATGAAGCAGCAATTAAGCTTGCACGTAAAGCAACTGGTAAGCATCATATTGTTACATTGAAGCAATCGTTTCATGGGCGCACGCTTGGGACATTAGCAGCTACGGGACAAGAAAAAGTACAAGAAGGCTTTGGTCCATTACTTTCCTCTTTTTCATATGTTGAATTAAATGACGAAAAAGCTTTGCAACAAGAGGTAACGGAGGATACAGCGGCTATTATGGTTGAAGTGATTCAAGGTGAAGGTGGTGTTCACTTAATGGATGAGTCCTTTAGTGAACAACTTAAAGCTATTTGTCATGAAAAAGGCTGTCTGCTTATTGTTGATGAGGTTCAGACGGGTATAGGACGAACAGGGACGGCATTTGGCTATGAGCAATGGAATTTATCTCCTGATATTTTCACTCTTGCTAAAGGATTAGGAAATGGTTTCCCTGTTGGTGCTATGGTCGGCAAAGCTTCATTAAAGGAGGCTTTTGGTACTGGGAGTCATGGCTCAACCTTTGGAGGCAACCCACTTGCTATGGCAGCAGCAGAAGCCGTACTTCAAGAGGTGTTCTTAGATGAAACGCTTGCTCACGTACAGGATAAAGGTGAGCTGTTGCAAAATCAATTAAAAGAACAGTTAAGTCCTTTAGGAATTGTTAAGGACATTCGTGGTAAAGGCTTAATGATTGGAATTGAATGTACGATTGAAGTGGCTGATTTATTGTATGCTTGTCGGAAGCAAGGTCTACTCGTTTTACCAGCAGGAGCAAAAGTCATTCGTTTGCTGCCACCGTTTGTCATAACGAATGAGCAAATTAATCAAGCGGTATCAATGTTAGCAGCCGTTTTAAAAGAAGCGGATGAAAAACAAAGCGTGAACGTATAGATTGCAATAAGAGGTTGGGACATAACGAAAGTGTTAAGATTTAAACTCGAATATTGTAAGAATGTAAGTATATTTCAGAGCGGTTTACTTGCATGGCTGTGTATTCGATCGGATTCCCATTTATTAAAACACTTTGTTCCAGCCTCTGATCTAAAAGTTTCAATGTATAAAAATCAATATGACAGTATAAGTATTCGTTTGTGGGGTGGAGAAATGAAAGGGTATATTGTATTAGAAAACGGAGCGATATTTGAAGGCACCCTTCAAGGTCAACAAGAAGATGTGCATGCAGAAATAGTATTCTTTACTGGAATGACAGGATATCAAGAGGTAATGACAGATCCTTCCTTCAAGGGACAGATGGTTGTATTTACTTATCCGTTAATTGGGAATTATGGGATCAATGCCAACGATTTTGAAAGTGGTTGTCCACAAGTTGAGGCGGTTATTGTTCGGACGTTGTCAAATGCGGGTTATCATTATGAATCAGAGAAATCGTTAACTGAATATTGTCAAGCTCATTCTATTCCGTTAATGTCCGATGTTGATACGAGAGCGATTGTGAAACAAATTCGAGAGCATGGAGATATGCGAGCAATTTTGACGACTAAACCAGAGTCTGTACAATTTGATGATTACATTTCTTTAGAGCATATGGATGTCATTCCCGATGTGTCGATTAAAGAACATGAAACATATGGAAGTGGGAAGCATCACATTGTCGTTGTCGATTTTGGCTATAAAAAATCGATAGTTGATGCCCTTGTTGCCCATGGTTGTCGAGTTACAGTTGTCCCTTTCGATACGACATCTAAAGAAATTGATCAGCTCAAACCAGATGGCGTACTATATTCCAATGGCCCTGGAAATCCCAAGCGTCTACAAGAGCTACTCTCATCGATTAAACAAGTTGCAAAAACGTATCCAACGATGGGGATTTGTTTAGGACATCAGTTGCTTGCACTAGCGTTTGGTGCTAATACGGAAAAATTAACATTTGGTCATCGTGGTGCGAATCAGCCTGTTATTGATATAGAAACGAAGCAAGTTTATTTGACTTCACAAAACCATAGTTACGTCGTACAGGAGGATTCGTTAGTCAATACGGGCTTCAAAGCGCGTTACATGAACATCAATGATCGCTCGATTGAAGGGCTAAGTCATACCGTTTATCCGATTTTTACGGTGCAATTCCATCCAGAAGCACATCCTGGTCCGTCTGATAGTGACCAGCTCTTTCAAGTATTTATCGGAATGCTTCAACATAAAGGGAGAGAGAAAGTTTATGCCTAAATATACACATATTAAAAAAGTACTCGTCATTGGTTCAGGCCCGATAGTCATTGGGCAAGCAGCCGAATTTGATTATGCAGGAACTCAAGCTTGTCTAGCGTTAAAGGAAGAAGGAGTCAAAGTTGTTCTTATTAATAACAACCCAGCTACTGTGATGACAGATGAATCTTGTGCGGATAGAGTTTACTTTGAACCGTTAACTGTTGACAGTGTTGAGGCCATTTTACAGAAGGAAAAGCCTGATGGCATCCTAGCAACGTTAGGTGGACAAACGGGCTTGAATCTTGCGATGGATTTATATGATCATGGCTTGCTAGAAAAATATGACGTTGAGTTACTTGGTACACCGATTGATTCGATACGAAAAGGTGAAGACCGAGAAGCATTCCGGGCGTTAATGCAAGAGCTAAATGAGCCTGTTCCAGATAGTGATATCGTGACGACTGAGGAGGCGGCTTTAAGCTTTGCAAAGGAAGTAGGTTACCCGATTATCGTTCGACCTGCTTATACATTAGGAGGAGCAGGTGGCGGTATTGCTGATTCGGAGAAAGAACTAAAACGAATTATTAAAGCGGGTCTATCGCTTAGTCCGATTAGTCAATGCTTAGTCGAAAAGAGCATTGCTGGCTTTAAAGAAATTGAATATGAAGTGATGCGTGATAGTAATGATACTTGTATCACCGTTTGTAATATGGAGAATATTGATCCAGTTGGTGTGCACACGGGAGATTCGATCGTCGTAGCACCATCGCAAACATTGTCTGATGTGGAATATCAAATGTTACGAACCGTATCGATTAAAATTATTCGTGCACTAGGTATCGTTGGTGGTTGTAACATCCAATTTGCATTGGATCCTTATAGCAAGCAATATTATTTAATTGAGGTCAATCCTCGGGTGAGTCGTTCATCTGCACTTGCTTCGAAAGCAACAGGCTATCCGATTGCACGTATGGCAGCAAAGGTTAGTATGGGATATCATTTGCATGAGTTAATTAACCCTGTAACGGGGCATACGTATGCGAGCTTTGAACCAGCTCTTGATTACGTTGTTGTGAAGTTTCCTCGATGGCCGTTTGATAAGTTTGTTCATGCTGAGCGTCAACTTGGTACACAAATGAAGGCAACAGGCGAAGTCATGGCGATTGAACGTAACTTGGAAGCCGCCATTCAAAAGGCAGTTCGTTCATTAGAGTTAAACGTAGAAGGTCTAAACGTCCCGATGCTACAACAAAAATCGACTGAGGTATTGTGGGAGCTAGCTAAGCAGCCTGATGATCGACGGTTTTTCGTTTTGCTCGAACTGTTAAGACGAGGAGTTAGTAGTGAACAACTGCATACAGAAACGAAAATCAACTTATTTTTCCTACATGCGTTTGAACGACTCATTACGATTGAAAATGAGATTAAGGCAAAATCCTTTACTGAATTAGATCCGAGCTTCCTTAAGAAGATTAAAGAATTAGGGTTTGCTGATCAATGGCTAGCAAACGTTTGGGAAGTGAAAGAAGCTGATATACGTACGAAGCGTAAAGAGTTTTCAATATCGCCATCCTATAAGATGGTTGATACGTGTGCAGGTGAGTTTCTAGCGTCAACCGCTTATTTCTATTCAAGCTGGCAAGGTGAATCAGATGTACGTCCTGTTTCAAATAAGAAAAAAATTCTCCTGCTTGGTTCTGGTCCAATCCGGATTGGTCAAGGGATTGAATTTGATTATTGTTCTGTACAAGGAATTCAAAGCTTACATCAGTTAGGCTATGAAGCGATTATGATGAACAACAATCCTGAGACGGTTAGTACCGATTATGCTACAGCCGATCGATTATATTTTGAACCACTAACAGTAGAGGATGTCCTGCACGTTGTTGAGCTTGAACAAGTAGAAGGGGTTATTGTTCAGCTTGGTGGTCAAACGGCTATTTCATTAGTGGAAGGGCTTGAGGAAGCGGGTGTGAAGCTGTATGGGACGAACCAAGATACGATTGATCAGCTTGAGGATCGTGGACGATTCTATTCATTTATGCAGTCAGTAGAGGTTCCCCATATTCCGGGTGTTACTGCTTATGAAAAGAAGGATGCATTAAATAAGGCAAATGACATTGGCTATCCTGTCTTAATTCGTCCATCTTACGTCATTGGTGGGCAAGGAATGATGTTGTTTGAATCGGAAGTGGAATTTGTTGAGTATTTAGAAGATGCAGAGCAGACGATTTCCTTTCCGTTATTAATCGATGCGTATTATCCAGGAACAGAATTAGAAATCGATGCCTTAACAGATGGTGTAGATATTGCGATTGCAGGTATGTTCGAGCATGTTGAACGTGCAGGTGTTCATTCCGGAGATAGTATGGCCGTGGTCCCGCCATTTAGCATTAAAAATGATGTGAAAGAGCTTGTTTATTCTTACACGAAGAAAATTGCTCAAGGTATGAATTTCACCGGAATCTTTAATATTCAATTTGTGTTGTACGAAGAAAAACTATATGTTATTGAAATTAATCCTCGTGCATCGCGAACGATTCCTATATTAAGTAAAATTTCAAATGAACCATTTATTAAGCATACAATTCGCTTATTATTAGGTGAAAGCTTGCAATCATTGAGCATACAAGACGGTCAGGTGTTTGAGCCGAATTTCTATACTGTAAAAGCACCAGTCTTTTCCTATCAAAAGCTTGCAGGTCTCGATCCGTTGCTCGAAGCTGAAATGAAATCGACAGGCGAATTAATGAGTATGAGTGATCGTTTAGATGAAGCATTTTTAAAAGCTTTCGTATGGTCACAAGCAAAGCCTAAATTTTTTACGCAAAAGGGTTCTATTTTTGTTGATGTTGAGGAAGAACATCAAGAAGCATTTGCACCGTATCGATTGCAGTTAGAGCAGTTAGGCTTTACGATTACATCAGATGGGTTTACTGAATGGGTGCAAAAAGAGGATGCAATTGCGTTAATTAGTTTACCGAAGCTTGGAACGAAAAATGGAAAGCAAAAGCGTCAAGAAGCGTTAAAGCAACGTTGTGCCGTTGTTTCTGAATTAACCACATTAGAATGGATGATTAAAGCAATGGCTGTTTACAAACAGCAATATCGTGCGATTCAGGATTGGTGGGTTAAAGGGAAAGAACTGATTTCTTAAGGAGTGGTTTACGTGGCAAATGTCGATCTATCATTATTAAGTGGAAAAAACTTTTTAACATTACTTGATTTTTCTCCGTTAGAAATCGATCAATTGCTTCAGCATTCATTAATGCTGAAGCAAGAAACGAAAGATGGGAAGCAATCCGATTTGCTTAAAGGAAAATCATTAGGGATGATTTTTGAAAATGCTTCGACAAGAACGCGTGTTTCTTTTGAAGTTGGAATGACTCAATTAGGTGGACATGCTTTATTTTTAAGTCCACGTGATATGCAAATCGGCCGAGGTGAGCCAGTCAAAGATACGGCTAATGTTCTGTCTCGTTATGTTGATGCGATTATGATTCGAACGAATTCTCATGAGCTCGTTGAGGAATTTGCAGAGCATGCCTCAGTTCCGGTTATTAATGCGTTAACGGATGGCTATCATCCGTGTCAGGCGATGGCAGATGCATTAACGATCTTAGAGCATAAAGAAAAATTAAAAGGGTTAAAGCTTACGTATATAGGCGATGGCAATAATGTCGCTCATTCATTGCTTGCAGTTGGAGCGAAGGTTGGGATGGACGTGTCGATTGCCTCTCCAAAAGGCTATGAGGTTGATCAAGCTATTTTTGCGAAGGCGCAAAAAGCTGCAGAAGAAACTGGTGCGACTCTTTCACAAACCCATGACCCGAAAGAAGCTGTGCGAGATGCTGACGTTATTTATACAGACGTATGGGCTAGTATGGGATATGAAGCAGAGCAGGATGAGCGAATGAACAAATTTTTAGCCTATCAAGTGAACGAATCATTAGCAAAATTAGCGAAAGATGATTATATCTTTCTTCATTGTTTACCTGCGCATCGTGGGGAAGAGGTTTCAGAAGGAGTGATCGATGGACCTCATTCAGCGATTTATGATCAAGCTGAAAATCGCCTTCATGCTCAGAAGTCAATTCTCGTGGCTTTAATGACTCATTCATGATTCATTGTCACTTGGGAATACTACCAAGTGAAGGAGGGATCATCATGGGACAAAATAAACAATTTGAGCCAGGTCAGAAAGCACCGAACAACGGCATCTATGTGGAGATCGGTGAGACGGGTAGTATGGTTCAAGATCCAAAGTCATTGAAAATGGAAGCAGGTGACGTATTTCCTGATACTTCAAACCATAACCGGAAATGGGCACCAAAAAGTAAAAGGAGATCGGGAAATTAATCGAAAATGTTAGTAGTTAAAGCCTTAAAGGTTCTTAAACCTTTGAGGCTTTTTGAGTATTCTTTTTTTCAAATGGATCTAATCATTCAAAAGAAAAGGAATGAAATTTCAATGAAAGAAAAGGGTGACACGCCTCTTCCGTTTTCACGATTCTTTGCATATGGTAGTAACGATAATAGGAGAACAATGAAGATAGGAGTAGCTTAGTGATGAGGGATGCACGTTATCAACAAATAGCTCAAAAATGGGGTGTGACCTACCTTCCTGAAAGACCTAGTGGATTTGCTGTCTTTCTTTTAGGTGATAACGGTATAATCACGAGAAAAAATGACAGTGATTGGGAGCTACACCCTGAAAAATCTTTATTCTTAACAGGATTACTTCAACGTGGCTATACCGTTGTTGTACCCCCACTCCATCCATCACATTGGGGCAGTGAAGAGGATTATAGAATAGTGCTTCATATGTATCATCATGTGTTAAAGCAGGAAATTTTAAATAGGCGAATTCATATATTGGCAGAAGGAACAGGTGCTTTATTAGCATTAAGGTGGATAGCTGAGGAGAAGGAGTGTCTACGATCCTGTTACTTTATTAATCCATGTTTAGATTTACATGCATTTTACCGACAAGAGCAAGAGCATAAATGGTTTTTTAAGCGATTGGAGAAGGAATTAGCTGACGTGTATCAGGAAGATAAAAGACAAATAACAGATGAGTGGATTCAATTGATTGCACCTTCATATACATTTGACGATGTCCCTCCATTATCCATTCATTGTGATATGAATGAAAAACGCTTTCCTCTTCACATTCATAGTCGACCATTTTTACAGAAACTAGCTGAATTAAATACGTATGTCAATCTGCGAATTCATGGTAATGAGCAATCATTTTATCGAACGGCACAAGCGGCGTATCCTTTCTTTAAAAAGCATGAAGTAAAGCTTTAAATCTATATAAATGATTTGCAATAAAACGCAATTCAATATTCCTATAATATTTGGTCGTTATGAACATAGAGTGAAGTTATGGAGGAGGTTATAATGGGTAGAGCACTTGTCACAGGAGGATTAGGTTTTATCGGTTTTCATTTATGTGAGCGATTGTTACATGAGGGATATGAAGTGGTTCTAATCGATTCAATGAGAGAGGATATAGATGTTGAGAAGGAAGAGAAATGGATGAGAATTGGACGGAATGCATCTTTAACCTTTCATAATGAGATGATCGAGAATATAGATTTGAAAAAGATGATGAAAAAAGTTGATATTGTCTTTCATTTAGCTGCTTTAACGCATGCCGATAGTAAGTGGCCAAGATTAACAGAAGTCATTGAAAAAAACGTAACAGTAACGGAACGACTGATTCATGCATGTACTAGTGAAACAAGATTTGTTTACGCTTCGACTGTTGAAGTATACGGGGAACGTCCTGGAAAAATTACAGAGAAAACATCAACAAATCCTACTTCACCTTACGGCATTACGAAATTAGCAAGTGAACGTTTAATAATGAGGGAATGTAAGAAAAAGGGAATCTCATATTATATATTTCGGTTACCAACCGTATATGGTCCGTGGCAACGAAGTGATATGATGTTCCAACAGCTACTATTAGGTAATGAAAATGCCAATGTTGATCGTTCCACAGCAGATTTGTTATATGTAGAGGATTGTGTAGATGGCCTTCTTCTAGCAGCTACAACAAAGAAGCATAATGAAGTGTATCACCTATCTACTGGTAGAATAGGTGAATGGTTTTCTGGGCTCACTCTTATTAACAGGGATCATCCTAAGCTAGCTCAAAAACGACCAACTGTACATGTAAGTAACCTTAAAGCCATAGATGATTTAGGATATAAGGTGAAAACATCTCTACAAGAAGGTATTGCGAAACAAAAGCAACATGTGGAACAATGGCAGAAACAGGTTTTAAGAAATGAAGGGGATGGGTTAAAGGAATGAAGGTTTTTATCGGAATTATTATATTTGCTCTTGTTACAATGATAAGCTTTTATGTATTATCGACATTAGTTCAATTGCATGAGGGAGCTAGCGTTATCATTGCACTGATTGTTGGCCTTGCTGTTGAAGTGTTTGTACGTAGGAAATGGCGTTAAGATTAATAAGAGGTTATGACATAAGTGATTTAGTTGAATCTCTAGATCTACACTTCGTTTTATGCGGGTGGCTAGATTGTCTGAAAGAAGAGTACTTTCAGACAATCTTAACCAGGTGTAATGGATCCGCAAACGATATATAAGAAAACGGGTTATGAATCAGTTTGTGTATAAGAGTTTTCGTGGAACGTAATGTCCGGATATTTATCAGCTGCTGTTCGCATTTGGAAATCATTTTCAAAAAGGGCGACAATGCGTTGATCCCGATCTGTCACTAAATTACGTTGTGTCTTTTTGAACACTGTTAATGCATCTTCATCTCCAGTTACCCAACGAGCAAGTGTAAATGGAAGACGTTCGAGCTGAATATCTACTTTGTATTCGTGTTTTAGTCGATATTCTAGCACTTCAAATTGGAGAACACCTACTACGCCAACAATTTGCTGTTCAGCGAAACGGTTGTACGTTTTAAAAAGCTGGATCGCGCCCTCTTCTGTTAATTGATGAATCCCTTTTTCGAAGGATTTATGCTTGAGCGCTTCTTTTACCGTAATGGTACTAAAATATTCCGGTGAAAAGTGTGGCATTTCAGCAAACTCAAACGTATTGTTTTGCACAAGTGTGTCACCAATGCGCAATGTTCCTGGATCAAATAGCCCAATAATATCACCTGGGTACGCTTTGTCGATAATGTTACGGCTTTGTGCTAAAAACTGTGTTGGTTGTGTTAATTTCATCTGTTTGCCTAATCGTACGTGGTTAACAGCCATTCCTCTTTCGAATGTTCCAGATGTAATACGGAGGAAGGCAACTCGGTCACGGTGAGCCGGGTTCATATTAGCTTGAATTTTAAAAATGAAACCAGAAAAATCTTCATTTGTTAATGGATCAATTTCACCTGTTGAACTTTTTCGTGGTGAAGGTGAAGGTGAGAGCGATAAGAAATGCTCTAAAAAGGTTTGGACACCGAAGCTAGAAATCGCACTTCCGAAGAAAATAGGTGTCAGTTCACCTGATTTAATGAGATTCAAATCGTAGGGATCTCCAGCCACATCTAACAATTCTAACTCTTCACGAAATTGCGAAACAAGACCTTCATCATTAATCGCTTCATCTAACTTAGGATCATCTGGACCTGATAGTTGGATAATATCAATATCTTTTGGGTTGTCAGGGTTGTATAATTCAAGCTTTTGGTTTATTCGATCATAAACACCTGAAAATGATTGTCCCATTCCAATTGGCCATCCCATTGGATAGGATCTGATGCCGAGAAGCTCTTCCAATTCCTCCATTAATTCAAATGGATCACGGCCTTGACGGTCAAGTTTATTCATAAAGGTAAAAATGGGGATTCCACGCATTTTACATACTTTAAACAATTTTTTTGTTTGTGCCTCGACCCCTTTAGCTGTATCTATTAACATCGTTGCTGAGTCAGCGGCTGTTAATGTACGATACGTATCTTCACTAAAGTCCTCATGACCTGGTGTATCTAAAATATTAATGTGATAGCTATTATATTTGAATTCTAACACGGAACTTGTGACGGAAATTCCTCTTTGTTTTTCAATCTCCATCCAATCACTTACAGCATGTTTTGTATTTTTCTTACCTTTTACAGTTCCTGCTTCACGAATCGCTCCACCAAACAACAGCAGCTTTTCGGTTAAAGTTGTTTTCCCAGCATCTGGATGGGAAATGATTGCAAATGTGCGTCGTGACTGGACCGCATCAATATAACTCATTTTGACATTCCTCAATTCTCTCAACTATTTTGTGCATAATCATTATACCAGTGAAGAAGGGCAATTTCATAATACTAAATTAAAATGCTGAGCAAATGTTGAAAAATGGCGAAGAATGTATAAATATTTTGTAATTCTATGTTACTATGTAGTATGTATAAGACTGTAAGAGGTGTTGACTGTTTTAATAACAGGTGACTTATAGCCGATATTACAGACATATTACATTTTGTTTATGTAGTTCAATATTAAAGGAAAAAGGCATATACGTATCGAATAATATGAAGGATTTGTCGCAACAGCATTTGTTTTTTTAATGATATCTTTTTAGAAAGTTTAGGGAGTGTCAACAAGATGAACAACCGTTTTTATCTATTTATTTTTATTTTCTTTGTTTGTTTTCTTTTGGGATGTTCACAAAAAAGCGAAACATCTGCATCATCTTCAAAGATCGGTTTGTTGTTAGAAAATACGATCGATGACCAAGGCTGGAATAGTAAAGGTTACCAAGGACTTTTGAATATTCATTCGAAGTTTGAAGTAGACGTGGTGTTTAAGGAAAATATTGATTCGGAAGCAAAAGTGGAGCGAGCGGTGGAGGAATTTGCTGCAGAAGGAGTTACACTCGTGTTTGGCCATGGACATTTTTATGCAGAACCGTTTACTCAACTAGGCAAACAATACGATGACTTGCATTTTGTTAGCTTTAATGGATCTGTTGAAGGGAGTAATGTAACCAGTCTTCATTTTGATGGTTATGCAATGGGTTTTTTTGCGGGCTTAATTGCAGCAAAAATGTCTGAAACTCACCAAGTGGGAGTGATTGCAGCATTTCCTTGGCAGTCTGAAGTAGAAGGGTTTTATGAAGGAGCATCACTTGATGAAATGACCACCGTACGAATTGACTACGTAGAAGATTGGGCAAATGAAGAGAAGGCGCTTGACTTCTTTAATGATATGGTAGCTAGTGGGGTGGATGTTTTTTATCCGACAGGTGATGGCTTTCATGTTAGAGTAGTCGAGGAAACGAAAAGAGAAGGGCTCTATGTTATTGGATATGTTAGTGATCAATTAGACCTTGGGGGTACGACCGTCTTAACAAGTACGATTCAAAAGGTAGACGGCTTGTATGAGTTGATAGCAAACCAATATCAGAAAGACGAATTGATTGGTGGGAATTTTATGTATGACTTTGCAGATGGCGTTATTTCTCTCGGACCATTTGGATCTGAGGTGCCGGAAGATGTGCAAAAAAAATGGAGGATGCTGTTAATCACTTTATTGAGACAGGTGAATTACCGACTAGTTGGATTTTCTAAGTAATGTGATGCCTGAGAACGGTGGGTGTACCTCATTTTTACTTTTGAGCAGAAACTTTTGCGTTTTAATTTGGTCAGTTTTCTTGCTTTCGTGATTATGACATAGTATCGTTATGAAGGAAGAAGAGGACAAGAGGTGGATAACATGCAAGAACAGAATATGAAGTTTATGCAAATTGCGATGAAATATTTACCTGAGGGAAAACAAATGTTAGATGAAAAAGGTATCGAATTCAATATGGAAGATTTACAGCCTATGCTTGAATTGCTTTTAAATGTCATGAATGAAGCCTATGAATTAGGAAAACAAGAAGCTGCCCAAACGGATGAATAAGGCAATTTTAAGTGTCCTTTAAGCTTTGTGCGAAAACACTTGATATGCGTTTATTTCTCTTATTCTTATTAGGCGAGCAATGAGTAAGCATTGTTAGTTAAATCAAAAGGTACTGAAAAAAAGTTGAATTTTCAGTGGTCTCGAATAGCTACGTATTATTTTTATCTGAATCATTAAATTAGGTTTGGAGGTATTTCAAAAGGGTTCCCTTTTGGTACCTCTCTTGTTATTTGTAGGATCAGAATGTATAAGTGCAACTTAGTGTAAAAGATCAGTGAAAATCTTTAGAAGTTAAAAAGGAGGAAGATTCAAAGAAGAGCGTCGGCTTCGTTCGTTACACGTTGACCTGAAAGGAAACCACATTCAGATCAACTAAATTTCTTGTAATGACTACGCACGGCGCAGTTAGAAAAGACTGCTGCGCAGTTTTTCTTAATAGATTTAATTGTGTGAGGAGTGGGAGTGTTGACACAGGAATCAACGAAGCTACAAGCATTTGCGATGGAAATGAAAAAGGGCTTTGACTTGTTACAAGAAGGTCAATATGAAGAAGCGTTAAGAGCTCTTAAACCATTTATTGAGTTGATGAGGCAGGGTGGTGCTCCTCATATACGTTTATTTGTTTCATATGGAATCGCTCAATTTCGAACAGGAGATATGGAAGGATTTCTTGAAACATACGGGGCTGTTAAAGAGATGAAAACCAAGAATGACGAAGAAGAACGATTAAAAAGTAATTTAGACCAATTGTTTGAAACATTAATGAGCGAGTTAGAGAAAGAACAAGATCATCCATAATGGATAAGCTCAATTTTAAAATATTCTCATAGAATGATACTAACCTATGGGAAGGAGTTGCTTCACATGTATCGTCACGCTCATTTGCAAGGGTTTCGCAATCAACCGGGGTATTATCAAGGCCAAGATCAACGATTCCCATTTTTGCCTTTTCTAGCAGGATTAGCAGTAGGCCCTGTTTTGTTTGGGGGTTTTGGGCGACCTAATGTTTATGCACCGAGCTACGGTCCTAATTTCGGCCCACAGTTCGGCCCTAATCTAGGACCACAATATGGTCCGTCATACGGACCAAACTTTGGGCCGTATCTTGGTTCGCCGTATGGTTATCAGCAAAAACCTCATTACGTATGGTGATAATTGTAAATATAGATGAAGTATGAACTCAAAGTATTATACAAGGGCATCGAAAAAGTTTGATTTTAACTTTTTCGGTGCCCTTTAACTACTTATGAGTCCATTTTTTTGGTTCTATTATAAATGTTGGGGTATGGAGAAAATTTTGTGCAAAAAAAACACGCAGTGCCTTATGTCCTTTATACTTGAATTTGCCGAAACAAGAAAAAGGATAGGAGCTGCGTGCATATGCATCATAACACGATTATCCCAGGATTAGAAGGTGTTATTATTACAAATTCAGAAGTTGTTGAGGGCATCTGGAAGCTTTCTGTAGAGGTTCCAAAGTGTCGTCAGAAATGTCCTTGTTGTGGTAATAGAACCAACCGTGTTCATGATTACAGGATTCAGAAGATCAAACACCTTAAAGTGTTTGAAAGAATGACGATTATGTATTACCGTCGTAGGCGTTATTCATGTAAATGTGGGAAACGCTTCTCTGAGAAAACATCATTTATTGAGCGTTATCAACGTCACTCCGTTGAATGGAACCAAGCTGTAGCGCTTCGGGTTGTTAAGGGAAAAACGTTTAAAGAGACTGCTGAAATCTTTGGAACTTCTTCGTCTACCATCATGCGTCGGTTTGATACCATGGCCGCTCCTCAGTTGAAGGAAGTAAGGGAGTTGCCTCCAGTTATTGCCATTGATGAATATAAAGGAGACACGAGTGAAGGGAAATTCCAGGTCATCATCGCTGATCCGGTTAATCGACAACCTCTTGATATCCTGCCAAACCGAAAGATGGAGACGGTGAAAAATTACCTTCACAAAAAAGGTGGCAAAGTAGAAGTCGTTGTGATGGATATGAGTAACAGCTTTAAATCCGCTGTTACAAAGGCACTAGGGAAGCCTGTCATTGTTGCCGATCGTTTTCACTACTGCCGTTATATTTACTGGGCTCTTGAACGTGTCAGACGAAGTGTTCAGAATGAATTTGATGACTACAATCGTAAAAAGTGTAAGCGGATGAAACATGTGTTTTATAAAAAGAAAGAGAATCTTTCCGAGGTGCAGCGCTGGTATCTGGACAGGTACCTGTCCATGTCGGATGAACTTTGTGAAGCTTATGATTTGAAGGAGTTATTTTGTGAGTGGTTGGAAAAAGCAAAGGAGATAGGCTCCTCTAACATAAGCTATGTAAAAGAAACACTTTACGAGTTTTATCGTAAGGTAGAAGCATCTAACATCGACGCATTTAAATCAGCGATCCAGACATTCCGTAATTGGCAACCTGAGATTTTTAACAGTTTTGCTTTTGGTTATACAAACGGCTTTATAGAGGGATTGAACAACCAAACGAAAGTATTTAAACGTAATGCATTTGGTTTTAAACGATATGATCGTTTCCGAATGCGAATTCTATTGCATCATCAATGGAAACACATACCGGCACATATAGGTTAAGGGGCAGGCGGAAACTGCCTACCCCAACATTTGACTTAGAGCCATTTTTTTGGCTGAAGCATCCTTAGATGATCGAAAAAAGTTATTTCTCTTTTTTTGTCTCATTCTTATCTCCATTATTTCTTTTTGATAACCAATCTTGTACAAACGAAAATAATGGTGCAAGTGATTGAGCAAGTGTAAAAATGGCATCTAATTGGTTAGGTGATGATTGATAATTCGTCTGTTGTTGTGTTTCTTGTTTGTCTATATTTTCTGACTCATCGGGTTCAACTCGTTCTTCATCAGTTGTTTGTTGTTGAGGTCGTCCGAACATTAAATCAGAAAAGAAGTCACGTTCAGGTGGCTGTTGATCTGCCATTGGAATACCTCCTTTTTTAAGGATAAATGTTAAAGAAAAGTAACTCTTTTAGGTAGAGTAGTGGCTCACGTTACGTTTTTATGAAAGGACATAACGCTTAATGAAATACCTAGTTTTTATGAAAGGACATAACGCTTAATGAAATACCTAGTTATTATGAAATGTATCATGTGTTCTTATAAGTTAGTTTATGGTAGGATAGGCTTCTTGTGTTACGGACGATAGCCTAAATGTCGTTTGAAACCTAGACAGATAGAAATAGTTGCGTTAAAATTAGTATCAGGTACTAATAGGAACCCTAAAGAGGGAGCTCCGTTGAAGGGGGATTAATCATGACGAAAGCAGGCATTATCGGAATTGGAAGCTACATTCCTGAATATGTTGTAACCAATTTAGATTTAGAGAAGAAAATAGATACGAATGATGAATGGATTCGAACGAGAACGGGTATTCAAGAGCGTCGGTTTGCAACAGAAGGGATCGATAGTTCACATATGGCATTAGCATCTGCTAAGGAAGCATTAGAGCATGCTGAAATCGCTGCAGAAGATCTAGACTTAATATTAGTGGCGACTGTTACTCCTGATATGCCGTTTCCAACTGTATCTACGTTAATCCAACATGAACTAGGTGCAAAGAAAGCAGCTGCGATGGACGTAAGTGCCGCATGTGCCGGATTTATATACGGAATAGTGACAGCACAGCAGTTTATTGAAACAGGCGCATTTAAACATATTCTAGTTGTTGGTGTAGAGAAGCTTTCTAAAATTACTGATTTCAATGATCGTAATACAGCTGTCTTGTTTGGCGATGGAGCGGGGCAGCTGTCATGGGACCTGTATCAAAGGATAAGGGGATACTGTCGTTTGAATTAGGAGCAGACGGTGGAGGTGCGATGCACATTCATCAAAAAGACAAATATTTAGAAATGAATGGCCGTGAAGTGTTTAAATTTGCCGTTCGACAAATGGGAGAGTCATCAGTACATGTGCTTGAAAAAGCTGGTTTGACAAAAGAGGATTGTGATTTCTTAATTCCACACCAAGCGAATATTCGTATCATGGAAGCTGCCCGTGAACGGTTAGGCTTAGATAAGGAAAAAATGGCTCTAACGGTTCAAAAATATGGGAACACTTCATCAGCCTCTATTCCGATGGCGTTAGTAGATGAATGGAAGGCTGGAAAGATTAAAGATGGAGATGTTATTGTATTAGTAGGTTTTGGTGCTGGATTGACATGGGGCGCTGTAGCATTAAGGTGGGGAAAGTAGCAAAATAAATAGTAAAAGGGTAAAGGAGAGATAATAATTATGGACAAACATCGAGTCGTCATAACAGGAATGGGAACGGTTAACCCATTAGGATTAAATGTTGATGAAACGTGGGAACATGCAATAGCAGGTAAATCTGGGATTGGGGCTCTATCCCGTGTGGATGTAGATCAATTCCCGATTCATGTGTCGGCTGAAGTACATGATTTCGACCCTAGTGTATTTATGGATAAGAAAGAAGCACGTAAGATGGACCGTTTTACACAATTTGCAGTCGCATCATCGTTAATGGCGTTAAAGGATGCAGATTTGACGATTACAGAAGACATAGCACCTCGAGTAGGGGTTTGGATTGGCTCCGGAATCGGTGGTATGGAAACATATGAAAAGAATTTCCACCAATTTCTCGATAAAGGCTATCGTCGTGTCAGTCCGTTCTTCGTACCGATGATGATTCCAGATATGGCTTCAGGGCAAGTGTCAATAATGACAGGGGCAAAAGGCATTAATTCATGTACGGTTACAGCATGTGCATCTGGAACGAATTCAATAGGAGATGCTTTCAAAGTGATTCAACGTGGTGATGCCGATATTATGATTACAGGAGGTTCTGAGGCTCCAATTACGAATATGGCTGTTGCCGGCTTTTGTGCAGCAAAGGCCGTTTCAACAAATGAGGATCCTGCAACGGCTTCGCGTCCTTTTGATCAGAACCGTGACGGCTTCGTTATGGGTGAGGGCGCTGGTATCGTGATTTTGGAAAGCTTAGAGTCTGCGAAAAAACGTGGTGCGCGCATTTATGCAGAAATTTCAGGGTATGGTGCAACGGGCGATGCTTATCACGTGACAGCGCCGGCTCCAGAAGGCGAGGGAGGATCTCGTGCAATGAAACAAGCGATTGAAGATGCAGGATTAAAGCCTTCAGATATTGATTATTTAAATGCACATGGTACAAGTACACCGTATAATGATAAATTTGAAACAATAGCAGCAAAGACGGTGTTTGGTGAACATGCTTACAAATTGGCGATTAGCTCGACTAAGTCGATGACGGGGCATTTACTAGGTGCTGCTGGAGCAGTAGAGGCAATTCTATGTGTTAAATCCATTCAAGATGGCATCTTACCTCCGACGATTAATTATGAAACACCTGATCCAGAGTGTGATTTAGACTACGTTCCAAATGAAGCGCGTCAGCAAAAAGTACGTGCTGTTATGAGCAACTCATTAGGATTTGGTGGTCATAATGCGACGTTAGTATTTAAACAATACGAAGGGTAATTCGCTTTTCTTTGAATCGTTAATCATATTGTTTTATTTTGAAGAAGAGGTGTCACACGTGTGACACCTCTTCTTTTAGTATAATTAAAATTTAAAAATGTCGCAGAAGGAAGTTAGGGAAGAAAAGAGGCTAGGGACATAGCAAAAGAGCTTAGCTGCGAATCTGAACATTTAGGAACGATCCATGTACATGAGAAACATTACTTCTCACTCAATTGCTTATTTAACCATTCAATTGCTTCTTCTTTCGTGTCAATCTCTCCATCTAGTTGCATACATGCAAGTTGAAAAAGGATTAATTTAAATAAAGGACCTGGTGTTAAACCATTTTCGATTAAATCATTACCAGTAAGGAGAGGGATGAGCTGGCTTCTCCTTAACGTATAAGTATATATCCATTCATCATCTTCGCGAATACTGTAAAAGAGTAGACTCTTATCCTGGATATTGTGTAGCTGTTTATGGGCAGAGCCAAATGAATAGAATGGTTCCTGTTGACCTTCTAGTTCATGAAGTTCATCGAGTAAGCGTTGGTGTTCAGATGATAAAGCATATTGACGCAATATTTCTCCGTTTCGGTCTGTTAAGAATACGAGGAGATACAGGTAAACATCTTGAATACGGTGCTCCTTTAAAGAGTTGAGCATTTTGGTTCGTTTTACTGTTAAGGGGGCATTAAATAGCTCTTCCCATATGGATAGTTGATCCAGTTGTTCGATTCCACGACAAAGATGATCTTCAAATGCTAATAATTTCAATTCTCTCATCAATCGATGCGGACTAATAAGCTTAACCATATGAGCTGCATCGAGAGCTAATTGTGTCGTTTGTTCAGCTAAATCATAGTTGAGTCGAAGAGCAAAGCGAATCGCCCGGAAAATCCTTGTTGGATCTTCAACAAAGCTTAATGAATGTAAGACACGAATTTGTTTATTTTGCAAGTCATGTTGTCCTTGAAAATAATCAAGTAATGTTCCAAACTTAGCTTCATTTAATTGGAGAGCAAGTGCATTAATAGTAAAGTCTCTTCGACTTAAATCTTCACGTATATTAGACGCTTTCACACTTGGAAGAGTTCCAGGTGCGTCATAGTATTCCGTACGGCATGTAACTAAGTCAATTTTGTAATTTGTTTCGGTTATCCATGTCGCTGTACCAAAGTCGCTATGAGCTTTATACGTACCCCCTAATGATTGGACAAGTCGTTCAGCAAATACAATCGCATCCCCTTCGATGACAATATCAATATCTTCGTTTCGCTTTTCAAGTAATAAATCACGAACAATTCCACCGACTAAATAGATGGGATGCTGCCTTTCATCGGCCATCTGACCAATTGCTTTTAGCAGTTCCACGATGGAAGAAGGTAATTGACGATTCATTTTTTGTATCATTGATTTTTGACTAATTAGTTGCTGGTCTTTTTCATTAGGGAGTGATTGATGTAGTTGCTCAATTAAATCAGTTCTTGAAATGATTCCGACTATTTTCCCTCCTTCTGTAATAGGTATTCTTCCTATATTGTGTTTCATCAGCGTCGCCTGAATCGTTTCAATGGAAGCTTCCTTTGGTAATGTTATGATGTTGGTAGACATATATCCTTTGACGGGAGCATGACCAAGGCCATGATGAATCGCTTTGTCGACATCACGACGAGAGATGACACCAACTAATTGTTTTTTTTCATTTAACACGGGAAAGCCTGTATGTCCGTATTGAAACATTTGCTCGAATGTTGACTGAATTGTTACATCTGGATGGACATATTTAACAGGTGATGTCATCATATCAGCTGCTGTTAATGGCACTTGAAAGATACTGTTTAACGAAGATTGAACTTGTTTCACCGCATCTGACAGCGAGCTTCTTTTGATCGTTGCAGATCCAGCCTGAGCGTGACCTCCGCCACCTAAGCTATGAAGCAAAGGTTGAAAATCAATTCGTTCAGAACTACTTCGAACAACGATATAGACATGTTTGTTCATTTTGACAGTAACAATCACTCCATCACTATGAGTCATTTCTAATAATTTTCTTGTTAATGTCGCTAACCCTCCTTGATACTCGCTTTGCTCGTGCTTAGTCATAAAAAGGCTTAATCCATCCTTTTCAATCTCGCTTCCTGATAGGAGTAATGTTTGAAGTAATTGTTTATCTTTAGGTGATAGATCAGCTTCAGAAAATCTCTCAATTAAGGTTAACTCCATGCCATTTTTCATTAAAAACACCGCAGCTTGTAAATCTTCCGTTCTCGTTTGTGGGTATGTGAAGTTTCCCGTATCAGTATACAATCCGAGTCCGAATAAAGTTGCTTCGAACGGGGATAATTGGATATGTTGTTTCATCATCAGTTCAATAAAAATCGTAATGGCAGCTCCATATGGCTTAATGATTTGATGCCCATTTGTATCATCAGCTTGCTTTGGATGGTGATGATCATAAATAATCGTTCTGTAATTTTGTAGCTGATTAATTGGTACCCCTGTTCTGCTAAGTGATGACACATCGACGAGGATAAAGGTGGTGACCTCGTCCCATTGAACGTGCTCATAGGCAGAAAAGGACAGCTTATCCCGATATATAGCTAGAAATGATTTGACGGAGGCTTGCTGCTTATCCGTTAGAGCGACGATCGCATTTGGATGAAGCTTCTTAGCGGCTAACATACAGGCAAGTCCGTCAAAATCTAAATTTACATGTGAAACAATCACTTCCATGAATCGTACCTCTTTCATCAATATAATCTTAATTGGTTTTCTTTAACAAGCATAGCGATTCATAAACGGTTGGTCAACGTTGCTCCTCGATCATCAATCCTTTTGTTTGCAGTTTAGGGGGATCATAAGCATGCTCCATTTTAGTTCGAGCAGGCTTCACTTTTAGGAATGAATAGTATTCTTTTAAAATGAGTGATTTAAATTTGCTAATGAGATCAGTCGCTGTATTTTTTGATTTTGTTAAATAATGTAATAGCTTCATAGGGTTTAGCGTTAAATGATTGTCTTCGTTAATGTGCAGCCCTATTTCTGAAAAAGGCTCATCATATTGCTGTAAAATGTTATGGATTGCCTCAGTATGACAAGTCCCTGCAACACGATCATATTGAGAAAGAGCCGTAATAGCTTTGTTAAATTTATGAATAAGCTGCTCTGTTTGAAAAATAAAGGTATCATTCGCATTTAGCTGTTCTATGGCTTTTTTGAGCTCTTGTTCATGGTGGTAAAATTGTTTAAATTCGTCTTTTAAATCTTGTAAAGCCCGGTAATAACGTTCGTAGGAAAGGATAAAGTTATCGGCGGGGTGCTTGGTTCCATTTTCCATTGGTCGTGTCGCTTCAATCTCTTCAACAGCTTGGACTCCTGTTGAGGAGGTAAGGCGATTGACATAGTTGGTACGAATGCGCTCAATACGTGTACGGTTATAACTCATTTCCATCCCTCCTTGGATGAATTGGTTTTCTACTACATATATTCCCTATATCATGAAATGAAACCTTTATTTGAGGAAAAATAGTTAGGAAAAGCAGGACTTTGACGTTAGATAACGAAAAGTGTATATTCATAGTCATTAATCATACAACAAAGAAGTTTAAGTGAGGAGGTCCAAATGAAGCGTTTAGCGATTGTGTCTGATATTCATGGAAACATCCCAGCACTTGAGGCTGTATTAGAGGACATAGGAATACGATCAATAGATGAGATCATCTGTCTTGGTGATTTGGTTGGGAAAGGTCCCGAATCAAAAAAGTCAGTTGACTTAATTAAACAGCATTGTGACTATGTAGTCATGGGGAACTGGGATGACTTTATCACTAAACCAACTGATTATGAAGTGATTAAGTGGCATCAGGAACAATTAACAGATGAGGACTTTCAATATTTACGTAGCCTCCCTCATTCATATGAGTTTTGGTTAAGTGGTCAACTGATTCGTTTGTTTCATGCTTCTCCAAGAAGTGTCTATGAGAGAATTCAACCTTGGGACGCGATTGATGATCGCATGAGTTTGTTTCGAAATAGTGAATTAACAGCAAATATTGCGGGGGAAACAGAACCGAACATCATTATTTATGGAGATATTCATAATGCATACATTGAGCATCATAAACGTCAGACGATTATGAATGTAGGGAGTGTCGGAAACCCCCTTGATCAAGTGCAAGCATCATATGTGATCGTAGAGGGAATACCTGATCAATTAGAAGAAGGGGTATTTTCCATTCAATTTATGCGTGTTCCATACGATGTAGAATTGGCGATTCAGCGAGCAAAAGAAATGAGTATGCCTGAATTAGAAGAATACACGTTAGAACTGCGGACAGGACAGTATCGTGGAGCAAAGTGAAAAAGAAGTGGTGCCTGACCGTGTTAGGGAACAGACACCTTCTTAGGAACATTTTCTATTCCTTATCAGCAGTAGTATTTCCTCTCGTCATTTTAGAGATCGTTGTACGTTCTTTTCTATTTGCAGGCTGAACAGCATCCTTGCTTTCAATCATGTTACGTTTCGATTTTGAATGTTTACTCATGTTAACAAACCTCACCTTCATTTGTATTTTATCAAGCATATTGTTTCCTGATTTACGTTATATTATCTAAAATAGGTGAAAAATATGAGGACACTGAAAAAGTAGCAAATTAACTTTTTCAGTGCTTTTGATTTTTAGAGATTTACCACAATTTATCGCTTCTAACCCGCTACCGGGATGGGGGGCACGCTTTCCGCAGGAGGGTGTGGAATTAATCGGCTGCGCCGGTGGATTTCCACTTGCCCTTCCTCCTGCAGGAGTTGTCCCACCTATCCCGTCCGCTTTGATTAGTAAAAAATAGTAATGAAGGCTAGCCAATTGACACTGGAGGAACATTCACTCTCTAGTGTCACTAACAGAAAATAAACGAAGTTGCGTAAAAATGCCTTTGAGAATCATTTCTCAGAAGCGTTTTGTCTACGGTATGAGACTGCAACCGTGATTTTTTTTATTCAAAAATATAACTGATCGTTTCTAATGCTTGATCAATAGTCTCTACTGTTACATTTGCTTTGTTAGCTAGTTCCTTCAAGGGGTGAACTAGTGATTTAGGTCTAATAATGATCGTTGGTTTGTTCATGTTAATCGCTGTTGTAGCATCCATTGCTGTATTCCATTGTTTGTACGTTTCTCCGAATAATGCAATGACGATATCAGATTTTTGCATAAGGACCTCGGTTCGGAAATTATTTATATCAGATGCTGCGTCATCACGGTAAACATTCCCAGGTTGCTCTCCTAATATGTCCTCACCGACACGGTCAGAGCGCTCATGGTTCGTTTGCGGTGCAACAAATGTTAAGGGTAGATTTTGTTCCTTTGCTTTTTGAATGACCTCTTCACGCCAATGATCATGAATTTGGCCAGCTAAATATACAGTTAGTTCCATCTTTATTACCTCCCATATGGTTACATATAATTTGTTCGTTCCCATCTTGTTCATATTCTAAACATGTACTTTTTGAACATGCTCATATAAAAAATATCACGTATTACCAATCTGCTTTAACGTATAAGTTTTGAAGTAGTTGGAGCTTTTTGGAGGATAAGCCAGGTTGTGATCATGACAATAACTAGAAAGAGAATGCTGTTCACAAAGTTAATAGTGATCATGTACTCCTGAAACTCTAGAAAGAAGCCCATTAACCAGTGTCTAACGTTCGCTATTAGGTTAATAATAAGAACAATTGCTAACACACTTCCACCGCCAATTAAGCCGAACCGATAGAAGAGAGAACCTATTAGTAGAAAAGCTGTTAGTAAGAAAAAGCACACAAAGAAGTCAAGAAGTAATGTGTAAATCCATGTGTCGTTTAACGTTGTTAATTGAATCGTTGTATATAGCTGGAAGTGATCGTTGAGCGTTATACGATTGAATAAGGATATCAATTCAGTCATAATAAGCGAAACGGTTGCCATGAATAGTGACAAAATGAGATTAAACAACATGACGCTAACAACAAAACCAGAACGCGTTGATCCCATTTTGATCATAAATGGGAAGCTGTCTTTTACCGTTAAGTAACCAGAGAAGCCGCAGAAGAAAAAAATGGCTATACTTGGTGAAATAATGATCGTTGTTTCAAGCGAGAACGAAAGCGACAAAGTAAATAATAGTAATACACTAGCTGTAAAGATAGACCAAAATACAATGAATGAAAAACGAAAATCATTATAAAGGAAATAAATATTTGCTCGAATATCACGATACATAAGGCTTTCTCTCCTTTTTTGTCGTCAAATGAACCATTAATTCTTGAATGTGACAATGCTCAGCTTCAATACCGGCTTTTTTAGCATCGGTTATCGTTGCATCCCCATATAAAATGGCTGTCTGTTTGCCCATCATTTCGGATTGGTACAAAACATGTTTATTCTTACAAAAAGCCTGAATCAACGTTTTAGGACCACTAACCTTCAAGCTTTTTGCTTTTAATTGCTCTGCCGTCTCGTGTAATAAAATTTGCTGATCTTTTACTAAAATAATCTCTTCGAATAAGTCACTTACTTCATCAATTAAATGGGTAGATAAAATGATCGTTCTTGGCTCAAGTTCATATTCTTCGAGTAAGATGTCATAAAATGTGTAGCGTAAGGAAGCATCTAGTCCAATGTAAGGCTCATCAAAGATCGTAAGTGGAGATCGACTAGCAAGACCGATTATAATACCTAAAGCTGATTCCATTCCTTTTGACAACCCTTTAACATTTAAATTTTGGTTGAGCTCAAATACGTCAAGTAATCGAATCGCGACATCATTTGACCATTTTGGATAGTAGTAGGAAGCAATTTTAAGCGCATGTTTAATTTTGAGGCGTTGTTTAAAATTCCCACTCTCACTAACGAAACAAATTTGATCTAATGCTTTCTTATTATTGAAAGGCTCTTCGCCATTAATTAAAATCGTTCCTTTATCTGGTAAAGTATGACCAGATAAAAGCTGGAGCATCGTTGTTTTCCCAGCGCCGTTTCGACCGAGCAATCCGTATATTTTGTTTCTCTCAAGTTCAAGGTGAATTTCGTTAAGAGCAACCTTGTTATCATATGATTTTGATACGTTTTTAAAGGTAATCATGCTTCTTCATCCTCCTCAATAAGTGTAAGTAAAGCTTCGATAGAAATGCCAATTCTCTTCGCTTCGGCTTTTAATGGAACAATGTACTCATCGTAAAATTCATCCTTCCGTTTCTGCAAAATTATCGATCGTGCACCATCTGTAACGAACATCCCAATCCCTCGCTTTTTAAAAATAATCGACTGATCGACTAATTGATTAATGCCTTTTCCAGCAGTTGCTGGATTAATTTGATAATACTTCGCCAATTCATTTGTAGAAGGAATACGCTCTCCTTCTGCTATTGACCCATCTAGAATACTTTCCTCGATCCTTTGCGCAATTTGCTGAAACAGGGGCTTGTCGTCCTCGAAGCTGTTTGACATGTTCTCACCTTCGTTCATTGGTTAGTTACTTATGTAATTAACCATAATGGCGACTAACTAAAAAGTCAATAGGCATTTGCCGAAATGATAAAATGATGATAAGTAAGACGCAATCCCGAAATCTAAAATAAACCCCTTCATAAAGAAAGATCATGGTAAAAGTTTGGGTGTAATCTTTTACAGTGCATGGAAAAATTCCCCCTCTTAATACGTTATCGTACAAAAGGGGGATGAAGGATATATGGAATAAAACTAGTCACTTGAAAAGGTAAACTTTCTCAATAAACTTAGTTTGAGTATCGGTTTATTTCTCGGAAGTTTAGATTTATCAATCACTCACTTTAAATTGTTTTGTTAGTTTAGAAAGCGATGACGATAACTCTGTTAATGTTAAACCAATTTGATGAGTAGCCTGTACTTGTTGGATTTGTTCATCACTCGTAGCCATCATTTCTTCTGAACTGGCAGATGTTTCTTGCGAGATTGATGTTAAACTATGCGATGTTTGTTCTAAAGCTGGTAGTAAATGATTAAATTGTTCTACTTCCTGTTTCATTTGTTCAAGGTTGTTACCCACTGATGAGATCTCTTGCATAAGAGAGTCTAATGACTGTTTGGAACTGTTGGCCATCTTTAAGTTCGATTTTGTTTTTTCTAGCATTTGATTAAACTCATTATTCGCTTCGAGTGTTTTTGCTTCCATATTGGAGATGGAGTCTGAAATCTGTTCAGTTGCCTTAGAAGATTGTTCAGCAAGCTTGCGAACTTCTGTTGCTACGACTGCAAATCCTTTGCCAGCATCCCCAGCTCGAGCTGCTTCGATCGTCGCATTTAATGCTAGTAATTTCGTTTGTTCGGCCATTTCATTTATTAAATCAACGACATTCATAATCGAAGAGGAATGTTGCTTCACATCTTTAATCGTTTGCGTTAATTGAGTGAAATCACCTAGAAAAGTATGAAACGTTTGGATGAGGCTAGCGACGGTTTTTTCTCCGTTTTTAGCTGAATCTCCAACTTCATTAGATTGATTCGCTAATTGTTCCATTTTAAGGAGCATTTTTTCAACCTTTTGTTTCATTTGTTTAAGATTAGTTAAATTGCTCTCAGAGCTAATGGCAGTTTGTTCAGCGCCTTCTTTGACTATATGAATAGATTCAACTAATTGCTGACTTGATGTAAGGGAATTTTCCGAAGAGGTGCTTAGTTGTGTTCCTGTTAACTCTAAGTCATGCGTAGTTCTTTTTAAGTCTGTTACGATCGAACGCATATGCTGAATCATGGCGATATAACTTTTATGTAAAGATAAGATTTCTGGAATCGTTGTTTTTATGAAGGGTGTTTGTTGCAAATCCCCATCTCTTACTGTTCTCATTGTCTGTTGCAAAATAGTTAAAGGTCTAGTAATCGTCCGTACAAATAGTAACATTAGTAGTGTCGCAATGATAATAATCGTAACGCCTACAATGGTAGATAGCTGAGACATGCGATGAACAGGTGCCATATATGAATGTCTTGGAATGATAATCGCATAAGTACCATTAACTTCACTCATCTCACGAAACGTAATCGTATAGTCTATTCCATCTAACTCGGTATGGATGAGTCCGTTAGGCGAATCGCTTATTCTAGAAATGATATCTTGAGTGATAGACGGCAGTGTAGTTTCACTCACGTTAAATGGAAACACGTTATTCTCAGACACATAAAGAAAGTCGGCCTCGATTCCTTCCTTTAAAAAGGTTTCATGCTGCTCTCTAATATTAATATTAAGAAGCTGCATAAAATAGTCCTGATCACTTACATACAAAAAATGTAGGTTTTCTGCAATATGTCCAATTAGCTCAGTCTCTCTTTCTAGTCGATTTTCCATCGAAGCTAAAGTTGTTCGTTCAGCGAGAATGTAAGAAACAAGACCTACTGAAGTGACTGAAATGGTTAATAATGAAAATAAGAGAATAAGCAATCGTAAACGTAAATTCACTTTTTTCCAGAAAGAATGAAAGAAGTGTTCTTTTTTGTGATTCTTTTTACTCATTTCTAAATACCCCCTTTGATACAATAGGTTGATTGTATCAAAGGAATGTAAAGGTAATGTAAAGGAGATATATGATTACTATAAAATTGCAAGGAGTCATTTGAAGAAGGTACTGTAACGATTGATTTAACTGCCAAGCTTGTAGTTTTTCGTATTCTGTAACGTGACACTATCGACTCATTTTGCAAGTCACATCAGAAATGTTCTGGATTACGATGAAGGTTTCTCTCCACCTAGAATGGATTGCAATAATCCAGAAGGTAGTTTAAACGTTTCATTATTCCAGTTTAGAGACCTTAACGATTCTTCTTCATCTTGAGCTGCTTTAATATTCGTTACTTCCTTATGAATCGTTTCCATTTTATAATCTAATGCTGATGCTGATTCAGCTGCTTCTTTTAATTCATTAACTAGTCGGGTTGGGATCGTTTTGTTGTATTTATAAAAAATCTTATGCTCTAAACTAGCCCAAAAGTCCATTGCGATTGTACGTATTTGCACTTCTACGTAAACATGAATTTCCCGATCAGACATGAATACAGGTACTTCAACAATGAGGTGAAGGCTACGATATCCATTTGGTTTTGGACTTGCAATATAATCTTTCATCTCTATAACTTGAAGGTCCTTTTGACGTTGTATCATATCACTGATCGTATAAATATCTGATAGAAATGAACAAGTAATTCGTATGCCAGCAATGTCATGTACTTGTTCTTTAATACCGTTTAAGGAAAGAGGAATTTTTTTGCGTTGGATTTTTGTTAACAGACTTTCTGGTGATTTTAAACGAGAGCTAACATGTTCGATTGGATTGTATTCATGAATATATTCAAATTCTTGCTTTAAAATATCGATTTTTGTATCCATTTTATCAAGAGCAAACTTATACGCCATCATAAATCTTGTCACTTCATGTTTGAACTTTTTTAATTGATTCATATCGATTTTATCTGTATCCATAGCTAATCCCCTCAGCTTTACTTTTTCTACACTATTATTATGACAAAATAATGAAGAAAATCAATGGAAAGGCTTTAATTTTCATGAAGATGACCGATTTATGGAAAACTATCAAAAAAAGAAGAAGATCACTGAAAAAGAAATGGACTTTCTCAGTGACCTTCATGAAAGAATTTCTGAGTACTAAAAGTTATTTTGCAAATACGTGATTTCCAATTCTAGTTGTTTCGGTCTGTGTTGCAATCCAATGATTAGTTGCGATATCTGGATTATAGAAAAATAGTGATCCAGCCCCTTGCCCTCTAAATGCTAGAGCTTCATCGACTGCACGTTTTGCCTCATCATCAGCAGAACGATTAATGTGTCCATTTTGTACTGGAGAGAAGGCATAGTGTCCAGATGGCGCGACTTCATGGATGACATTGTATATCGAATTTGGGAAATCATCATGATCCACACGATTTAAAACAACTGTTGCAACGGCGACCTTACCAGCATAAGGCTCCCCTTGTGCTTCTGCGTGAACAAGTCGCGCTAATAAGTCTCTCTCGGCCGATGATATACTATCAGGAATGTGTAAGTGTTCTCCAATATAAATGATATCAGACTGTTTACTATTAGCTTTTTTTATATCATGAACAGAAACACCATATTTTTGACCTAATAGATAAAGAGTATCTCCTGATACGACCTCATGTGTTGTTTGTGCTTGTACTCCTTGTGTGCCAATAAAGATCATGGCTGTTGTACATACTGTCATAAGCATTTTTTTCATTGTGTAATACCTCCTAAAAGTTGTTCGTCTACTAACCTAACAAAAAAATAGTAGCTTTTCTTTAGGAGTTATTTTCCATTTGCATAGTTTGAGTTGCTAGATTACTAGTAGCTGTAAAGCTGAGCTTAATATCTTACATTTGTGTAACGAATGATGAAATACTTTCGAAATATCATAAAAGTAGTTATATATACCTATTTTCCCTTATTCGTAACTAGAATGATATCGAATTGTAACATTAATCCTTTATAATATTGAATAGGATTATGATGAATAGGAGGAAAGTATGAGATTTAGTAAGTTGTTTATTTGTTTTCTAACTATGTATTATTTGTTTATACCTTTACCTATCTATGGTGAAGAACTAGCTTCATTACATAGTGAGACAGCTGTTTTAATTGATGCGACAAGCGGTAATATTTTGTATGACCAGGATAGTCAACAGAAGATGTATCCGGCTAGTATTACAAAGATCGTAACGGCGATCGTAGCCATTGAAAAAGGAAATGTAGATGATATAGTTGTGGTACCGAAAGAAGCAACAGAAGTGATTGGAACTAGAGTATATTTAGTAGAAGATGAAGAGGTTTCTTTATTAACGTTAATTCAAGGGTTACTTATTAACTCAGGTAATGATGCGGGAACAGCCATTGCTCATCATATATCAGGTAGTGAGGAAGCCTTTGCGCTGGAAATGAATCGTTTTATTCATGATGAAATTGGGGTAAGTCAAACGAATTTTACAAACCCACATGGGTTATTTGATGAGAATCATATCACAACAGCATACGATATGGCGAAGATTACGCAATATGCGTTGGAGAATGAACTTTTTCGTGAAATTGTAGCTATGAAGGAAATGGAATGGAAAGGAGAAGGATGGGAAACGACAATCTATAACCATCATCGAATGCTGTGGGATTATGAGGGGGCAACAGGAGTAAAAAATGGATTTGTTCGAAAATCTGGTTATACATTAGTAACTTCTGCTGAGCGAGATGGCATGGAATTAATAGCCGTTACGTTAAACTCTCCATCTGCTTCACATGCATATGAGGATACAGCTATGTTATTAGATTATGGTTTTGATTCTTATGAATTGCATACGTTAGAGGCCGGCGAAAAATTCAAAACGGATACGAAAAAGATTTTTCAATTAAACGATGATGTTCATTACGTCCAAAAAAAGGGCGAGAAGTCCAACGTATATGTAAACGATTCAGGGTTATTACGTGTGGTTGATGAGAATAATAACCGGTTAATGTCTTCTATATTAGAATTAGTCGAGACAAAAAAGAGCGATGAAGACGTTATAATAGAAGAAGGAGAGGAAAGTGAAGAAGATTCGAATTCCTTCTTCTATCGAATTTTATCTTATTTTGGATGGGTCTCTTAATCGTCATATAGATTTGCTGTGTAGAGAGAGTGAAGAGGGCACCAAAAAAGTTAGTTTTTTAACTTTTTTGGTGCCCCTTAAGCAATGAGCGAAACCGCTACCTATTTTGGGTAGCTTGATACGAGTGTGGCCATTGCTGTTCAAATGAAAGGTACTGTAAAAGTCGATTTGTACGTTTTCAGTGGCATCTTGCTACACGAGGAGGCTCACCAGCTTCCCGCGGAAAGCGAAGTATAATTTAAGAGCGGCTTATTTTCACTGCCATGTATTTATGCGGATTCTTATTTATGAAAACACTTTTGTCCCAACCTCACTATAAATTTTTCAGTCGGACTTCTTTTACTTTGTGACCTGCGCCTTTTTTTAAAATCATATCGGCACGGTGTCGGGTAGGTCTAATGTTCTCTTCAAGATTTATGGCATTGATCGATTGCCAGATTCCTCTTGAAATTTCTTCCGCTTCTTGATCACTTAGATCGCGATATTGATGAAAATAAGATTCGGATTTTTGAAACGCGGTATTTCGTAAAAGTTTGAAGCGTTCAATATACCAAGCTTGGATATCGCGCTCATCAGCATCGACATAAATAGAAAAGTCGAAGAAATCAGACACGAAGACATGAGGAATATGCTGATTTTTCTTATTCACTTGGAGCACGTTAATTCCTTCAATGATGACGACGTCAGGGCTTTCAATCGTTTGATGAGTATCTGGCAATACGTCATACGTCAAATGAGAGTATAAAGGTGCTTTGATGCAAGACGTGCCAGATTTCAAATCATATAAAAAGTGAATGAGTCGCTCTATATCATAGCTTTCGGGAAATCCTTTTCTTTTCATTAAATTCTTCTCTTGCAAAATGGCATTCGGATAAAGAAATCCATCCGTTGTAATAAGTTCAACCGAAGGCTTTGATGGCCACCGTTTAATGAGCGCCTGTAATAGTCTAGCAGTCGTACTTTTTCCAACTGATACACTTCCAGCAATGCCAATAATATATGGTGTTTTTTTTGTTTGCTTCTGAAGGAAACGATTCGTCTTACTATGTAATGATAACGCTTGCTCCATATTCAAATAAAGAAGCTGGGAAAGTGGTAAATAAACATCCGCCACTTCATCAGCAGATATTGTTTGATCGATACTTCCGATTTTTGTTCTTTCATCGTCTGATAAGATTTCCTTCGTTGCTTCTGATAAATTTGCCCATTCTTGTCTTTTAAAGGTGGTATATGTAGACAATGGGGCTTTTTGATGTAGAGTTGACATACAAATCTCCTTTAGTCATGTTAGTAGGTATGATTAATTGATTTAATACTACCATTTCTTTCAGTGAAAATGTAACTAATTCGTTTTATAAAGGCAATGAAATAGTTTGGTTTTACCTGTTTCAGTGGCTTCACATGTTTATTTTGAATAAAAGTAGAATTTCAAAAAGAAGTGTTCTAACATAGACTCTGTGGAAAGATTATTGAAAGGGTGCGATAAGATGAAGGTCATTATTGCAGAAAAGCCTTCTGTCGCGAGAAATATAGCAGATGCGCTTCACATAAAGGGACGTAAAGACGGTTATTATGAAGGGAATGGATATATTATTACATGGGCCTACGGACATTTACTCGAGCTCTATGATGTGAAAGATTATGACGAAGAAAAGGCATCTTGGAAGTTAGAATACTTTCCATTTATACCACCAACATTTCAATATAAAGTAAAAAGAGATCGAAGGCAGGGCTCTTATAAGCAATTTATGCTCATTAAACGCTTACTCTCCCGAACAGATGTAGTAGAGGTCATCTCTGCGTGTGACTATGATCGAGAAGGTCAATTAATTGCAGATACAATCCTTATGAAAATAGGAATTAGAAAAAAGGTGTATCGTCTGTTATTAAATGAATGGACAGTGGAAGAAGTTCGAGCAGGGTTATTAAAGTTAAAAGATAACAGTGAGTTAAGTCCTTTGCGTGATGCAGGGTTAAGTCGACAATGGGCAGATTGGTTGTTAGGTATTAATTTAACGTCCGTTGCAACGTTATGTTATCAGAAAGGAGCGGGAAAGGGGGCTCTCAATGTCGGTCGCGTGCTTATGCCGACACTAAAGATCATTTATGATCGAGATCAAGAAATAGCGTATTTTCAGCCAGAAGATTATTATAAGTTGAAAGCATATTGTCAAACGGCAAGCAACGATCATTTTGAAGCGGATTATTATATGAAGTCAAATACGTTTAAGGAGCGGAGACAGTTAGATCAATTAGCTGCGTTGCTTCAAGGGCAAAGGGCAAAGGTTGTGAAGAAGGATGTCAAGCAAAAAAGGGAATACGCTCCTCCTTTATTTAATTTAACTCATTTGCAAGGTTACATAACGAGTAAATATCGCGGGTGGACGTCTGATAAAGTGTTAAAAGTTGCCCAACAACTATATGAGAAGAAGTGGATTACGTATCCGAGGACTGCTAGTGTTGCATTGGATGAGAGTTTAAAACAAAAGACGGCGAAAGTTTTGCAAACGTTGAAAGCAGGATTGCCTTATGAATATAAATTGAACTTTCATCAGTCGAAACGAATTTTTAACAATGCGAAAGTAGAAAGTCACAGTGCAATTATTCCAACATATGTCATCCCTAAATCGTTCACACAAGAGGAAAAGGTCGTTTATGAATCAATAAGAAATCGATTCCTTATGCAATTTATGCCAGTAGCTATTTATGAAGAAACGTTGATTAAGCTAGAACCTTATGAACAGATTGATGGTTATTTTCGAGCAAAAGGAAAGGTTCAATTAGAAAAAGGTTGGAAGGAGGTCGAGGACTATGAATCAAAGGATGTCATGCTACCGATGATTCACGAAAACGAAGACGTCCTCCTACAGAAAGTAGTTGTCGAAAAGAAACAAACGAAAGCACCAAAGCCACATACGGAAAAGACGTTATTGAAGTTAATGGAAACATGTGGGAAACATGTAGAGAGTTCTGAGGAAGGCCGAGAGGAGAATGAATGGCTTGATTCCATATTAAGTGGTTACAGCATCGGGACTCCTGCAACAAGAGCCGATACGATCAAAAAATTAAAAAAAGTCGGCTATATTACGTTTAAAGGGAAGAATATAACGTGCACGGAGTTAGGTGGAAAACTAGTTGAAACGTTGCCAATTAAAGAATTATTTGATTTACATTTTACCGGTAGACTTGAGAAAGCATTATCGGAAATTGAGAAAAATCGTTTACATAAAGATGTTTTTTTAACGTTTATTACAAAGCTAACTGGACAAATGGTTGATCGAATGAAGCAATCTGAGGGTGTGGTTATTAGAAAGCAAGCTTCTACATTGAAGGCAAATGAAACTTTAGGTGCATGTCCGAGGTGCAACCACCAAGTTGTTGAAGGGAAAAAGGGGTTTGGATGCAGCAATTGGAAAAACGGCTGTACCTTTGTCATTTGGAAAAACGATCGTTACTTAGCTGCTTTAAAAAAGAAGCCGACAAAAACGATGGTTAAATCAATCTTGAAACATGGAGAAGTGAAGGTGAAGGGCTTAAAAAGTAAAAAAGGAAATTTGTTTACAGCGATTTTGAAATATGAGTGGAAGAATGAAGAAGGGCGTTATGAATGGACGATGGCATTTGAACAAAAAAGAAATCGGTAATCAAGATTAAATACTCAAAGCTATGCGTGTGAATAGACAAAACACGCATAGCTTCTATTTTTCTTGATTTAGCAGTGAGTTAATAAAGTCTCCTACTGGTACATCACGTACTTGATCAATGAGAATGTCGAGTTCTGATTTTTTTGGAGCATGTAATGAGCCTTCTAATAAAACTTGGATCGTTTTATCTTTATCGATTAATACTGATTGAACGGTTAATGCATTTGTTAACAGAGCAGTTACAACTGCGAGCGTGTTCGGCGATAGTTGTGGCTTTTTTTTGTTGTTTTGATTTGAAGCCTGCTGAGGTTGAAATGGCGGTGGCGTCGATTGTGATTGCTGATTGTAGTAATACTGTTGATTAGCATTATAGGGGTTGTAATGAGGTGGACCATTCTGATACATATAAACCCCCTCCTCAGTGGTTCGTTAAGGTTGATCATAAAGTAGTAATGGGCTTGCTGGATCTAAGGCACCGTTGTCAACTTCCGTATCGTTTGTAACATCAAATCCTGTTAAAAAACTAAAGATAATGAATAGGATTACGACTAATAGGATCATTCTTTGTACGTTATCTTCCATGTTTTCACCTACTTCTAGCAAACGTCTTTCTTTAGTTTATTCGCAATTGAAGTTTTTCGTTCATTAATTATGAATATTCCAATACATTTAAGAAGAATTCGTCTAACTAATGGTTCAATTTAAAGTGTTGTCTCATATAGTAGAACTAGGGAGGGTGTTGCATGGGAGTCATACGTACGGATAAATGGTTACAAGCATACGTGAAAAGCTCTGGAGATACGATGAATCGACAACAAAAGTGGTTCATTGAACCGTTATGTTCATTGTTCCAAACCGATGATGTTGATAGTCTTCAAACTTATTTATGGCAATTAGGGTTGTTTACTCCAGATCAACCGGTAAGTGAGGAGGATCTCAGTACGTGGTTACAACTACACCCTTGGTCAATTGTGAAACAAGAGTATGAACGGTTACGGAAAAAATGGGATGGACCCGCTTGTAAAATATATTTATTACCTCTTATCAATGAACCACCACCATTACTAAAGCAATTGGGTGAAAAAACAGGTATCACATTATCACATGCCATCGTTTTATTAATAAAGCCAACAATAACAAAAGAACAGTTACGAGCGTTAACCATTCATGAATATCACCATGTGTGTCGGCTAGCATATACAAAGGAAAATGAAGAGAAAATGACATTATTAGAGTCAATCTGTATGGAGGGACTTGCAGAATGGGCTGTTAAAGAAGAGCTAGGAAAACAGGAATGTGCTGTGTGGACACGATACTATGATGAAGCTTCTTCAATTGGGTGGTTTGATCATTTTTTAAAACCGTCCCTTTATAAGGAAGGAAGAAAATCATATCACACTTTACTGTATGGTGATCCAAACAAAGGTGTTCCACTTTGGTTAGGCTATTATGTAGGATTTAAATTAATTGAGTCTGCAGCAAGCAAATATACAACAACGAAAAATATGCTAACAGTTGATGCTATTTCTTTATATAAGTGTTCCTTTTATTTTATAACAGTACGATGAAGGTGTTGTCATTAAAGGAGAGGTGATGGATTCGGATAAAAATTAAAAAGTAGGTGAAAAAATGATTCGATTGTTTTTTCTCATTTTAGGTTTTGTCTTCGCTGTGATCGGTGGAATTTCGTTAGTTGCCTATTTAAATTTATTAACGACTGGCTACGAATTTTCAATGTACGTATCATTTATCATTCGTCGGGTCGAGTTATATGTTTTTTTAATTGGACTTATTCTCATTTTATTGAGCATTACGTATGAAATTTCATGGAGAAAAAGAGTTAAGAAGCGAAGGTAAGAGATGAAATTATGAATCCAGTGGAATAAACTGGTTGAGCTCTGCCTATACTGTGGATACAAAAGTTTACAGTAAGGAGGGCTATGGCTATGATGGTCCATATCCGTGATGTATGGGTTAATTGGTTTGAAGGTGAGGAGAATGGCTATAATGTGTGTGAGTTTCATGAATGGCGTAGTGATGACCGAATAGAAGTATTAGATCAAGCCATATTAGTATGGATAAATCGTAATTTGTTTGATTACATTGAAAATCAATTACTGGAGTTACCTGAAGACTTGTTGGCGTATGTCCATCATCAAAGTTACTTACGCAAAAATATGTCACGAATCCAGCTTGATTACTGTTTTATTGCGACTGATGGTGTACGAATAATCGTAATTGATACTATGGGCTATAAAACACCAATTCGTAAAAGTCGCTTAACACCAAGACAAGAGCAGGCAGTTTATGAGAAATTAAAACAGGAGAGCATCAAACGATTTTCATTAGAAGAGGCAGTAGAAAAGGAGTATCATATTCTTTCACCGCATCCTCATGAATTAAAAGGGCTAACGCGTAAAGAGCGCCAGTTAAAACAGCTTTTGTATATGACGTTAGATCAATTATATTCTACAGGTACGGATGCAGAGGTACGTTATTGGTACACAGAATGGTGCCCTCAGGATTATGTTAGGATTCAAATGTTGAATCGAGAAGATGCTTGGACTCAATTGTATGCAGAGATTAAGGACGGCTGGAGCAAACAACATGAGTCATTATGTGAAGCAATGGTAAAGGGACAAGCTTTTTTTGAGAAATTATGGGAATTGGAGCAGAATGAAAGGGTTAAATAGTGTTTGGAAATCGTTCAAATTTATTGGACATAAAATATTTACATGATTTATGAACTCTCCTATAATAATAAGAAGGACGATCGGTGAAGGGAGAGCTTATGATATGGATGGATTTGCTTATGCAGTCATGCAAATTTTAACGGTTGTAATCTTAGTGGGAACATTAGGTTTATCATTTTTCGTAGGGAAAATAATGAAGCGTAATGCAGGTTACTAATCATAAACAAATTGTTAATAAAGGGGTACCAAAGGTTAAAAAGCCTTTTGGTACCCCTTTTCGTTTGAATGGAGGCCACTGAAAAAGTATAAATCGACTTTTTCAGTACCTTCCATTTGATAAGTAATGGCTTCACTCGTATCAAGCGAGCAAAACAGGCAACGGTTTCGCTTATTATTTAAAAGGCACCAAAAAGTTAAAAAGCAAACTTTTTTCATTGGCCTTGTTCGAATGTATGCTAGTTATCTTCCTAGCCCCATTGCTCTTTCCGCTTTTTTCACCATTTTAGTGGCAACTTTGTTCGCCTTTTCCGCTCCGTGATCAAGAATATCGTCTAATTCATCAGAATGAACTAGTTCATAATATCGGTCTTGGATCGGCTTTAACGCTTGAACAACAGCTGCAGCTAAATCGGATTTAAATTCTCCGTATCCTTTTCCGTGATACGTTGCTTCTAGTTCGCTGATTTCGATACCTGTACATAATGAATAAATGGTTAATAAATTCGAGACAGCTGGTTTTGTTTCTCTGTCAAAGCGTATGGTGCCTTCTGTATCTGTTACGGCACTTTTTATTTTTTTCGTAATCGTTGCTTCGTCATCTAGCATAGAGATGTAGCTTTTTGGATTAGGGTTTGATTTACTCATTTTCTTGTATGGGTCGTTTAATGACATAATTCGGGCACCAACCTTAGGGATCTTCACTTCAGGAATGGTGAAAATGTCATTGTGCTTTTTGTTAAAACGTTCAGCTAAATCACGAGTCAACTCAAGATGTTGCTTTTGGTCTTCTCCAACAGGAACGATATCAGTTTGGTATAGCAAAATATCAGCGGCCATTAATGGAGGATATGTTAGCAAGGCTGAAGATACAGCTTCTTTTCCTTCAGATTTATCTTTAAATTGTGTCATTCGTTCAAGCTCACCTATGTATGAAACACATTGCATAATCCAACCTAATTGAGCGTGTGCAGGTACTTCAGATTGGATAAATAAAGTCGATTTGTGATGATCAATTCCAACTGCTAAATATAATGCTGCTAGGCTTTTAATATTCTTTCTTAGCTGTAGGCGATCTTGTGGAACGGTAATCGCATGTTGGTCCACGATACAGAAATAACAGTTATAATCTTCCTGCATATCGACAAAGTGCTTCATCGCACCTAAATAATTTCCTAATGTTAATGTTCCGCTCGGCTGTATTCCAGAAAATACTGTTTTCATTTTGTCCATCCTTTCTATAATTCCATAAACAAATCATACCAAAACAGAGTGCAAATGCCTAGAGAGAGCTTACTTTTGTATAGGTTGTTTCATTGTTGTTTATGCTTATCTCTAAGGCGTAAAATCCATAACAGCAAATTTAAACTTATTAACGCGAAGAAGATTACGTCTACTGATAAGGAATAAAGGGAAAGAAAGATGATATAGCTAGCTAGCAGAAGGGTTGCACACATTTGGATAAGCTGTAACAATGCCATTTCAAAATCTCCTTTACTTATTTGCATGATTTCAAAAATTGGGACATACGTTTCATTATAACAGCTCAAACAAGTGAGGGGTGAGAGAATGACCTATCAAAGTAAACAGATATTTTATCGTGCTACACTCATCGTATTATTATGTGTGGTCGGTTTTATGTATAGCCAATCACAATCAACATTTCAGCAGTTAGAGGAATCTGTAGCAAACATGGTCAAACCAGGTGTTCAAATTGGACAACAAGCGAAGGAATTTTCTCTACATACGTTATCCGGTAAGAAAGTATCGCTTAACGATTATAGAGGAAAAGGAATAGTCTTACATTTTTTTGCTACTTGGTGTGCACCTTGTCAAGAGGAAATGCCTTTAATTGTCACTTTAGACGAGCGCTTGAAGAAAGCAGGTAGAGAATTAGTAGTTGTTAATTTGACAAGCCAGGAACAAAGTAAGTCTGAGGTGAAGCCGTTCCTTGATTATTTTCGAGCTTCCTTTGATCCGTTGATGGATGAAAAGGGAGATGTAATGGAACTATATGAAGTGATAGGGATACCAACGACCCTTGTTATAGATGAAGACGGAATCATTTTGGAAAGGATTAATGGGATGTTGTCAGAAGAGATGATTAACTCTGTCATTTTTAAGCAGTGACATTGTTAACATGGAAAAGGGCACCGAAAAGTTTAAACAACTTTTTAAGTGCCCATTGAAAAGGGATCTTTTCAGTAACCTTGGGCGACACCTTGCAGCTGGTCAATTTGCTGATCTAAGTGTTGGAGCTGTTTTCTCGCTTGTTCATCGCTAATTTTCCGGTAATGATGATTTCCGCCTGGCTCTTCGTCGGCTTCATCTGCTAATGCGACAACGTGTTGGAGAGGGTTTAATTGCAAGCGACCTCCAGGTAAATAGGAATCTGTATGAAAAAGAATGGCTAAAGCAATCTCCTTTGCCTTTTTCGGATGCTCTCCTAGACGTATAAGTAATTTATGAGCCCGCTCTGCCCCTTTGATAGCATGAATATCATTTTCTTTGTATAGCTCATAATCCCATTGGCCATTACGATACCACGTATAATGACCGATATCATGTAAAAATGCAGCTTTTGTTGCGGTGTCCGCGTCAACATTATATTGATGGGAAAGTTTAAACGCATGGTAGGCACAAGCGATAGCATGAGCCATGCCAGAACGCTTTACATATTTTTGCGTAATTGGATGTTCATATACATCCATTAACGTAACATGTCTCATCATATCCCTCCTTACGTTTTATTAAAAAAGTGTATTTTTTCTATTATATAGATTTACATTCTTTTTGACAAATGAAATTTTTACATTTTCGGTGGATGAAAGTGGATTTATGAAGCACGTCGTTTTCTTACGTTACACGTTTGTTTGAAAAAATACACTCCACTTTTAGATAAAGATAATACCATTGTAGACTACGCGTAAGTCATTTAAGAAAAGACTGTTACGCAGCTTTCCGTCACATTTTATGTTATAGTTAATATAGTAATGAAAGGAGTGAAACAAAAATGGCCTCCACACATACGTTTACGAAACAAGAGGAAATCGCTAATGCAATTACACATGGTTTAGGAGCACTGTTAAGTGTTGCTGGGCTTGTTTTATTAATTGTATTTTCATCGATATATGGTTCAGCCTTACACATTGTAAGTTTTACGATTTATGGTGTAACAATGCTTTTGTTATATTTATCATCCACATTAGTGCACGCTTTTCCTCCTGGGAAAGTGAAGGATTTATTTGAAATTTTTGATCATGCTTCTATTTATTTGTTTATAGCAGGTACGTATACTCCTGTTTTATTTATTGTCGTTCAAGGTGCGCTAGGTTGGACACTATTTGGTGTTATTTGGGGAGTAGCGACAATAGGTGTCATTTTTAAAGTATTCTTCGTAAAACGTTTCTTATTTTTATCTACATTATTTTATATTGCGATGGGATGGCTTGCGATTATCCCGATGAGTACGATTGTATCGACCTTATCAACAACGGGTATGATCCTGTTAGTTGCAGGTGGTGTTTGCTACACATTTGGGACGATCTTTTACGTTTGGAGAGGTTTTAAATTTCATCATGCAATTTGGCACTTATTTGTTCTTGCTGGTTCAATCCTTCATTTTTTTATGATTTTGTTCCATGTGCTTCCACTATCATAGGGTTAACGATATAGAGGGGGAAGAAGCATGTTTGTGACATTAAAGGAGCTTGCTAATTATTTGGATTTGCCTGTAGCTTATTTAGAGCAGCAAATCCAAGAAGGGAATGTGAAGGCTCATTTTGACGGGGAAAATTGGCTTGTTAATCAAGATTACTTTCAACGTCATAAAGAACAGCTTGATCAATTAAAAAAGCAGCTTTTAACAGAGCATGAATCACTTCCCGATGATTGGGATGCTAAAGATGAGGATTAGTACATAAGCTAAAGTATGACCACAAAACCAGAAAGAAATGAGTGAGACATATGGGGAAGAAATTGGTTTTTGTGCTCTTAATATTGATAATGAGCTTTGTAAATCCAATTTTTGTACAGGCTGAGCAAGAGACAAACGAACAAGCAAAAAATCATTCATTGAAGCAAATAGGAAAAGAGAGCTTGCTATTACCTGAAATGTTGCCGCGATTTCCCCTTGATTCTGGCTACGATTTCCCTTATCCAGACGATGGAGTGAGAGGCATTTATGTGACTGGTAATTCAGCTGGTGGACAACGATTTGAGACGTTGCTTGAACTCTTAAATAGCACGGATTTGAATTCAATGGTGATTGATATTAAAGATGATCATGGATATTTAACTTTTAGACCTGATGAGGATTCTCCGTACTATGATATTTCTCAGAATTTCATTGGTGATATTGAAGGTTTGATGACAACATTAGAAGAGAACAACGTGTATCCTATTGCCCGTATCGTTGTTTTTAAAGATTCTGTTTTGGCAAAAGAGAAGCCCGAATGGTCGTTTTTAGAGGATGGGCAAGTTTGGGAAAACCGACGCAGTGAATCTTTTGTTAACCCATTTTTGCAAGAGGTGTGGGATTATAATGTCGAGATTGCTGAAAAAGCAGCACAGCTCGGTTTTAAGGAAATTCAATTTGACTATGTTCGTTTTCCAGAAGGCTTTGAAAGAAGAGATGAGGATTTAGAGTATGAGGTTGGAGAATATGATGGTGAGGATGACAATGTGCAAAAGCGTGTAACAGCAGTAACGGATTTTGTTGCTTATGCGAGAGAAAGACTTTCTAAATATGATGTAGATGTATCTGTAGATATTTTCGGTTATGCGGCGACCATTAGTGAAGCGCCGGGAATTGGACAAAATTTCGCAAAAATTTCTGATAATGTTGATGTCATCTCATCGATGATTTATCCTAGTCACTGGACTCCGTATTTCGGGATAGATAAGCCAGACTTATATCCATATGAGTTAACGAAGGCATATGCGGAGGTGGAAAATGAAGTACTAGCCCAGTTGGATGATCCACCAGTATCCCGTCCATGGATTCAAGATTTTACTGCGAGCTGGTTAGGGTCGGGAAATTACATTCAGTATGGAAAAGAGGAAGTCGAGGCTCAAATACGTGCATTGTATGAAGAAGACATTAACGAATTTTTGCTTTGGAATGCCTCGAATCGATATACAGAAGGTGTCGATTATCTAAACCCGTCATGAACGAAAATTAATGAATAAACATATGCTATTAGGAAGAAACCATTGTTTGGAGCTCTAAAGGAAGTCTTTTAGAGCTCCTTTTATATAGAGCGAATAAGTGGAGTTTTTTTGGCTAATTTTGTTTAAAAATGATGTGAAAGAGGAATATACTAGTATAAATGCTTTTTGGGGGTCATAGCGATGAACTGGTATAAGAAATTAAATCAATACTTTCCAATAGAAGAGATGAAATCAAAAGAACATATGGAATTATTATTAAAGGAAAAGGCTGACATTTATTATAAAGATGAGGGACCCCATCATGTGTTGATGTATGTTGAAACGGATGATTTTGTTTTTGTGGATTACTTATTTGTATCAAAGGAAGCAAGAGGCCAAGGGTTAGGTAAGCAATTACTTCAATCATTAAAAGAGAAAAATAAGCCCATTATCCTTGAAGTTGAACCCATTGATTACGAAGATACTGATTCAAAGAAAAGGCAACGGTTTTATAATCGAGAAGGCTTTAAGCATGCTCAGTCTATCGGATATAGACGTAGATCGTTAGCAACGAATGAAATCAATGAATTAGAAATTCTTTATTGGTCTCCGACGAATGAGTCTGAGAGGAGTATTTATGAGAAAATGAGACATACGTATGAGAATATTCATACGTATAAGGATAAGGAATTGTATGGTGAGTCTTATCAGACTGTTGAAGAAGTACTTACTTACGAAGAAGAAAAGGAAAAAGTGAAGGAATAATAAAGCCCATGACAAAATGATGAAAATAATCATTCTAACTAAAATGAAAAAAATTCTCAAAAACTTTATAAACATATTTGTTTAGAAAGGAAAATCAGTTATAATAGGTTTAGGAGCTCACGCATCAGGGTAAATACTCGTGAGATAGCTATGTTGTAAAGTATGGTTTAGGATGAGACTATTGAATTAAAGTAGCTCTTCGTAGATCTCAAATTTAAATTAGATAAGGAGAGGTCGTTTGATGGTTACGTTATTGACATCACCTAGTTGTACATCATGTCGAAAAGCAAAGGCTTGGTTAGAAGAACATGATATTCCCTTCGAAGAAAGAAATATTTTCACATCACCGTTATCGGTTGAGGAAGTGAAAAATATCGTTCGCATGACAGAGGATGGAACGGATGAAATAATCTCAACACGTTCAAAAGTGTTTCAAGAACTGAATGTAGATTTAGAAACGCTGCCTCTACAAACGTTGTTTCAAATTATTAGTGACCATCCAGGTTTATTGCGTCGACCGATTATTTTTGATGAGAAGCGTCTGCAAGTTGGGTACAATGATGCTGAAATTCGTCGCTTCTTGCCTCGGAAGGTTCGCACATTTCAATTACAAGAGGCACAACGTCTCGTTAATTAATGTCTAAATGAAAGTAGCCTCACTTATACGTGAGTGAGCTACTTTCTTTTTGTTTGTGTACTTTATAAGCACCGATCCCAATTACCGCGATAATGATAAAGCACTGTATCATAATTGTAAAAACAGGATGACCGATAAATAAAGGCATAAGCATTGGCTCATGAGTAATCATTCTAGAGGCGGTAAAGGCTAATATTCCTGCCCCTATATACGTAATTATCGGGAAGCGATCAAAAGCAAGTAAAATAAGCTTACTTCCCCAAATGATAATTGGTACAGATATAATTAATCCAATCATCACTAATAGGTGATCGCCATGAGCTGCACCTGCAACGGCAATGACGTTGTCAAAGCCCATAACTAGATCGGCAATAATAATGGCACGAATAGCCTCCCAGAGATTTGCTCCCCCTTCAATCTTATGATCTCGTTCCTGCTCTGTAAGTAGGCTATATGCGATATAGATGAGTAAAGCGCCACCGATTGCAAGTAAAAATGGCACCTCTAATAATTGAACAGCAACAACGGTTAATGACATTCTTGTTAATAAGGCAAATAAGATGCCTAATATAATGGCTCGATTACGTATGGCAGGTGGTAAATGTCGGCACGCTAAAGCGACTACTATCGCATTATCACCACCGAGAATAATATCAATACCAATAATGGTTAATAACGAAATCAAAAATTCACTATCCATATATCCTTCACCCTTTTAGCAGTTCATAAATTTTAATGTTGATACATATACGTTTGAAGAGTTTATTTTTTAAAAGCTTGTCTTTTCTAAATGTATGGCTCGATATTTAATTTTATGTCTGTTAAACTAAGAGAAAGGATTTATAAGCTATAATCATGGTTAAACTCCATCTATCGTAAAAATAGGTGATAGGATTTCCATTTTTGCTCGATTTATCATAGAATAGAGTTAGAAGGGGTTCGATATTTAATCCTTTGATCCTTTTCAAATCCTTGATATGATAGAGGAACGAGCAAACTCTATTGGTAAGGAACTACTCGACTTTAGGGGGGAGAGCGAATTATGGATATTGAACGCGTGAATGAAACGACGATAAAGTTTTTTTATTACGTATAATGATATTGAGGCTCGAGGCTTTGATCGAGATGAGATCTGGTACAATCGTGAGCGTGGCGAAGAGCTCTTCTTTGAAATGATGAACGAAGCAAGTGATCGCGATGAATTTGAACTAGATGGTCCGTTATGGATTCAAGTTCATGCTTTAGATAAAGGGCTAGAAATCGTTGTAACACGAGGTCAAGTGACGGATGGAAATGTGAAGCTTGAGATTCCTGTTTCACAAGACAAGGATTCAGATGAGCAAACCGTTCTTGATTTGCTCGCAGAGGAGGAGCAACAGGAGGATGAACTAGAGCAATTAGAGATTGTCATTGGGTTCCTTGATTTTGAAGATGTGATTGCTCTAAGCCACGGTGTGATCGTTGAAGATTTAAACACCGAGCTTCATTATTTTGAAGGGACTTATTACGTTTATGTACTCTTTAATGATGAACGTTACAACGAAGATCAACAGGATGATATTTTAAGTCAAATGCTAGAGTATGGTTATGAATCTGACGTTTCTATTTATCGTATTAAAGAATACGGTAAAGAGATTGCTGCACCAGATGCTTTATTAACGATGCGCGCATCATTTGACAAGTAAGAATCCCAGTCCCAAAGGTTTACTAAGACCTTTTGGGGCTTTTTTTAAAAGAATCAGAATGGATAAGTGCATCCCATTTTAAAGGATAAGCATGAATAAAATTTAGAAGCTTGATCAATGAGGGTGTAAGCTGATTTAGAGAAGGACATCGGCTTCGTTCGTTACACGCTTTGTAGAAGTTTAGTACGACGCAATTAAGAAAAGATGCTAACGTTTTCTTAAAAGATAAGTGAGGATAGTTTAAATATCCATTTTAGGAGAGTATGATGAAAACTCGATTAAATGTATTTATTTTTTTATCATTATTATATCAGCTTTATATATAACTAGGTCGTATTGGGAAGGTTGGATTGTTGGTGTTATTAGTGTTGCTTTTACATTATCTGTTGTTTTCATTGCAGTGGTGATCTTCTTTGAAAATCGACATCCGACAAAAACACTAACTTGGCTTCTTGTTTTAGCGGCATTTCCAATTTTTGGTTTCTTCTTCTATTTATTATTTGGTCAAAATCATCGAAAAAACCGAACCTTTTTTAGAAAGGCTGTAAAGGACGAGGAAGTATTTCAAACGATTGAGGGAGAACGAACATTAAATAAAGAACAGATGGACAAAATGGGGGAGCACCAACAGCTTTTGTTTCAATTAGCTCACAAACTTGGGAAAAACCCAGTTTCGTTTGCGAGTGAAACAAAGGTATTGACTGATGGTAAGGAAACTTTTACTCATATTTTGCAATCGTTAAAGCTTGCGGAGCATCATATTCATTTAGAGTATTATATCGTTAGACACGATAAAATTGGTCAAGAGATTAAAGAAATTTTAATTGAAAAGGCAAAGGAAGGAGTAGAGGTTCGTTTTCTTTATGATGCTGTTGGAAGTTGGGCGCTTTCACGTGCTTATATAGAAGAATTACGTGCTGGTGGTGTTGAAGTTGAGGCATTTTCACCAGTTCGATTTCCTGTGTTAAACCATAAGATTAATTACCGTAATCATCGGAAAATTATTGTCATTGATGGGGTAATTGGTTTTGTTGGTGGTTTGAATATAGGTGATGAGTATTTAGGAAGACACTCATATTTTGGCTTGTGGAGAGATACCCACCTTTATGTAAAAGGGGAGTCAGTTAGAACATTACAGCTTATTTTCCTTCAAGATTGGTATTATGTCACGAATCAAGCGATTGTGAATCCTACTTACTTACCTCCTATTTCACCTTATCAAAAAGGTGATGGGGGCGTGCAAATGATCGCAAGTGGACCAGATTCGAGATGGGAAATTAATAAAAAACTCTTTTTCTCAATGATTACATCAGCGAAGAAGTCCATTTGGATTGCGAGTCCTTATTTTATACCAGATGATGATATTTTAAGTGCGGTTAAAATTGCCGCTTTAAGTGGTATCGATGTTAGAATTCTCGTTCCCAATCGTCCAGATAAGCGAATCGTTTTTCATGCTTCACGCTCGTATTTTCCAGAGTTACTTGAAGCAGGAGTTGATATTTATGAGTACAAACGAGGCTTTTTACATAGTAAAATTCTCATCGTTGATCATGAAATTGCCTCAATTGGTACGTCTAACATGGATATGAGAAGCTTCCATTTGAATTTTGAAGTGAATGCCTTTTTATACCGAACAAAAAGTGTGAATAAGCTAGTGAGCGATTTTATTTATGATTTCGAGCATTCTACAAGGTTAGATCAACACTCTTTCAAGCAACGTTCCATTTTTTACAAAATGATTGAATCGACATCTCGACTGCTGTCGCCGTTGTTGTAATGATAAGGCTCGACAAAAGTGATTTAATAAATGAGAATCCGAACAATTTACACAGCCATGCAAATAAACTGCTCTTGAAATACTGCCTCTTTTTCATTAATTTTGAAAAGAGGCAGGTAATTTTGTGAAAAAAGAAGGAGAAACATAGAGGTACGTCGAAATAATTTCTTTATACTCGAATGGAGGTGGGAAATGTTTACTGCTGCATTATCAAATGGAACGATCATCTCGCTTGTCGATGATTGGCCATTACAAGAATTGAAAGAACTCCGTAAAAAAGATCAGTTTTATTGCCCCGTTTGTGAAAAACCCGTCGTCTTAAAGCTAGGACGAAAAAACCACTCTCATTTTGCCCATCACTCTAAGCAAGGCTGCTCCTATTTACCAGAACATGAAACAAACTATCATTTAACAGGGAAACGAGATTTGTATAATTGGTTAAAAAAGCAAAATGTTCCGGTTAAAATGGAATATTATCTCCCGATCATTAAGCAACGACCAGATTTATTATTTCGTCTACAAAACAAGCTGTATGCTTTAGAGTATCAATGCTCAACGATTCCGCTGGATCTTATTGAGAAGCGAACGGAAGGATACTTACAGCAAGGGATTATACCAGTCTGGATACTTGGGGGAAACAGGTTGAAAAGGAGAGGGCAGTATCATTTTACGTTACAAGCATTTGAGTGGTTCGCTTCTATTGAACAACTTACGTCCAAGCGAGTGATCGTATATTATTGTCCTGAAACAAAAGCAGTTAGTCATTTACACCATATTACTCCATACTCAACAACGAAAGTATTAGCCACCTATAATGAAGGTCCTCTAATTGACACCAAAATTGAAACGGCACTGCACCCACATTTTAAATCATCCCAATTGTTGCAACAATGGTTAACCATTAAGAAGCATTGGCGCTACCAAATTCCGCACCCTTATCCTCAACTAATCGAACGGTATTTCCGTCAGCTCATTTATAAGCATCGTTTATCCCCAAGTCTGTTTCCAATTGAAGCAGGATGGCCTACATCAAATTGTGAGCTTCTTGAAACACCGACCTACATTTGGCAAACTTTTCTCCTACTTGAATGCTTTCAATATCAACCATTAAACCAACCCTTTAACAAGAATATCGTCATTCAATGTATGCATGGGCTTATTCGAAATAGACTTTTTTCACAACGTAATCTTTTAGATACTAAGCCGTGGACTTTCAGTATAGATGGTTATCTAGATTGGTTAGTTAAGGTTCGTTATTTACAAAGGCTAGATTCTACAAGTGATCAATATATACGTATACGAGATTCAATCAATCCGAAAACCTCCTCACAAGCTATTCAATTAGATCATAAGTGTATGCTTCGCGTTATCGAACAAAATCCATTATACTTGAATTCTAAAATGAAAGAGGAATTAAACTAAGAAAGTCGAATAGGATGAAGGGAATCTAAATGGAGGTGCTGTGAAATGAGTAAAGCCGTTAAGAAGCGTGAAGAGATACCAGTTGAAAAAACGTGGGATTTAGAAGCAATTTATGCGTCAAGCGAAGAATGGGAAGCATCCTTTCAATCAATTAAGTCAAAGCTTCCAGAACTGCAAAAAGGAAAAGGGACATTAGGAGATTCACCGGCTTCATTATTAGCTGTTCTTCAGAAGAGTAATGAGATAACAGAAGAATTAGGTAAATTATATACGTATGCTCACATGCGATATGATCAGGATACGACCAACTCAATATACCAAGGGTTAAATGATCGAGCGATGGCCTTAGCTGCAGAGGTGTCACAAACGGCTTCATATATAGTACCTGAATTGTTATCTCTTGAGGAAGAAACGATTTATGCCTTTTTAGAACAAGAAGAACGTTTACAACTATATAAGCAAATGTTTGCTGAATTGAACGAAGAGAGAGAGCATGTTTTATCTGAATCGGAGGAATCCATTTTAGCACAAGCTAGTGAAGCGATTAATAGCTCAAGTCAAACATTTGGCATGCTTAATAACGCTGATATGAAATTTCCGGAAATTACAGATGACAATGGAGATAAGGTTGAAGTCACTCATGGTCGTTATTTAACGTTTCTAGAAAGCAGTAATCGTCGTGTGCGTGAAGAAGCGTTTAAGGCGGTTTATGAAACGTATGGTAAATTTAAAAATACGTTTGCTTCGACATTATCTGGTCAGGTGAAAAGGAATCGCTTCTATGCGAAGGTTCGTAAGTATGATTCCGCTCGTCAAGCGGCACTAAGCAAAAACCACATTCCAGAGGTCGTTTATGACCAGTTAGTAGAGTCAGTTAATAAAAGATTAGATTTACTGCATCGCTATGTACGACTTCGGAAAAAGGTGTTAGGTGTCGAGGAGCTACATATGTATGACTTATATACACCGCTCGTTTCGGATGTCGAGATGGAAATTTCATATGAAGAGGCAAAAGAACTCGTTGCTAAAGGGGCTGAGCCACTTGGTGAAGAGTATGTATCGATTTTAAAGGAAGGGTTTGAAAAGCGCTGGGTTGATGTAGAAGAAAATGTCGGGAAGCGAAGTGGAGCCTATTCTTCTGGTGCATATGGAACGATGCCATACATTTTAATGAATTGGCAGGATAACGTGAATAATTTGTTTACGCTTGCCCATGAATTTGGTCATAGTATGCATAGTTACTACACACGAGAAAATCAACCGTATGTATATGGGGATTATACAATCTTTGTTGCAGAAGTGGCCTCAACTGTCAATGAGGCTTTGTTGAATGATTATTTAGTAAAAGAGACAGATGACCGAAAGAAAAAGTTATATTTATTAAATCATTTTCTAGAAGGCTTTAGAGGAACCGTTTTCCGTCAAACGATGTTCGCTGAGTTCGAGCAACTCATTCATGAAAAGTCTGCTCAAGGAGAAGCACTCACACCTGAGCTTTTGTCTGATTTATATTATGGTTTAAATAAGAAGTATTTCGGTGACGAACTTACCATTGACAAGGAAATTGCCCTTGAATGGGCTCGTATTCCACACTTTTATTATAATTTCTATGTGTATCAGTACGCAACAGGCTATAGTGCAGCAGCGGCTTTATCAAAGCAAATTTTAGAGGAAGGTGAGCCAGCTGTTAAGAGGTATATTGAATTTTTGAAGGCTGGTAGTTCCGATTATCCGATAGAAGTTTTGAAAAATGCAGGAGTTGATATGACATCTTCTCAGCCGATTGATCAAGCACTTGATGTGTTTGAGGAGACATTAACGGAAATGGAGCAGCTATTATCAGAAGGTTAGGCTCGTTAGTGTAATAAGCCAGCGATCGTCAGGATCGCTGGCTTATACTGTAGACAAAACACCTTTGAGAATCATTTCTCAAAGGTGTTTTTGTAGTTGTATAGTGAATTTCTGGAGATGACACTGTACCATTTCCAGTTGCATTCGCTTATCTTCCAACTTTATTAATGGCTCCGCTCGTTGCGCGCCTTCCTATGAGAAACTCACTCATTTCAAGGCTTTCAAAATCGGGCAACGGCTACGCGCATTACTTAAAGGCCACTGCGAATCCACAGGCATAGCCGGTTAGTTCCACGCCCGCCTGCGGAAAGCGTTAAATTTAAAAGCCTTTAAAGCGCTTTTGGCTTGATAATGGTGAAAGAGTTAATACAATAGATATAAATAGGAGGGGAGCTGAAATCCATATCGGAAATACTTTCATAATCGAAAGCAATAAGAAATAGAAACTAATTATAATAAATGGAATTCCTATAAGTAATTTTAAACGATTCAACGCTAGTCATCCTCCTCAAAAGAGTACCTTACAAATACGATATGCTAAAAGGTGAAAGATAGAAGTTAAGAAAAAGCATGAATGCTGCAGACCGTAGACAAAA
>NZ_BAUU01000016.1 GCF_000513115.1 Halalkalibacter hemicellulosilyticusJCM 9152
CATAGACAAGTATTTTGCTTGTATGCTACGTTTGAGGTGTTGAAAAGATGAATACATATCAATTAGAAGATGCGTTAGGATTTCTTGTCTCAATGGCAGGGAGGTCTTTGTCTAATAGTGTGCAACGGACGTTTACTGAAAATGGGTTTGATGCGACAACAGAGCATTGGACGGTTCTAGTGCAACTATGGAATCGAAATGGATTGACACAATTAGAGTTAGCTGAACGGACAGGAAGAGATCAGGCAAGCATGTCGAGGTTGATTCGGAATATGTTGAATCGAGAATTGATTGATCGGAAGAAGGATCCGAGAGATGGTCGTTGCAAACGAATTTATTTAACTATAAAAGGGAAAGAACAACAGAAGAAATTAATGGATTTAGTGCAACAGACGTTAGAGGAGGCGACAGCTGGCATTCCTGAAGAAGATGTTGCGACAACGAAACGAGTGCTAAAGGAAATAGCATATAGAAATATAGCAACGAACAAAGTGTTTCAGAACCTTGATGGAAAGAAGGGAGCAGATGAATAAAAAACTGATCAAAACAGCCATTTTATCGGTGTCACTTCTTACAGTGATGGCTGGAGCTGCGATTTCACCAGCATTAGGAGATATTGCTCTTGCTTTTCCAAATTCAAATGAGACGACGATTAAACTGATTTTAACCTTGCCTTCGGTCATGATTATTCCTTTTATTTTTGTCTCAAGTTATCTGACTAGACAATTTTCGAAGAAATCTATTTTACTAGTTGGGATGGTTTTCTATTTAATTGGCGGTCTAGGTGGTGGGCTCGTTCCAACGATTGAATTACTATTATTATTTCGAGCGATTTTAGGAATTGGGGTTGGTCTCATGATGCCTCTGTCTACCTCGTTAGTAGCGGATTTCTTCGATGGACAAGAACGAACCACAACTATGGGACAGGTAAGTGCTGTTAATAATCTTGGTGGTGTGGTTTTGTTTTTATTATCAGGGGTTCTAGCAGCGATTAGTTGGAGAATAGCGTTTAGTGTGTATGCCTTAGTTGTTGTTTCCATGATCATTGTTTGGTTGTTTTTGCCGAAACAACAGCCTATTGATCAAGGGGGACAAGTGAAATTAGAGCCATTACCGAAAAGAGTCTACTTTACAGGTGTTGCCATGTTCTTTATTTTATTAGTATTCTTTGCATTACCATCTAATATGGCGTTATTTATGCAACAAGAAGGCATCGGCAACTCACAAAATGCGGGTATGGTTATTTCCGCTGGAACAGCAGCCGGTTTCGTTGCTGGTCTTATATTAGCTCGAACGAAAAGATTCTTCCAGCATTTTTTTTATACGGGTATGCTACTGTTAATGGCTGTTGGATTTTTGATTATTGCTTTTGCACCAAATGCGATTATTATTGGTTGTGGGGTTGGATTGATGGGTTTTGGCTTTGGGTCATTAATGCCGATTGTATTTGATCATGTGACTCATCTAGTTCCACGTGTTCAAGTTGTTCAGGCAATGGCGGTTGTGACAAGTATGCTGTTTCTAGGTCAATTTTTATCTCCGATTATATTAGATAGCATTGGCGTATTAGTTGGGGATGGCTCGATACGATTTACGTACTTTTTATTGGCGGGTAGCTTATTTTTAGTTAGTATTGGATTTTTTCTACATGCTAGTATACGACGACGAGCAATAATTGGGAGTAGTCAGCATGTGAAAGATAGATAAAGTTGTAGTTGTAATAGTAACTTTAATTATCCTATAAGAGGCGAGGCTGGGCCAAAACAAAAGTATTTAGCAGAGAATTCGAACATTTAGAGAACGTAGGGGATGAAATATACGTAGACTCCTGTGGGATGAAAAGCAAAGGTGAGACCCCGCAGTGCGTAGCACACGGAGGCTCACCAGCTTCCCGCGGAAAGCGAAGTATATTTCAGGAGCGGTGAATGTGCTCCACTCTATATTTGTTTGGTATCTCACTTATGAAAATACTTTTGCCCCAGCCTCGTTTTCATAGGTTGTAGATTTATTCAGGGAAGTAATAATCCGCTGTACCAAACTCTACGAATCCTTCAATTTCAAGGTCAAGCACCCAGTAGTACATTTCTTCTTCAGTAATATCAAAATCTTCATGAGAAACGCTTTGTGATTCGATGGACTCAATTAGTTCAAGCTCTTCTTCCGTTAGCTCATATTCATAGTATTCATCGTAATCCCAATCTAGTTCATAATCTTCATCCCACTCTGCGTCCCAATCAAACTCATCTTCAAAATAGTACATGTCTGCATAAAGGTCAGCATAAATGTCTTCAAGACGTGATTCAATTTGCATTTCTAGGTCATAGAAATATTGTTCCATGTCGGCTTCGCTTAGCTCATCCCGCTCTGCATCGTAGAAAGAAAATGCAGCTTGATCCCCATACAGGTAGTCACTGTTCACAGTTGAGGAACCTGTAAAGGAGACACCGTCTTCTTCGAATGAAAATGTAGACGTTGTGATGCTCTGTACAATTTGCCCTCTTTCGATTAGGAAACCGATGTTAAAGTCAAATGTCATTTCACTTATATCTTCTTGGAATTCTTCGATATTTGAAATGGCCGTATCAATTGAAGTGTCTAATTCTTCTTCGAGAGCAGCGAGTGTATCTTCATCTTCTTTAGCCTCTTCAAATGCATACAAGATGGATTGAAGTAAAAGTTGATCATCTAAGTTTACATAAATCCAACCATCTTCTTCTGTGATCAGTTCCTCTTCATTGTGCTCATCTAGGTACTCAATCATCTTTTCGAAAACAAATTCAAGAACATAGCGTTCATTATCTTCTAATTGTGTAAACAGTCGATCGCGATCTAAGTCTAATGTATCAGAGAACTGTTTACCAGTAAGCAATGAGTCAATCGTTGGTTGTAATAAATCGTTTAATTCTCTTGAGAAGAAGTCACCAACGTCTTCTCCATCTGTAATAAGCTCTAATTCTTCTTGAACTTCTTCAATGTTTGGTAAAATATTATAAGATATCACATCAATGGCATCTGGAATAAATTGCGCATATGGGTCTAAATCAATCGCCATAACGTCCTCTTCTCCAGAGAAATACATAGATATTGGAATGTGTAAAGAAATATCTTCACCTGAAATATCTCCTGAAATTCCATATGTGCCAGATAGCTCCATAACATCTAATTCTTTATCATAGATAATAGAGCTTGTTCCAGAAAGACTATTAAATAGATCTTCAACGAGATTAAATGCAAATTCATCCATTTCACTCATGTATGGATCATTCAATAATTCATCGAAGTCAAAGTCATAGCTTAAATCAAATTCACTTTCGACTTGAACACGATCTTCGTTCAGTAAGTTTTGTAGTCCGTTGGCCAGCTTTACTTCTGGAGATGACAAAAATGAATAAACAATGAGTCCACCGATTAAGAAGATGGCAATAACGCCAATACCTATCCCCAAACCAAACTTAGCTTTATTTTCTCTCATTATACAATCACACCTTTTCTTGGTAATCGAAATACGTTTGTTATTGTCTCATAAAATCCGTAGGAAGTGAGAATCATTTTTGGCGAAAATAAAGGAGGTTGATAATAGGATAAAAGGAGGTTGTTAAATAAAATAGACCATGTCAAAAGTAATGATTTTCAAGAAAAAAACTGCGTTCTCAACGTAAGGAGAGCATCGCAGTTTAAAAGTCTTGTACAAAAGAGCTGATTATTTAAGGTTGTCTAATTCAATTGTTTGACCAGAGGGATCGATCGTGAGAACCTTCTTGTTTTCCTCAAGCACTTCGAACCCCTTTTGATGTAAAGTATAGATCGCTTGACTACGTGCGTGCTCTGAAGGGTATATAAGTGTAAATTGTTTTAAGCCTACTTCGTTCCGTTCAGGTGTTGGTGCACCAACACCTGCCCATGTATTTATAGCAATGTGGTGGTGGTATTTTCCAGTAGAGAGAAAGCTAGCTTGTGCACCGTAGCGACAAACGACATCAAACCCTAGAGCATCACGATAAAAGCGTTAGGCTTCGTCTATATGTGACACATGTAAATGAATATGTCCTATTACGGTTTCAGAAGGAAGTCTACTCCACTTCGAATCTCCATCTATTTCTGATAATAAGCTATCAAAATCGAGAGGGTCAACCGTCATATGGATTTGTTCTTTCTCCCATTTCCACTTAGTTGGGTCGCGGTCTGTGTAAAGTTCAATTCCATTTCCGTCGGGGTCAGATAAATATATAGCTTCACTTACTTGATGATCGGATGAGGCAATAGGCCACTGTTTGTTCTCCAAATGTAGGAAAGACTTAGCTAAATCAGACCGTCTTGGCAGAAGGAGAGCAAAGTGATAGAGACCGGTTGTTCGTCGAACTTTAGGTTTAATCTGTTTAGGCTGTTCAATGGTCAATAATGGGTGTAAGCCGTCAGCTGTTAAACGAATTTGATTTTCACTTTTATCAAAAAGGATGAAGCCTAGAATTTTTGTGTAAAAGGTAAAAGAGCGTTCAAGGTCTTCTACAAGTAAATGAACGTTATTCACAAATGTGTGTGGGGCTGTATGGAAATTCATTTGCATACTCCTTCGAATTCATTGTATGTAACATGAATTTATTATAATAGAAGGTGCAAATAAAAATCTAATTTTGTGCTTAATAGTTTAATGTAGAATTATTTATGGATAGGGGGGAGTTCGTATTTCCTGTATGAGGATGATATGATACACACATGAACAGGAAATGAAAAAAGAAGGAGTTCAACATGAATAATTATAAAATGGTGATTCAATATGATGGGACACGATATAAAGGCTGGCAAAGGTTAGGGAGTCAAGAGAATACAATTCAAGGTAAGCTTGAGCAAGTGTTAACAAAATTAGAAGGGAAAGAAATTGAGATTATTGGTAGTAGTCGAACCGATGCAGGTGTTCATGCTTATGGACAGGTTGCTAATGTTAAATTGAGTAAACCTCGCTCTTCAGAAGAACTACAACGATATGTTAATCAATATTTACCTCATGATATTAGCGTTGTTGAAGTAAAAAAAGTTGATGATCGTTTTCATGCTCGTTATAATGCAAAGGATAAAACGTATTTATATCAAATTTGGAACAAAAGCTATACGAATCCATTCTTAAGAAAGTTCAGCATGCATGTCAATGATCGATTAAGTTTGGAAGAGATGAAGAAAGCAAGTACGTACTTTATAGGAAAGCATGACTTTACTGCGTTTTCTAATGCGAAGTCGAAAAAGAAATCAATGAAACGAACGATTCGCTCGGTCGATATTGATGAGGCCGACGGCTTACTATCAATTCGAATTGTTGGAGATGGCTTTCTATATCATATGGTTCGAAAAATGATTGGGACTTTAATCGAAGTCGGATTAGGAGAGAAGCAGGCAAACGAAGTAGCTGATATTCTGCAAACGAAAGACCGAAGCCGTGTAGGATTTGCCGAGGCTCAAGGATTACATTTGGAGAAAATTGAATTTTAATTATACAAACAAGCGTTCCGTGGAAGTTTAACTCTTTCATGGAACGCATGCTGCTGTTTATGGTTTAAGATAGTATGAAAGTTGAACGAGCATATTCACTACCGTTAATCATAATAACGATAGCGTGCTCACCTGGATAATGCGTTCTCGTTGATAAATCTTTAAACGAATGGTTTCGTTCAAAGGAGAAGCTCCCCTTTTGATAAGTATTTTCTGTAATTTTAAATAGCTTCCTCGACGTCTTTCCACGCGCTTTGACGAAATCAATTCCGTATTCAATCCTTAATTTGTACGGTGTGCTTGTCTCATTTTTTAATTGAAATGTGAAGGTAAGGCTTCGCCACGTTGTAAGGATGACTGAGAAAGAGTGAAATCCTCTATTTGTACATGTGGTTGACGTTCAAATCCGAATAATTCTAGAATGTCAGGGTCTGCTTTCCTAAGTAACGTGCGACAACCGTGCTTTAAAATCCAATCAGTGTGAGGGTGCTGTCCTTTCCACTGTAGACAAATTTCCTTTACGATAGAGGGATTGTCTTTGGCAATATCATTGAGATTATTGGCGACGCTTTTCCTAACATATTCACTTTCATCTTGTTTCAGCGTTTGTAAAATAGGGATAATAAGCGACGGATCTTTCTTGAAGATCGTTAGTGGCTTAGCCCACGGGAGTCGTGGTCGACAGCCTTCACTTGCAAGACGACGAACATGCTCATTCGAATCTGTCGCCCATTTCAGTAGAAGAGTCATCGTTTCTTTTGGGTGCGCTTCAATAAACGGACGAATCGCAAACTCTGCTGAGGAAGAGGCAGTAAACACTTTAAGAGCTTGGAGTGACTCTTCTCGAGAATGAATACCATATTTTTCGACGAAATCAGGTAAAAATAAGTATTCAAAACCACGGCAAGTAGGTGCGAGCTTATGAAGAATACTAAGAGACTGTGAATAATCCTTTGGAAGTGTCTCGGCTAAGCATTCACTTATATGACGAATTCGTTGTTTCAGCTCTTTGTTTTCCCAATCTTCATTAAAAATCAGCTCCAAAAATGTATTAGCTCGAAAAGGGGGATATTCGTTTGTCACCTTTTTTGAGAATTGCAGGAAAAATGTTTGGTTGTACATATTTTTTAGTGGTTCAGCCATTATAAGCTCCTCCTTATCTTCGTTATCATTGTAACCGAAATCATTGAAAGAGTATACGATGCAGAGAGTGAGAATGGAGAAGTAAATGAGATCGTTGTATAATAAATCATATTTATCCAAGCGATGAAAAAAAGGAGAAATGAGGGAGAGTGATTGGCATGGAAATGAACATTTCTAATTTACCAGGTGTTGGGAAAAAGATTACCTTTATTAATGGTGACGATCAAATGATGGCCATAATTGTACATTATACAGGTAAAAGAGAGCTTTACTTTTTTGAGCATCGAGATGATGACGAGGCGATTTTTACGTTTAATTTATCCTCTGAGGAAACGAAACAAATTGGCGCACAATTACTTGGTGCTACATTTAATCCATTGGAAAGTGACAAGCTTGAGAAGCTGAAAATGGCTCGAAAAGATGTCATTGTTGAATGGATAGACATTCCCAAAAAATCCAAAGTAGTGGGAATGATGTTTTATGAAGTGAAAAAGTTAGTTCCACAAGGTGGAGCGATTATCGGTATTTTTAAGGGCGATGACTTTATTGTTGATTTAGCTGAGGATGACCAAATTGAACGAGGCGATACAATTATGCTTGTCGGAAAGAAGGATGCGGTCGATGAATTTGAATTAATTTGTGAAGGAAAGGGTCAATAACATGGGGTTTCCAGAATTACTATCAGCAGGTTTGCTCTTTCTTTTATTATTTATTGCAGGTTTTGTCGGCTTGAAGCTGAAGGTTCCTAACGTGGTATTCTATATTTTGGCGGGGGTTATCGTTGCTAGTTTTATAACTGATACACATTTGCTACATTTTGCAGGTGAAGTTGGGATTGTTCTATTATTCTTCATGCTTGGAATGGAGTTCCCTATTAAGCAACTATTAAATGTTGCCAAAAAAGTAATGTCAGCAGGAGTATTAGATGTCGTTTTGTGCTTTGGAGTTACAGTTGCGATTTGTTTATTAATGGGACTAGATATGATCCCTTCTTTAATCATTGGAGGAGTTGCTTATGCAACAAGCTCTTCGATTACAGCTAAAATGCTTGAAAGCTCTAAAAGAATGGCTAACCCGGAATCAGAGTTTATGCTTGGTCTTCTCATATTCGAAGATTTAGTTGCACCTATTCTCGTTGCGATCCTTGTTGGTTTAACAGCTGGTACCGCTATTACATATTCTTCTATGTCGCTATTGTTAATTAAAGTGCTCGCTTTAATTGTAGGTGCTCTTATATTAGGACGCTTTCTATTTAGTAAATTGGGGCCAGTATTTGATCGCTATATGAATCATGAGATTTTCCTTCTATTTGTCATTGGACTAGCGCTAGCGTATGGTGGTTTAGCGCTGTATTTGGATTTATCTGAGGTGTTAGGTACAACGATCACCTTTAGTGAAGGGATACCGATGGTTCCACTTTTGATCACGTTAATTGTATGGTCGATTATAGCTAAGCTGATTGTTGGTTACTTTGGAGGGCAATGGTATGGATTGTCAAAAAAGGTTGCCTTAAGAGCTGGTCTCTCGCTTACTCAAAGAGGGGAGTTTTCCATTATTATTGCTACATTAGCAACAGGGATGATACAAGCCTTTAGTAGTATCTTTATACTGATCTCAGCGATGATTGGTATATTACTCTTTCAATTTGCTCCTACGATTTCAAAGAAATTGATGAAGCAACAAAATAAGAGAAAAGTCGTTTTAGATTAGGAGTGAAAAAGATGTCTTTAAGGCATCTTTTTTTTGTGTGAAAATCGAAACATTTTATTAACAAAAAGTCATTTTTGTCGATATATATAATATATAACGCTTTCATTGTTGTAAAATGTCGAAAATTATTGGTTGGTAGATGGATAGTGTAGTTTAGAGTGATGAACAGCAATTAGACGTAATGGGGGAGGGCATCAAGGTGAAGCAAAAACGAAAATGGACAAACCAATTAGCAAATCGAATCTTTCTTATTATGGCAAGTATTATGGTTGTTTCAGTTGGGTTATTAGGCATTTCAAGCTATCAAATTGCTAAAACTCAATTAACGGAAGCTGGTCAACAAGATTTAAGAAATTTAGTTGATACGGCAGGTTCATTAATGGAAACGTTACAAGATCAAGTCAATGCTGGCTTGATTACGTTAGATGAAGCACAAGAGCAAGCGAGAGTGAAATTAGCAGGTGAAATTGTTCGTACGAATGAATCAGGTCATCCGTATCGAGATTATAGCTCAGTTCCCTTTACTTATGGTGATGATGGGTATTTTTATGGCTTTTTAGACGATGGTACAACCGTCATGCATCCATACGGAAATGAAGGTAATAATTTGTATAATGCTCAAGATGCCGATGGAAATTATATGATCCAAGGGCTGATTGAAGCTGCTAGCCATTCGAATCCGGACGATCGTTATTATACATATATGTGGATCAATGAAGGGGAAGATTTGCCACGTGAGAAGCATGCATACGTAACGTTTTATGACGAATGGGGCTGGATGTATGGAGTTGCAGCATATAGTGAGGAGTTCTATGAATCGGTTCACTTATTTGCATGGGCAGCATTCATCATTGGTACAGTGATAACAGTAGCCTCTTCGACTATTTTATATGTTGTAATGAAGAAATTGACGAAGAAAATGGATCTTGTCAGAGTGGCAGCAGAAAAAATTGCAGCGGGTGATTTAAGTGGAGATGAACTTGATGAAAGAGGACAAACTGAGATTTCTTTACTAGCACAGTCTATTAATCAAATGCAAGGGAAGCTTAAAAAGATGATTAGTCACATAGCCGAATCTTCTTCGCAGGTAACCTCTTCCTCAGAAGAATTAACGGCAAGTGCCGAAGAGAATACGTCGACGAGCGAGCATACAGCCTATGAAATCCAAGAGCTTTCGACACTAGCTGAAAAGGTGAAAAATAGAGCAGATCATAGTTTAAAAGCTGTTCAAGGGCAACAGAAGGGCTTGAAGGAAGTCATCGTAGCTACTGACGATTTGAAGTCGCAGTCTAATGAATCTGTGCATATTTCCAAAGAAGGCAAGAGTAAGATGGATCAAACCTCTAGCCAAATTACAGAGATGTCAGGATCAGTTGGTCAATCAATGATGATGATTCGTCGTTTAGAAGAGCGTTCAAGAGAAATAAATGAAATCATTAGCACGATGACAGATATAAGTGAGCAGACAAATTTACTCGCATTGAACGCTTCCATCGAAGCCGCTCGTGCAGGTGAACATGGAAAAGGATTTGCGGTAGTAGCGAATGAAGTTCGTAAGCTAGCTGAACAATCTGGTCAGTCAGCAGTACGAGTGAAAGAAATGATCGGTGAAATTCAAGGGGATACGAGCTCAACAGTGTCATCAATGGAAAAAGTACAAGCGGATGTTCAAGTTGGTCTTGCTTCGATGGGAGAAATGAAGCAGTTATTTGATCAAATTGAACAAATTAATGGACAAGTTGATGAGAGGATTTTTGAAGTGACAACCATTACACAATTTATGAATGAAAAAGGTGAAGAGTTGATGGCAGCGATAAATGAGTTCTCAACAATTTCGCAGTCGATGACTGAAGGTACTGATACGGTTGCTGCAACCTCTGAACAGACTCTCGCCTCAATGAATGTCGTTGCTAAAACCGCAGAAGAATTGAGTTCCATGGCAGTTAAGCTACAGGAGCAAATTAATGAATTTACGATGTAGAAACGAAGCATCTATGAGAGTGTTGCTCTTTTAGATGCTTTTTATCACGTGACCATCTATAATAAAGGCTATTTTCATAGGTGTTAAGATTTAGGGAATAATGTAAGTAGAATCGCACTCAGAAAATTTGTTTTTTAACTTTTCGATGTCCTCAGAAGTAGCTCATTATTCATTAGGACGAGTGAGGATAAACAAACATGAGGTGACATATGCTTGGTGAAATTCAATTACATGGACAGATTGTTGTGATTTTAAATGAGCATATGAAAATAGCACTGGCTCAGTACGTTACATGGAACCACTAAGCACAGTGCTATGAAGAAGGACTATCACCAATATCGCGGTTGCTGATATGGAGACCAAGGCGTCCACGGATAAATCGGATACCAAGGTTGCCAAGGCTGGAAGTAAGGCTGATAATTGTAATGGGTATGACTATTATATGTGGGATTATGATGATGCTCATGTAAGCTCATTTCTTGTAACCAAGGGAACACGTCCGGTCACCTCCATTGTTTATGAATTCTTGTCATTGTATTCATTACATAATGTGGAGGTGCTCGTGTGAAATGAATGTAAAGTTTGGGAGGTGAGAAATGTATGCATCCTACTCATTATGAAAACTTAAAAGTAGCGTTTGAAAACCAACTGTATGATTTAGATAATATCGATCAGGTGATCGATATTGTTGATCGCTCAGATAGAGTTGACCTTGCGACAATGGATCGAATGTGCCGTATACAATTCAGATTACATGATGTACCTTCTATCAAAGCAGAAGTTTGTTTGCGTGCATCTTTATTAGACTCTGCAACAGAGTTATTGGAGCTTGAAGGTGAAACCGGTTGTTCATTCATCGTTCGACTGTATATGGAGTTATCAGATGTAGATACTCAATGTGTGCAAATTGAGCAGATTCTTCAGGACATATGGCAATCACGCTTACCGATCGAGCAACGGATTCAATTCACTTTTCAGCGAGAAGAGCGAACGTATTTAAATCAAATAACAGTTCGATTTGATCGAAAGCTAAATGAACGTCATATGAGCGATATTCCAGAGCTACTCTCTTACTTAATGAAATCATTAAGAGCGTTAAGTCGTATTTAACAACGTATAGCGAAATGAAGGGCACTGAAAAAGTTTGATTTTCCACTTTTTCGGTGTCCTTTTTTACATAATCAGAATTTATCATTGTTTTATTGCTCATAGGTCATGTGGGGATAAATTGTCTTATTTTGCATACTATAAGACTGTTTACATGTATAACAGTTATTGGAAAGCGGAAGAGGTGATCACGATGAATGGAGTTGCGAGGCAACGTAAAGGCTTGTACCGACCGAGTGAAGAGCATGAAGCGTGTGGAATTGGAATGGTAGCCAATATTGATGGGAAGCGAACGCATGATATTATTGATTACGCCATTACGATCCTGTGTAATTTAGAGCATCGTGGAGGGCAATCGGCAGATATTAGTACAGGGGATGGTGCGGGGATTTTAACGCAAATTCCTCATAAACTGTTTGTTAAGCAATGTGAGAAAGAAGATATCTACCTCCCGGAGAAAGAAGGAGCTTATGGGGTAGGGATGCTCTTCTTACCAAAGGACCCTGCTGTTCGTAAGCGAGCAGAGACAACTGTGTCTACAATGATTGAAGAAGAGGGTCAGCAATTACTAGGCTGGCGAACCGTACCTGTTAATGATTCATTCGTTGGAGACTTAGCCAAGAAATCTAAGCCGTATATTAGACAAGTATTTGTAAAGCCAAGTAAAGAAATACGTGATCAAAATGAGTTTGAGCGAAAGCTTTATGTTATTCGAAAACGAATTGAAAAAGCGTGCCAACAAGCAGATTCCATTTATACAGAAGGGGTATACATCTGTAGCTTTTCCTCAAAAACGATTGTGTATAAAGGGATGCTAATTCCAGAGCAGCTTGACTCCTTCTATATTGATTTAAATCACCGTGATTATCAATCGGCATTAGCGCTTGTCCATTCGCGATTTAGTACAAATACGTTTCCGAGCTGGGAAAGAGCGCATCCTAATCGGATGACGATTCATAATGGAGAGTTTAATACGATTAAAGGTAATGTCCTTGCGATGAAGGCGCGAGAAGCTTTATGTCAGTCAGAGCTGTTTTCTGAGAGAGAATATGCTCAGCTTTTTCCCGTTATTGATGAGAGCGGAAGTGATTCATCCATGTTTGATAATGCTTTTGAATTTTTTCATTTATCGGGACGTTCCCTTGCTCATACGGCGATGATGATGATTCCAGAACCGTGGAACCATGAACTCATTTCAGAAGAGAAGAAAGCGTTCTATGAATACCATAGTTGCTTAATGGAGCCTTGGGATGGGCCAGCTGCTGTTGTGTACACAGACGGAGACCAAATTGGTGCATGCCTTGATCGAAATGGGTTACGACCAGCGCGTTATTATGTGACAAAGGATGGCATGATTGTTCTTGGTTCAGAGGTTGGTGCTCTTGATATAACGGCTGAGGAGATTGAATACAAAGGAAGGCTGCTACCTGGAAAGATGCTGCTAGTTGACCTTGAGAAAAAGACAATTGTTCCAGATGAGAAGCTAAAGAAGGCGTATGCAAAGAAGCACCCTTATAAAAAGTGGCTTGACCAGAACCTTATCCCGCTACATACTCTTTCTCCAAATAGTCAAAGTGAAGAGCCTATTACTGGGGATGAATTAGTTCGCTTACAGGCAGCCTTTGGCTATACAGTTGAAGAGATAAATAAATTAATCAAGCCGATGGTTACAGACGGGAAGGACCCTGTCGGTTCAATGGGCTATGACTCCCCGCTTGCGGTATTGTCAAAAAAGCCGATGCCTTTGTATACGTATTTCAAGCAAAAGTTTGCGCAAGTGACGAACCCACCGATTGATGCGATAAGAGAGAAAATAATTACGTCCGTCGTAACGACAATTGGGCAGAACGAAATATCATTCAACCAACTGATGAAAGCTGTAAGAAGATTCAAATCAATAGTCCGATCGCAACGGAGATGGTATGGAGTCAGCTAACAAACAGTTCATTTAAAACTGAGATTTTCTCGATTCGAGTTCCAGTGGAAGGTCAATCGAAAATAGCAGTTTATGTAGATAGATTATGCAAAAACGTGGCGTCCTCGATCAAAAATGGAACTGAATTAGTCATCCTTTCTGACCGTGGTGTGAATAAAGACTCGTATTCGATTCCATCGCTTTTGGCTGTTTCAGGCTTGCATCATTATTTAATTCGTGCTGGTCTTCGCGCGAAAGTCAGTATAATGCTTGAATCCGCAGAACCACGTGAGGTTCACCATTTCGCAACATTGCTAGGATTTGGTGCTGAGGTTGTTTTTCCCTATTTGGTCTTTGATACAATCCGTTCCCTTATCGAACATGGGGATATTCGTGGGATTGGTGAGGAACAGGCGATTGATACATTTTGTCAAGCGGCGGCGAGTGGAATTGTGAAGGTCATGTCGAAGATGGGTATTTCTACATTACAGAGCTATCAAGGTGCACAAGTGTTTGAAGCAGTTGGGGTCGATCAAGATGTTCTCGATCAATATTTTACGGGGACGTATTCGAGTATTGATGGAATTCATTTAGATAGGATGGCTGAGGAAATGAGGCTCAAGCATCGACAGGCGTTTTATTCTAACCGTAGCGAGAGGCTTCACCTTGAATCTGGAGATGATTTTCAATGGCGGCAAGAGGGAGAGGACCATCAATATAATCCACAAACGATTCATCTATTACAGCAAGCATGCCGAACCAATGATTATTCGTTATTTAAACAATATACGTCATTGTTAAATGACACGAACCATAACTTACAATCGATTCGTGGATTATTAGCATTTAAAAAAAACAAATCGATCGCACTTGATGAGGTAGAGTCAGTCGAACGGATTGTGAAACGCTTTAAAACAGGTGCAATGTCCTATGGCTCGATTAGTGAAGAAGCGCATGAAGCATTAGCGATTGCGATGAATCGGTTAGGAGGAAAAAGCAATTCAGGTGAAGGTGGAGAGGCACCTGAACGTTTTTTGGCCGATCCAAACGGTGATTTACGACGAAGTGCGATCAAGCAAGTAGCATCCGGTCGATTTGGAGTAAATAGCTATTATTTATTAAATGCTGATGAAATTCAAATTAAAATGGCGCAAGGGGCAAAGCCAGGCGAGGGCGGACATTTACCTGGTTCAAAAGTATATCCTTGGATTGCTGAAGTTCGTGGTTCAACACCAGGTGTCGACTTGATTTCACCTCCACCTCATCATGATATTTATTCGATTGAGGATTTAGCTGAGCTGATTCACAATTTGAAAAATGCTAATCCGAAGGCAAGAGTTAGTGTAAAGCTCGTCTCGGGTGGAGGTGTCGGAACGATTGCAGCTGGTGTGGCCAAAGGAAGAGCTGATTTAGTTTTAATTAGTGGCTACGATGGAGGAACGGGTGCTGCGCCAAGGACGAGCTTGAAGCATGCTGGTTTACCTTGGGAAATTGGACTTGCCGAAACCCATCAAACCCTTTTATTAAATAAGCTTCGAGATCGAATTGTCGTAGAAACAGACGGAAAGATGATGACGGGACGAGATGTCGTGATTGCAGCATTGCTTGGAGCAGAGGAGTATGGCTTTTCAACAGCGCCACTCGTTGTGTTAGGCTGTATTTTAATGCGAGTTTGCCATTTGAATACGTGTCCAGTCGGAGTGGCGACACAAGATCCTAGCTTACGGAAGAAATTTATCGGTACACCAGAGCATGTTGTTCATTTTATGACATTCATTGCTCAAGAGGTACGAGAATACATGGCTCAATTAGGGGTTCGAACGATGGATGAGTTGATCGGGAGAACGGATTTGTTAGAGGCTAATCAAGCGATAGAGCATTGGAAAGCAAAAGGGGTCGATTTATCCTCATTATTATATCAACCGGATGAGGTACATTCAGTAAGTCGATATGCGACGATCGAGCAGGTGCACGGATTAGATAAGACGTTAGATCAGCAAGAATTAATCCCACGTTGTGAAGCTGCATTAGAGCGAAAGGAAAAAGTAGAATCAACATTGTCGATACGTAATATTAACCGTGTTGCTGGCACGATGCTCGGTAGTGAGATTACAAAGAGGTACGGAATAGAAGGATTAGCTGAGGATACGATTAAACTAACATTAATTGGCTCAGCTGGACAAAGCTTTGGTGCGTTTATTCCAAGAGGTCTATCGATGCGTTTAGTTGGTGATGCGAACGATTTCTTCGGAAAAGGATTGTCTGGCGGAAAATTAATTGTACGTCCTTCTAAAAGGTCGACATTCGTGGCTGCAGACAACGTCATTATTGGTAATGTTGCCTTTTACGGGGCAACAGCAGGAGAGGCATACGTGAATGGAATAGCAGGTGAACGCTTTTGTGTTCGAAATAGTGGTGCTAACGTCGTTGTTGAAGGGGTTGGTGATCACGGATGTGAGTATATGACCGGTGGGACAGTCGTCATTTTAGGTGAAACAGGCAAGAATTTTGCTGCAGGAATGTCTGGTGGAATCGCTTATGTGCTCGATTTCGATCAGCAATTTGCAAAGCATTGCAATCAAGAGCTTGTTGTTATTGGGAATGCTAGTGAAGAAGAATTAAGTGGTATTCAAGCGATGGTCGAAAGGCATGTCTACTACACGAAAAGTGAGCGAGGAAAAGAAGTTTTGAAAAGTTGGGATAAAATATCTAAGCAGTTTATTCGTGTGATTCCACGTGATTATATGGTGATGAAGAAGAGGATTGATCGATTTAAAGTGAAAGGGTATGACTCATATAAAGCGGCATTAGCAGCTTTTGAGGAAAGTAAAGTGGCCGTCGATATTGTGAAGGATGGTGACGTGAACAATGGGTAAACCAACAGGATTTATTGATTACACTAGAAAGCCATTACCTGAACGTGATCCAAAAGAGCGCGTGAAGGATTGGGATGATTATACGCTACGTCATCAAGAACAGGAGCTCCAGCAGCAGGGGGCACGCTGCATGGACTGTGGAGTGCCTACGTGTCATACAGGAATGATGCTCAATGGCATGACGACAGGTTGCCCAGTTCATCATCTCATTCCTGAGTGGAATGACCTCGTTTATCAAGGGCAATGGAAGGAAGCATTAGATCGTGAACACGAGCGTAATAATTTCCCTGAATTTACGGGGATGGCCTGTCCTGCACCGTGTGAAGGGGCGTGTGTGCTAGGGATCAATGAACCACCTGTGGCAATTCGATCAGTTGAATTAGCGATTATTGAACGTGGCTTTAAGGAAGGGTGGGTCAAGCCTACACCACCAACTGATCGGACTGGTAAAAAGGTCGCTATTGTCGGATCAGGGCCAGCGGGGTTAGCCGCAGCTGCTCAATTAAATAAGGCTGGTCACCTAGTAACGGTCTATGAAAGGCATGACCGAATAGGTGGATTATTGACTTATGGAATTCCGGAAATGAAGCTTCCTTATCAAGTGATTGAGCGCAGAGTGAACATCTTACAAGCAGAAGGCATCACGTTTCAACCGAATACGGAAATTGGGAAAGAGTATCCACTTGAAAAGCTCCATTCTGACTTTGATGCGGTCATCTTATGTGGCGGAGCTGCGAAGCATCGTGATATTGAAGTGGACGGAAGGAATTTAAAAGGGATTCATTTTGCGATGGACTTCCTGCATACAAATACGAAAAGTCTATTAGATTCTGGTCATGCAGATGGTGCATACATTTCGGCCAAGGATAAAGATGTCATCGTAATTGGCGGTGGGGATACAGGTACAGATTGCTTAGCGACATCCGTTCGCCATCGGTGTCGGAGTCTAATTCAATTTGATATATACCCGAAGAAAGGGACTGAGCGCGAGCTTGATAATCCATGGCCACAATGGCCTGTCATTCATCGAGTGGAATATGGACATAAGGAAGCGGCTGCAGTATTTGGCGAAGATCCACGCGCTTATGCCGTTATGACGAAGCGATTTATAGGTGATGATCAAGGTCACGTTGCATATGTTGAGACCGTTGAAGTGGAAACAGTTATGAATGAAGCAGGAAGGAAAATAAGGAAAGAATTACCGGGTACAGAAAAACGCTGGCCTGCCCAATTAGTGTTACTCGCCATTGGATTTAGCGGTCCGGAGACGGAATTTCTGACAGAAGCTAACGTTCAATTAGACAATCGATCAAATGTAAAGGCAGAATATGGTTCCTATCGAACGAATATTGACGGTTTATTTGCGGCAGGTGATATGCGCCGAGGCCAAAGCTTGATCGTTTGGGCCATTAATGAAGGAAGAGAAGCAGCACGTGAATGCGACAAGTATTTAATGGGAGAGACAAGCTTACCTTAGAAGGTAGGCTTCAAACCGTAGACAAAACGGCTTTGAGAAATGATTCTCAAAGCCGTTTCTACGTTATTTCGTCTGTTTATTGTTGGTGACACTGGAGGAAGTGTGTTTCTCCAGTGTCAGTTTTTATAAAACAATGCTACACATTTTTTCATATTGATTACTAGAGTGAGTTCAAGTATAATTACTTCGATAAGTTCATAATTAGTCAAACAGGTGCTAGTTTTCGTAAACGCTAGCTTAATAGGGAAGTTGGTGAGAAACCAACGCGGTCCCGCCACTGTAAATGAGAGCAACCTACTATTGTCACTGTCTTATATTAAGATGGGAAGACGTAGGAAGCGATGACCATGAGCCAGGAAACCTGCCTGTTATGTCAGCACCATGTTCTACGCGGATAGAAGGGGTGTTAAGAATGTATAGTATTATGATGCTATTAAACTCTTAACATTTTTAGCTCCTTCTTAGTTAGAGGGGCTTTTTTTAATGGATATAAAGAAATGGGGAGGAACGAAAATGAGAAAATGGTTGCATCAAATGATGGCAGTATTGCTTGTGTTTTCATTGTTCTTTGGAAGTGTTAATACAGCGGTATTTGCTGAGGAAGCATCGGATCAGCAATTAGAAGAAAGTGATCAGGTTGTGACGGTTGATGCTAGTGAGTATGAGGTTGAAGAGGGAGATACGGCGTTTGACTTACTCGTACGTGCTATAGGTGAGGAGAATGTTGGGTATGATGATGGGCAGTACGGAAAGTTTATTCATACAATTAATGAAGTACAGGCAGAAGGAAACTATTTCTGGGCATTTTATGTTAATCGCATCTCAGCACAAACAGGTGCAGATAGCTTTTTAGTTCATGAAGACGATTTTCTAACATTTAAATTAATTGATTGGACAGTTGAAAGTGATAGCGTTGATCTTGAAATTGTAGGGATAGAAGAAGTTCAAGCTTATGATTATAGTTTTGGATTTATTGAAGGGGCAACGGCTTTTGATTTAGTTAAGGTAGTCGTCGGTCATGATAACTTAGAGTATGATGTATATGACATTGGGAATTTTATTACTGGAATTAATGGTTTAACGGCAGAGTATCCTGATTATTGGTCATTAGTCGTTAACGGAGAGTCTGCGCAAGTCGGTGCTAGCGATTACTTGCTGACTAATGAAGACCTGATTTCTTTTGTTTTCATCGAAAATGATTCAGAAGATGAAGGCGGAGATCCTGGCAATTCTGATGAAGAGAATCCAGTAACAGAAGAAGAAATTGAGGCAGAACGAGTTGATCCAGAAGTTATTCAAAGTGCGATCGATTCAGCAACGGATTATGTACTTGCAGGTACGATCGGTGATTGGAATGCGATAGCATTAAAACAAGCAGGAAAAGAAGTGCCGAGTAGCTATTTAGAGCAAGTGAAAGAGACATTAAGAGAGAATGAAGGACAGTTTCGTAATATAACCGATTATGAGCGTGTGACGTTAGGTATTTTAGCAGCAGGTGGTAATCCGACAAATATTGAAGGATACAATCTTGTTGAAGCTATTTATAATGGTGAATTAACGCGTCAAGGTTTAAATGGTGTTGTGTATGGTTTACTTGCATTAGATAGTGCGGGCTTTGAAACACCAGATGGAGCAGCGTGGGATCGAGAACGAATGATTTCACATTTACTAGAAGCGCAAAATGAAAGTGGTGGCTGGTCTTGGGATGGTAGTAGTTCAGCTGATTTGGATACAACGGCGATGGTTATCACCGCATTGGCACCACATACGTCTCAAACAGAAGTCGAACAAAGTGTGAATGAAGCATTACGTTATATTCATAATAATGCTGCACAAATTGACAATAGCTCGACTGCTGCTCAAGTCGTTATTGCACTTGCTACGGCTGGGGTTGAACCAAACCAGCCAAAGGATCCAAGTGATAGTGAAAGTACGAAGTTTGTTGATTACTTGTTAAGCTTTCAAAATGATGACGGTGGATTTTATTGGAAGGATGGATATGGCTCTGACAGTGATCCATTTTCAACGGATCAAGCCTATCGAGCTCTTGTTGCTTATCAGCTATATGCTAATGGGGAAGGGTCTTTGTATCACTTACCATTAGCTGATGGAGAAGTTCAACATGGATTAAAAGAGAAAGATGAAATAACGAATCCTATTAAAAAGGAACCAGTAGAGCCCCCTGAACCTGTTATTAATGATGAAAATGATGAAAAAGAAATAGATTCTACTAATATATCGGAATCATTAGATGAAGGTGAGCGATTACCGGATACGGCAACGAATACATTTAATTTACTTATGGTTGGTTTTGTTTTATTGCTAATAGGTGTGATAGCATTTGTGATAATGAAACGTCGTGCAATGATGAAGGAAGAATAGTCCCTTTTATTGATGCATAGGGCGTTGAAAAGGTATACTTTCAAGGGCACTGAAAAGTTTGGTTTTTAACTTTTTTGGTGCCCTTTAAGCAATAATAGGAGTTCCATTTTTGATATATAGTAGGTTAGTTTATAGAAGAGGAGCGTGTTGTGAGGATGAGAATTCGTTGGTTCCAAATTTTGTTGCTCATGTTCATGACCATTGGCATTTTAGTAGGTTGTGGGACTGGAAATAAAGAAGAGCTTCAGGATGATCAAGAACAAGTAATAGAGGATGTTGAAGTCGAACAAAGTGAAAATGCAGAACTAGGTGACGAAGAGAGTAACGCGGAAGAAGAGGTTGAACAGCTAGAGGATGCGGAAGTGGTGTTGCCTAGTAAGTCGGGGGAAAGTGAACAATCTGAGTCGACAGCTTCTTCGTCGAATGAAGACCGTGTGGACGAATCAACAGAAAAGAAAGAGTCGAGTCAGACAAGCGACCGTCAGTCTAGTTCGAATGAGAAAAAGGAACAATCCTCATCGAACTCTCATTCCAATTCATCTAATAATCAGACATCTAATTCAAAACAAAAGGAAGAAAAAAAGCAAGAAAGCTCGTCTTCGAAATCAAATGATTCAAAGGCTAAAGAAGAGAAAACTCCGTCTTCGCCAGAACCAACTGTGACAATTGTCATTCAAGGGCCTAGTGATAAAGGGAAAATTGGTGAAGGACAAGTCGCATATGCAGATGGGGATACAGTTTTGGATATACTGACAAAGTACGGGAAGTCGGCTAGTATCCATGTTGATTCAACCGGGAGAGGCGCAGCTGCTTATGTTCAAGGAATTGCCAATATATACGAATTTGACTACGGACCGAGGAGCGGTTGGGTAGCGAAAGTAAATGGTACGAGTATTTCCCAAAGTGCGGGTGTAACAGCGGTAAAGGAAGGAGATCGAGTAGAATGGTTATATACAGAAGAATGACAGTAGGTTGTCCTCATGATCCTTCGATTTGAACAACTACACCCGATAACGACTTTTCTTTTTTATGGGGGTGCTATTGCTCTATTAATGCTTATGCTACACCCGTATTATTTGTTAGCTGCTTTTTTTGTCATTTTACTACGCGAATATTTGCATGATCGTTTTCGTGGGGTTCGTGGTTGGGTGTTATTTATCTTTTTGACGGCGATCATTTTTGTGATGGTTAATCCGCTTTTTAATCAAAGAGGGTTACATGTGATAGTTGAATGGGGAAATCGTCGTATCACACTTGAAGCCCTTTTGTACGGTGGTATTACTGCCTTTTCACTTATAAGTATCGTTGTGCTTTTTATCTCATTTAATCGGGTTATGACGCCAAATAAGTTATTGTTTTTGTTTGGGCGTGTGCTGCCGCAATTTGCGTTGCTGTTAATGCTTACGTTACGTTTTATTCCACTTATGAAAAGAAGACTGGACGACATTAACATGGTCCAGCATAGTAAAGGGATCTTAGTCACTCGTGGTAAGTGGAGTGAAAGAGCGAAAAAAGGTCTACTCTATGTACAAATTTTGCTGACGTATTCATTGGAAGAAGCGATACAAACGGCAGATTCGATGAAGGCAAGAGCATATGGAAAAGGGAAGAGAAGTTCATATGATCACTTTCGTTGGTATTCATACGATATGCTGAGTGTTACTTTTATTATAGGTAGTTTAACAATCATGATTGTTGGTCGGCTTGTAGGATTTGGCTATTTAACGATCTATCCAGTTATGGATTCGCTTCAATTGGTTGGAGGCGACAAGTTTCTGTTCTGTTTGTTTATCTTTTATTTCTTATTTCCGTTATGGCTAGAATGGGGTGGAATGCTTAAATGGCGTATATTCAATTAAACAACCTTTGCTTTACCTACCCAGATGGAGAAAGGCCGGCATTGGAAAACATTTCTTTAACTATTCAACGAGGAGACTTTGTTGTGTTATTAGGCCCATCTGGATGTGGGAAGAGTACGCTGCTAAAGTTGTTAAAACCATCGATTCAGCCTCATGGTCAGTTAACAGGAGAAAGGTTATTAGAAGGGAAGTCAATTGAACACTTAGAGAATGAACAAGATATTGGCTTTGTTTTTCAAGATCCTGATAATCAAGTTGTAGCCGATGAGGTTCTACATGAGTTAGTGTTTGGTTTAGAAAATATCGGCTTACCGACTGTTGAGATGCGGAATCGTGTAGCTGAAATGGTGCATTTTCTTGGTGCTGAAGATTTACTAACGAGAAAAACTCATGAATTATCTGGTGGTCAGAAGCAACAGGTGAATGTCGCTTCGATCTTATTAATGCAGCCTCATATTTTGTTGCTAGATGAACCGACGGCCCAGCTCGACCCAGTAAGTGCTCGTGATTTTTTAGAAATGCTTGTGCAATTAAATCAAGAATTTGGTATGACGATTATTATCGCGGAGCACCGACTTGAAGATGTGATGGCTTTGGCTGATCAAGTTGTGGCAATGCAAGCAGGGTCTATTATAGAATGTAGTACACCGAAAGAGATTGTGAGAACGTTATGGAAGTCTTCTTATCAACCATTTGTACCAACTACACCCTCACTAGCTTTGACTGTTCATGAACAATTGCTACATATCCCTCTTACAGTGAAAGAAGGACGATTATGGTTAGATCAGCAGCTTCGGCATTCTTTGCTTGCTCCAAAGGTTAAGGCTTCGTCGCAGGCAGTGGAGGAAATGATCCGACTGCGAGATGTGTCCTTTCAATATGAGGAGGATCAGGCCGTTCTTCATCGTTTAACATTGGCTCTCTATCATGAGGAAATCTATGCACTTGTTGGAGGAAATGGTTCTGGGAAGACAACCTTATTGAAGGTATTAATGGGATTGCTGAAGCCGCAAAAAGGGAAGATGTTGCTGTATGGTCAAATGATTAAATGGAAGCAATCTGAAGAGCTTGTTTCTATCGTTGGTTATTTACCACAAAACCCAAAGTTGTTCTTTATCCATGAAACGGTCGGAGAAGAGTTAGCAGCGGTGATGGCACAATGGAATGTAACGAATCAAGATGAAGCAGATTCTTTGTTAGAAGTATTGCAAATTGAACACTTAAAAGACCGCCACCCGTATGATCTAAGTGGTGGTGAGCTACAAAAGGCTGCCCTTGCTTGTATTTTAATTCGTAAGCCTAAGCTACTTTTACTCGATGAACCGACAAAAGGACTAGATCCGGTCTCAAAGAAACGATTAGGTGATATGTTAGTGGAACTAAAGGGAAAAGGGATCACCGTTTTTATGACAACACATGATATTGAGTTTGCAGCACGTTATGCAACGAAGTGTGGAATGATGTTTCAAGGCCAAATTACATCAGAAGGTGTACCAGATGACTTCTTTAAAGGGAATTTCTTTTATACAACGATGATTCAACGACTATTCCGCGGGAAATCAGATGACGTCATGACGATGGAGAGGGCTTTGCGATGCTTCGATCAACATTAACTTGGTTCGTTTTAATAACAATGGTATGTTTCGTGATTATGGCCTCGTTGCTGTGGGTTGATCACTATTTATGGGTTAGCTTTGTCATTATTATAACAGCCCTTCTTCTCTTTATTATTCGATTTGAGCGTAGGAAACTAGAGGCGAGAGAACTTGTATTATTAGCCGTTCTTGCTGCGGTTGCGGCAGTTAGTCGTATTCCGTTTGCGAGTATTCCGAGTGTACAGCCGACGACGTTTGTCATCATGATGTCAGGCTTTGTGTTTGGTGCGGAAAGTGGCATGATGATCGGAGTCGTTGCAGCGCTTGCATCTAATATGATATTAGGTCAAGGTCCTTGGACACCATGGCAAATGCTTGCATGGGGCTTAGTTGGATTGACAGCAGGGCTATGGCGAAATCATTTTTGGCTAAAAAGAAAACTTGGAAAAGTGTTATTTGCAATTGCTTGGGGTTTTTTGTTTGGATGGATCATGAACGCTTGGGGTGTATTATCACTCATCTTTGTTGATGGCGAATGGAATTTCTCGATTCTCGTTCCGTATTTTTTCGGAAGCGCATTGTTTGATACGATGCATGCAGCCTCCAACGTACTCTTTTTACTCGTCTTTGGTGGTATTTGGATGAAAATCCTTATGCGCTTTAAGAAGAAATACGGACTTATGGAGTAGGATGTAATGTGTCGTGAGTGGTTGTTATATAAGTAGAAGATCTTTTAGATGGTATAAAGCTAGAAATGAACCGCAAGCGAGCAACGAGTGAAAGGGAGCCCTCCCCGCTAGGTGCGGTTCCTCGTTCCACTATTTTCGCTCATTTCGCTTTGTCACGTCGATGCGGTTCCACATTCCGCTAGTATGGACTTTACGGCTTCATTTTGGACACATTCTCGCTGTTTAGGGCCACTTTTTACGCCAACCAATTCGTACATAACTGAACGATTTTGTTAAACTGCTTCCTCCCGATTGTAGCTACATTTTGTTTTGCTTGCTCAGCATTTCCTTCAAGCATTAATTTCGTATTTAATGTTGTAATTTCATTAAATGTTGTCCATAATTTTCTGAACCTCTGAATGTTTGATGTATCTTCCTCGTTAGTAGCGACGTAAGAAAGCTTTTCTATTTGATCATATAGGTGCTCCTCAGTTCGTTCCTTTTCCTGTTTCCAATAAACGATCTGTTCGTGATTCGTTGACGCGATCATGTTAACCATCATCCCTCTAATCGTTAATGCCTGTTTAAATAATGCTTCAACTTTATGCTTATTGGTTTGTTCGTTAGGTAATGTAAAAAGGGACGTAACGGCGGATAGAGCAAATACATCCTTTGTTGTTTCATGAATCGTTATGTTCATTCGTTCAATCGTTTGTTGTTGTTCTAATGTAGAGGCTAGTACCTCCTGACTCGCAGCAGAGAGTTCTTCGTTAATAGCTGCTGATTGGTGAAGAGCTTCTTTTGTCGTTTCCGTACTCTTAATGAGAGTGTCTCCTTCCTTTTCTACTGCTTTAATATCGGTTTTGATTTGTTGGACTTTTTCCATGATTTGATGAAAATTTTTTTCAGTTTGTTTAATACTAGATGTCGTATCATCTACTAATGATAAAGTAGCAAGAGTCCGATCGTTTGAATGTGTAATTTGATCTTGTAAGGATTTAATAATGGTTTCAATATCTTCTGTGGCAGATTTGGATTGATCAGCTAATTCACCAATTTCCTTAGCAACAATAGCAAAGCCTTTGCCTTGTTCACCAGCACGAGAAGCTTCGATTGAGGCATTTAAGGAGAGTAGACTTGTTTGCTTAGCTAACTTTTGAATAAGGTCAATAATGTACGTGATTTCTTTAGACGCATTCATTAGGTTTTGTGCTTCTTCGTAGTTTTTTTTACTCTCACTTTTTAATAAGTTCATTTTCTCACTAGATTCATTCATCTGTATAATTCCGGTTTCAACGGTGCTTTCAATTTGCTCACCTGAATGGAAAATTTGAGCGTGTTTAGAGCTAAGTGTTTCTGTTGTTGAATGAACATGATTCATTTGCTCGGATATCGTAATAGCTTCGTCTGCTTGTTGCTGAATACCTTTCGCTAATTCATTCATCGTATGAGTAACGGTACTGACTTCTTCTTCTAAATTAGCGGATGATTGAGCTACTCCTGTTACTTTCGCGTAGAGATCCTTGCTTGATCGTTTTGTTATTTGGAGAAAGGGTCTAAACATGTGGATCGTTTTTTGAAACAAGTTTACATGACGATTTTTACTTTGTTGAACATTTTTACTTAAATCTCCTTCAGAGAATTGCTTTAAAATGACATCCTCTTTCTTTCTGTTTGTTAAAAGTAACAATTGGTTTCACTCCTTTGAAAAACATAAACTTCCTATTATTATCTCTGTTTTGCAAACAGAAAAACAATCACTTTGGAAGAAGATATAACAGTGTATTTATTGTGAAAGCGTTGGCCTATAAAGGTTGGGAGGTTTTCTATCGCGATTGCAGACGGGGGCTCTATAAACATGTATTAATAGTATTAGAATTTAAAACATGTGATTGGAGAGGAAGTTAGAGATGACGGTATCAGATTTATTTAAATTTAAAGATGAGAGAACAAAAGTTTTGCACTTTACATGGTTTGCGTTTTTTGTTTCTTTCTTTACTTGGTATAATATGGCACCGATGGCCACGACGATGTTAGCGGAATTAAATTGGTTAACACCTGAACATATTGCGGCACTCGGTATATTGAATGTAGCATTAACGATTCCGGCTCGCATTATTATCGGTTCATTACTTGATAAGTATGGTCCAAGAGTTGTTTATTCAGGTTTGCTGATCATTATGTCGATTCCTGCTTTTGTGTTTGCCTTTGGTGATACGTGGGCGCAAATTGCCATATCACGTTTAATTCTCGGTAGTATTGGAGCAAGCTTTGTGATTGGGATACGGATGGTTTCTGAATGGTATCCTCCAAAAGATGTAGGGTTTGCCGAAGGGATCTATGGTGGCTGGGGGAATTTTGGTTCAGCGGCTGCGGCAATGATTCTACCTTGGATTGCATTAACATTGTTCGGTGGAGATAATGGGTGGAGATATGCCTTAGCACTTACGGGGGTATTCTGTCTTGTTTATGGAATTATCTACTATTTTGCAGTACGAGATACGCCAGAAGGAAAAGTGTTACTGAAGCCGAAGAAATCTGGTGCGATGGAAGTAAGTAGCTGGGGTGATATGGTTCAATTGATTTTTTGGACGATTCCTTTAGGTGGGGCGTTGGCTCTAAGTGCTTGGAGACTAGAGGGAATGGGCTTTTTAAGTGAAACGTTCTTATATGTCACATGGGTCATTATCGGACTTGTCTTTATTTATCAAGTGTACAAAATTCTCCAGGTGAATGTGCCTTTATTAAAAAAAGGTGTGCCTGAGGATGATCGATATAAGTTTAAAAATGTTGCGGCTTTAAATAGTACGTATTTTGCTAACTTTGGAGCAGAATTAGCTATTATTTCGATGCTACCAATGTTCTTTCAGCTTACGTTTTCATTAACTCCAGCAACAGCGGGATTAATTGCGGCGTCGTTCGCATTTATCAATTTAGTGGCTCGTCCTTTAGGCGGTGTATTATCAGATCGTATGGGTAGCCGTCGAAAGATTATGCTTATTTATATGTTCGGTATTTCATTAGGCTTAGTTGGAATGGGGTTCATTGATTCTTCGTGGCCAATTGTATTAGCTGTGGTTGTTGTTGTGTTAACTTCTGTCTTTATACAAGGAGCTGAAGGAGCGACATTTGCTGTCATTCCGATGATTAAGAAGCGAATTACTGGACAAATTGCAGGAATGTCAGGTGCGTATGGGAATGTAGGTGCAACCATATATTTAACTCTTTATACGTTTGTATCTCCTCAGCAATTCTTTTTCATATTAGCAGGTGGAGCGTTTGTTAGCTTTGTCATTTGCTATTTCATGTTAGAGGAGCCAAAGAACTCATTTGCTGATGAATACTATGAATCTTCTGCTGACCAAGCTCAAGTGATAGAAGAGCTTTCTGAGGAGTTAACGGGAGAGGAAAAAGTGAAAAAGGCATTGTAAGTATAAAAGTTCTAGGAATTTACTTTTTGGAGTGTCATTATTTGACACTCCTGTTTCTTTTTTTAATGGAACCTCCATTCCTTTAAATGCCGGATACATATTGTTTAAGTGTACGAAGTGAAACGACATTCCGCTAATACGTAAAAAGAAAAGTAAATGGATGTACAAATGGTCAAATAGAGGAATGGGGCTTCATCAAGGTTGGTTATTTTTACAGAAATAACTTATATACATGAATTTGTCAATAATAAAGCTGAAGTGGTCATTGACGCCTTTTTAACAGGTGTGCTAAACTCAATTTGTATTGAGTTTCATTCTCAAGGAGATGGGACAACAGGACAGGGGAGATACATAATGAGTTTTATCCAATTACAGCAATTAACGAAACAATACGCGAAGGCTGATCATATTGCAGTTGACCATATAGAGCTCAGCATTGAAAAGGGTGAAATTCTAACTCTACTCGGTCCGAGTGGGTGTGGGAAAACAACAACGTTACGAATGCTTGCTGGCTTTGAAAATCCCACATCAGGTACAATTTCAATTGACGGACAGGAGATTGTTAGTAATCGTACGTATGTACCAGCTGAAAAGCGTGGAATTGGAATGGTCTTTCAAGACTATGCATTGTTTCCACATTTAACGATAGAAAAGAATATAACATTTGGTTTAAATAAATGGAGTACACGTGCCAAGAAGGTGCGTGTTAAAGAAGTATTAGAGCTAGTAGGGTTAAGTGAATTTGCGAAAAGGTATCCAAGTGAGCTTTCTGGAGGGCAGCAACAGCGTGTGGCTCTGGCTCGTGCGCTAGCCCCTAAACCTCATGTTGTGTTAATGGATGAACCATTCAGTAATTTAGATGCTGGTTTACGTGAACGAATGAGATATGATGTGACCGCTATTTTACGAAAAGCGAACACAACAGCTATTATCGTCACACATGATCAGAAGGATGCATTTGCTGTATCTGATCGAGTGGTAGTGATGAACGAAGGCGTTATCCAACAAATTGCGACACCAAGGGATATGTACCGATGTCCCAAAAATTGCTTCGTTGCGCAATTTGTCGGTAAGACGAACTTGTTAGAGGGCACGCTTTGTCCTGATTTAAAGCATGTTGATACGTATATTGGCCGTGTTACATTGCCAAAGCAAAGTGAGGAGCTTATGGAAAATGTACGCGTTTCGATTCGTCCAGAAGGTTGTCAATTAGCAGAGAATGGGAGCTATTCTGGTCGTGTAGAACGAGTGACCTATAGTGGTGAATATCAAGAGGTTGAAGTCTTATTAGGAGACAATGAACAAGCACAATCTATCGTTGTATACGCTCCGATTGAGCAGGAGATCGAAGCTGGCCAAGTCGTCGCATTTGATATAAAGACTGAACTAGTTGCGCTTGTTGAAGTATAGCCATATGCTTATCAGATTTTTAACATAATGATTGGTCACTACAAGGTGAATTTTCGTTGCGCTGAGAAAGTTGATTTGTGCTTTTTCAGTGTGCTTAATTTGTTGCCTGATTATAGTGGCCATTTTATATGGAGCATGGAATGTTAACCTTATTCTGAAATAATATTGACAATTGAAATAAGCTCAATTATAATTCAATTTGTGTTCCTAAATGAAATTGATAATCATTTTCAGTAGGGGTTAAATAAAAAGTATTAGGGGGATTAAGATGAATAAGGGATTAAAGCTTTTACTTGCTAGTTTGCTTGCGTTATTACTTTTTGTTGTAACTGCTTGCGGGGGTAATGATGAAGAACCAGAAAGTACAGAAGGCGATGACCAAGCTGAAGAACAGCCCGTTGAAGATGAAAATGATGATAGTGATGAAGTCGCTGTAGAATTATCAGGGGAACTTGTAGTATACTCTTCACGTAATGAGAATTTCGTACAAGACCTACTAGATAAGTTTGAAGATGAAACAGGTGTGACAGTTCGTGCATTACATGGTGCTGATCCGTTACAAATTGAAGAAGAGCAAGGAAATGTACAAGCTGACATTTTCATTTCCAATGATCTTGGTGCTCTAGAATACTTAAATGGCCAAGGCTTATTAACTGGAACTAATCCAGAAGGTGTAGAATCAATTGATGAACAATTCCGTGCCGATGACAATGCGTGGATTGCATTATCAGCTAGAGCACGTGGGTTTATTTATAATAAAGATTTAATATCAGAAGATGAGATGCCTACAAGCATGGAGGATTTATTTGATCCAGAATGGGCAAATGTTGAAAATGGATACGCGATTACTCGTGGTGGTAACGGTGGTATGATCGGAAACGTTTCTGCGCTACGTCATGAATGGGGCGATGAGCGTACTGCTGAATGGATTACTGCGATTAAAGATAACGCTGCTGGAATCTTTGAAGGTCATGGTGATATCCGACGTGCTGTTGGTGCAGGTGAGCATGCATTCGGGTTAGTGAATAATTACTATTATCATCAGCAATTAGAAGAGCCGTCTGATAATAATGTAGGATTTATCTATGCAGATCAAGAGGATGGACAAATGGGTGCGATTGCTAATGCAGCCGGTGTTGGCTTAGTAAATGGTGGTCCAAATGAAGAGAATGCTCAAGCTTTTATCGAATGGGTTTTGAAGCCAGAAAATCAATTGGCATTTGTCGGCGAATCTCTTGAAGTTCCAATTAATCCAGATCTTGAGCCACCATATGAAGCTGCATTACCATTCAATGAATTACATGTTCAAGACATGCCGTTGAAGGAATTAGGAAATTACTTCGAAGATACAAGAGCATTAATCGAAGATTCAGGATTAGATCTTGATTTAAGATAATGATGGATTAGGAGAGGGCAGCATGGATAAGCACGATCAAAATAAAGAACATAAACAGCATCAAGCTGATCCTAAGGTTGGAGAAAATCATTCTCCAACCCTTCTCCATTTTATGAAAAAAAAATGGTTGAATAGCTGGAATGGGAATCCTCCAGGGCCAGTTCTTTTATTTGTCGGTAGCTTAGTAGCACTCATCATGTCGATACCGATTGTTTATGTCATTTGGCGCTCCTTATTTGCTGGGAAGGATCGTTGGATGAGATTGCTAGATGGGCGTATTCCTGAATTGTTGTGGAATACGTTTTCACTGACAATAGCAGTCACCGCTTTTGCGGTCATCATTGGTATTTCTCTTTCATGGCTAGTCGTTCGGACTGATTTACCTGGAAGGAAAGTGTGGCAATGGTTATTGGCGCTGCCGCTCGTGATCCCACCGTATGTTGGTGCGGTTACATATATTATTGTTATCGGTCCAAGTGGCTGGCTAAGAGATATGTGGCGTGAAATACCTTTCCTCGTCGAATGGTTCGGACAATACCCGCTTAATATTTATTCATTTTGGGGCGTTTTTTTTGTACTATCCATGTTTACATATCCGTATGTGTTTCTTATTGCTAGTGCGTCATTACGGAAGATGAATCGAAACTTTGAAGAGGTGGCTCGTTCTCAAGGATTAAATACAGCGCAAATTTTTTGGAAGGTTAATTTACCATTCTTACGTCCGGCGATCGGAGCTGGGGCGATTCTAATATCGTTGTATGTGTTATCTGACTTTGGGGCGATAGCGATGCTCCGTTTTGTGACGTTTACAGCTGCGATTTATTTTCAACGTTCGAGCTTTGATACGGCTTCTGCTTCTGTTTTAAGCCTTGTGCTAATCGTACTGACGATTTTGATTTTATGGATTGAGTCAAGGACGCGGAGGAAAAGCCACTATTATCAAACGAGTAATACGTTCCGAGAGCCAGACATTTTATCATTAGGAAAGTGGAAGCCATTTGCTTTTCTGTATGTTTGTAGTGTGTTTCTCGTATCCGTTGTTTTACCAATTGCCGTTCTCATTTATTGGTCGGTGATTGGAATTGGAATGGGTGCACTTGATACGAGATTTTTTGGCTTTGCCTGGAATAGTATACTCGTATCAGGTCTTGCTGCACTATTATGTATGCTGCTAGCATTACCGATTATTTATTTGAAATCACGTTATCCATCAGGATTGACGAATTTCATTGATAAATTAAGCTATGCCGGCTACGCGTTACCTGGTGTGATTGTTGGTTTAGGGATGATCTTTATTTTTAATAATCATATTCCAGCGTTGTACAATACGTTTTACATGATTGCGATTGCGTTTGTCATTCGCTTCTTACCACAAGCGATGCAATCGGGTGAAGCCTCGCTTAGCTTAGTATCACCTCGAATTGATGAAGCGGCGCGAAGTCTCGGTTATCCACCGTGGAAAGTGATGTTTAAAGTGATCCTACCAACGATCCTTCCCGGTGTATTGGCAGGAGGTGCGCTCGTATTTGTAAGCTCGATTAAAGAGTTACCAGCTACATTAATGCTAAGGCCACCTGGCTTTGATACGTTAGCTGTTCGAGTTTATTTTGAAGCAACAGAGGCGATTTATCATTTGGCTGCACCGGCAGCGTTACTGATTATTGTTGTTTCGGTTATTCCGTTGCGTTATTTATTAAAGAAGTACTAATCGATAGTGTCGGTTGAAGAAGAGGCTGTGAATACAAGGTTGTTGTCACTTTGTATGACGGCCTCTTCTTTTTTAAAAGGTAAAAATTTATAAAATACGAGGAAGAAAATGCGAGGAAACCCGAAGAAGTTAGTGGTCGATTCAATGAAGAGCGTTGGCTTCGCACTTTACTTTTCTTTTTAGTAAAGCGTTCGTGCCTGAAACGATACACACTATGAATGGAAGGGAATCATAAGAAAAGGGAATATTTAGAGGTTTTATATGATATACTGTCCACAAACTAGGATAGAAGGTGTTGTAGCTATGACTAATCGGGTACCTGTTATTTCATTGCGAGATTTGATGATGAAATATGATGATGAGTATGTCTTACGAGGCATAAATTTAGATGTGTATGAAGGCCAAATTATCGGTACATCGGACCAAACGGTGCTGGGAAAAGTACAACCGTGAAAATTATGCTTGGGCTTGTCCAAGGGTTTATGGGCTCAGTGCAAGTTCTTGGCGAAGATATCACAACTGGAAATGTTGAGTATAAGCGGAAGATTGGTTATGTCCCTGAAGTTGCTGAATTATATGATATGTTGACGGCTCAAGAGTATTTAACGTTTATCGGTCAGTTATATGGGATTGAGAAGGAAGCAGCTGATTATAAAGCGCGTCGGCTCATGAAGCAATTTGAATTGGAGGAGGTCTATTATTCTCGTATTTCTTCTTTTTCAAAGGGGATGCGTCAAAAAGTTTTACTTATTTCAAGCTTATTACATAATCCTGATGTACTGTTTCTTGATGAGCCGCTGAGTGGTTTAGATGCAAATAGTGTGATGATCGTTAAAGAAGTTATGGCACAATTGGCCTCTCAAGGTAAAACGATTTTCTATTCATCACATATTATGGATGTTGTTGAGAAGATTAGTAATCGAATTGTCCTCATTTCTGAAGGGAAGATTATCGCAGACGGGACATTTGATGAGCTAAGAGAAAAGAATATGGAAGGCTCATTAGAAGAGATTTTTAATGAATTAACTGGCTTTCATGAGCATCGAGAAATCGCAAGTAAATTTGTTTCGATTGTTCAAGAGGTGTAAGGATGAAGGATTTTTTACTACTACGTTTATTAGATCGATGTAAAAAAGTATTCCGTTTGCTTGGAATCGATTTTGCTGATATGAGAACGATTTTACAAGTGAAGTTTGAAATGGATCAGCGACGTGTTCCGACGGTATTTGCAGATTCAACAAAAAAAGAAGATAAGAAAAAGAATCAATTTCTATTATCATTAGGGATGTATGCACTATTCGGTCTTATTTTAATTCCCTTTCTCTTCGGTGAAGAGTACTTATTTCAATTAAGTATTGTCTTTTCGATTTATATATTTCTTGTCATGTCATCGCTTATTTCAGACTTCTCATCTGTGTTACTAGATGTTCGTGACCGATCTATTCTAGCAACAAAGCCGATTACAGAGAAAACGTTAGCCGCTGTGAAGGTGATTCATGTTGCAAGTTATTTACTACAATTATCGCTAGCTATTATCGCGATTCCACTAATTGTAGCAATCACTGTAAGAGGAGTTGGCTTTGCGCTGTTGTTTTTAGGTAGTATCGTACTTTTGAATTTATTCATTATTGTCATAACAACACTATTATATTTACTGATTTTACGTTTCTTTAATGGTGAAGTGCTGAAGGATATGATTAATTATGTTCAAATTGGGCTATCTATCGCGCTGATTGTCGGTTATCAAATTGTTGTTCGTTCATTTGAATTTGTAGATCTGAACATAGAGTTCCAAGCAGCATGGTGGCAAATCTTCTTACCGCCTATTTGGTTTGCAGCACTATTTGAGCTCATTTTTAATCAGGTGGTAAATCCATATCTTATAAGTTTTACGAGTCTAGCGATTCTCGTTCCTATTGTGGCAATGGTCTTTTACGCAAGGTTCATGCCGACCTTTGAGTATTATTTGCAGAAGCTTGACAGTCATGAAAGAAATACGAAGGAACGAAAGAAAAGATGGCTTATATGGATTTCGAATCTTATTTGCTCGAGCAAGGAAGAACGGGCCTTTTTCCATTTCGCGAGTATTATCGTAAAAAGGGAGCGCCAATTTAAGTTGAAGGTTTATCCATCCATTGGTCTTGCACTTGTCTTGCCTTATCTCTTTCTTTTCTCAGAAATGCGAAATAGCACTTGGGGAGAGATCGCAAGTAGTCAATGGTATTTATCGATGTATTTTACGATTTTGCTCATTCCAACTATAGTCGTAATGGCGGAATACTCTGAAGGCTATAAAGGAGCATGGATGTATGAATCATCACCGTTAAAAGGGTTGCATTTGGCAGTTAAAGGCACATTAAAGGCATTATTAGTCAAGCTTGTGTTGCCGTTATATGTTCTCGTTTCGCTCATTTTTCTTTGGATATTCTCTATTAGAATTATTCCTGATTTAATTGTATTGTTCTTTTCAAGTATGCTTTATATGGCTATTTGTCAGCTAATCGCTGTGCGTATGAAGCGTCCTTTCTCGAAATCATTTAAAGTGATTCAAGATAGTAAAGGGTGGCAAATGCTTGGCTTAGTCTTATTAGGTGGTGTGTTTTTCTTAGGTCATTACGTTAGCCTCCAGTTCTCTGGTGGGGTTTATGGTTATTTACTTATGATAATCGTTGCGAATTGGCTCGCTTGGAGGCGTATTTAGTTGAAAGATGTAAAAAACATATTTTTCTTGTCGGAATTCTATTGACTTCTTTTCGATAAGGTATTAAAGTTAGATTATTCATTTTTGACAGAAAATTAGATAAATAGACTCTTATCAAGAGTGGCAGAGGGACTGGCCCGATGACGCCCAGCAACCGTTCTTACTTGAGAAATGGTGCTAAATCCTGCAAAGTATGATGTCTTCATACTTTGAAAGATGAGAGGGGATTTCAATCATAGCATGATGAACCTCTCTTTATCGATAAGAGAGGTTTTTTTGTGGTCAATGAATGATAGTAATGAAAGAGAAAAGGGGAGCTGGAGAAATGAAGAACGTATTGAAACATGCGATTGCACCACTTGCACTTGGATTACTTCTTGTAGGATGTGGTACAGCTGATGACGCAGGACAAACAGGGCAAGCTGGGAGTAATGATAGTGATGTAAGCTTTGAACATGTTCCAGAGCGATTTGCTGATGGAGAAGAAGTGAAAGTGAAAGTTATCCGTAAAATAGGTGGTGACGATCATACAGCGCAATTTTTAGCTGGAGCCCAAGAGGAAGGATCAGCTCTTGGATTTGATGTAGAAACCTTTACAGCGAATGGAAATACCGAAGCGTTTCATGATGCGATTGCACAGGCGGTAAATGGTGACTATGATGGTGTTATTATTTCACACGGTGATGATCAGGCAACGATTGAAGGTGTCCAAGAATTAGTGGACAGTGGAAAAAGCGTTGTGGCGTTTGATTCAGATGGTGGTTTGTTAGACATTGAAGGTGTGACATTAACCTCTCAAGATGACGAAGAGCTAGCATCGTTAGCGTTAAATCAATTAGTAGAGGATTTTGATGGTGAGGCGAATATTGTTTACCTATGGGTCGATGGATTCCCGCCAATGGTTAGACGTAATAATGTGTATCAAGAAGTACTTGATAGCAATCCAGGAATCAATGAGCTTGAGCGTTTTGGGGTAGCGGCAGAGGATACATCAGTCCAAACACAAAATGCAGTTTCAGCGATGTTAACCAAGTATCCTGAAGGTGAAATTGATGCGATCTTTGCAACGTGGGATGCTTTTGCGATTGGTGCGACAAGGGCATTGAAGGAAGCAGGTCGTGAGGATATTGCGATTTATGGTATAGATATTTCAAATGCAGATTTACAAGAGCTACAAGAGGAAGGCAATCCATGGAAGTATACAGCAGCTGTTGATCCGAAATTAATCGGCGCTGTTAATGTGAGAATTTTAGCCAAGAAGCTTGCTGGTGAAGAAACACCACAAACGTATGACCTTGAAGCTTCGTTAGTATCACAAGACCAATTACTAGGACAAGAAGAGTCTGTGAATATGGTGAATCTTGCTGATATTATTGAAGGCTGGGGACAAACAGATGCTTTCGAAGAAGATTGGATGAAAGAGCTTAAAGAACATTATCAGCAGTAAAGTCAAAGAGGATCTTTTCAGATGACACTGCAAAAGTTAAAAACCCAACTTTTTCAGTACCTCCCATTTCGGTGTCTAAAAGGGGGAGTTAGGGCTCTTTTAGACATCTCCTTCTGTTTAAGAGCTGCAAAAATGGATTTTGACTTTTGCTATGCCCTCCAATTTAAGTGGTGAAGAAGTTGAAAGAGTATGAGGAAAAGACGTAAGGTGGGAAAATCGTCATGACGATATTACGTATGGAAAGCATATCAATTGAATTTCCTGGTGTAAAAGCGCTTGATCATGCAACGTTTCAAATTGAAACGGGTGAAGTTCATGCATTATTAGGGGCTAATGGTGCTGGAAAATCGACTTTGATGAAAGTATTGTCAGGTGCTTATAGTCATTATACAGGCTCTATATCCTTTGATGGTGTTGGGGTGGAGATTCGATCACCAAAGGACGCTCAAAGTGCTGGTGTTCAAATTGTCTATCAAGAAGTAGACACGGCTTTGATCTCTTATTTGTCGGTAGCAGAAAATATTATGCTGAATGAAACGGTTAATGAATTAGGGAAGAAGCAATTGGTTAGCTGGTCATCAATTCACGAAAAGGCTAAAGCAATATTGGACAAAATGAATATTCGTATTTCTTCCAAAACACTCGTTAATGAATTGACGCTTGCCGAAAAGCAAATGGTCTTAATTGCAAGAGCGGTTCGTTCAAACTGTCAATTTCTCATTTTAGATGAACCGACAGCACCTTTAAGTCAAACCGAAACGAATGAATTGTTTCGTATTGTCGCAGAGCTAAAGGCTAGTGGAGTCGGAATTATTTTCATTTCACATCGTTTGCCAGAGATCTTTCAAATTTGTGATGGGATTACGGTGATGAGAAATGGTCAATTTGTTCAACGACTACGAACGTCAGATGTAACACAAAATGAAGTGATCGAAAAAATGCTTGGCAAAAAGCTCGAAGATCAATACCCGGGTCGCTTTGAGGTAAGTGGGGAGCGTATCCTAGAAGTAAGAGGACTTTCAGATAAACAAAAGGTTCATGATGTTCATTTTCACGTTCATGCCGGTGAAATCCTTGGGATAGCAGGACTTGTAGGAGCCGGAAAAACAGAGTTATGTAAAGCGTTATTCGGAAATTCAACGAATCTATCTGGAGACGTCTTACTTAAAGGAAAGAAATTAAAGCTGAAAGCACCCCATCAAGCTGTTCAGAAAGGCTTAGCGCTCGTTCCAGAAGAACGACGTAAAGAAGGGGTTCTTGTAACAGAATCCGTTACGACAAATTTGACAGCGGCTAGCCTGTCTTCCTTCACTAGGCTATTCGGTTTTTTAAATGTGCGAGCAGAACGTAAAAAGTCAGTAGAGATGATTCGAAGTCTTGGGATCAAAACTCCATCAGAATTAGCTCTAGTTGAACATTTATCAGGTGGAAATCAACAGAAAATCGCCATTGGAAAATGGTTGATTGCGGATGCAGACGTCTACATGTTTGACGAACCGACAAAAGGTGTTGATGTTGGGGCGAAAAAAGATATCTTTCTCTTAATACAAGAATTAGCGAAGAGAGGAAAAGCGATTATTTATGCTTCATCAGAGCTAGCAGAACTCGTTGGTGTAACGAACCGTGTGTACGTGATGTACGATGGAAAAATGGTAAAAGAGGTACAGACAGCAGAAACAAATGAAGAAGAGCTGCTGTATTTCTCGACTGGAGGGAACTAACGTGCAAGAAGTAGCAGACAGAAAAGAGAAAAAATTTGATGCATTTCGCTTCTTTTATAAATATGGAACGTTGCTAACGATCGTTGTGCTCATTGTATTCTTCTCATTGGTAACGGATTCTTTTATGCAAAGTTCAAATATGATTAATATTTTACGTTCGATATCAATTGTAACGATTATTGCTATTGGGATTACGATCTCATTATCTGTCAATGGCTTTGATTTATCAGTAGGCTCAGTTGCATCCTTATCGAATGCCATCGTTATTTCGATGTTCGTCTGGTTTTCACAAAATACGTTCGTAGCGATCTTCGCCGCTTTAATTGCAGCATTACTTGTTGGAGCATTTAATGCCTTTATGATTGTGAAGGTTAAAATACCTGATATGCTTTTAACACTTGCAACGATGTTTATCGTGCAAGGGATTGCTTTAACGTATACGAAAGGGGCAACCGTTTCTGAAAATATGGTGATGTCAGACGGCTCGTTTGCAACGGGGGCGTTAAGCTCGTTCTTCTTACAGCTTGGTCGAATTCCTTGGATTATTATTATTATGATCATTTCGGTCATTCTCGTTCATATTTTCCTTACCTATACGAAGCATGGTCGTTTTATGTATGTGATCGGTGGAAATGAGGAAGCTGCAAGATTATCAGGAATACCTGTTAATAAATACAAAGTCACAGCCTACTTATTATCAGCACTTTTTGCTGCTATCGGGGGGATCGTGCTAGCGTCAAGAGTTGCTACAGCTGAAATAAATGCTGGTAGTCCATATTTAATGGATGCTGTAGCAGCAACATTTATTGGCTTTTCTGTACTTGGTGCAGGTAAACCTAATGCAATAGGAACCTTTTTCGGTGCAGTATTGATTGGAATCTTATCCAATGGTCTAGTAATGATGTCTGTGCCTTATTATTCGATGGACATAGTAAAAGGGACTGTACTCGCCTTTGCGTTAGCGATTACGTATTATAAATTGAAAAAATAGATTTATAGGCAATGAGCGTAGTCGCTACATCTTTTAAAAGTCTTGTGGTGAGTGGTTTTCTGACCACAAGACGCGTAGCGAACGGAGCCATTGCCATATTTTTTGGGATAATTTTTGATTATGCTCCTATAGCTAGGAAGGTTATAGGAAGAATACGTTAGGTATGTAGAAGGAGTTTGTTTTTCCTGAAAACATGCCTTTTCTTTGTTATTTAGAAGGAAAGAATGATAAAATAATCTCTGAAGATTTAGCAGGTTTTCCACGCTTTTTATCGAAATAAGTATAGTAGTCTATTTTTTTCGAAAGGGGTAAGGTCCATGAAATATCGTACGCTAGGAAAAACTGGATTAGACGTGTCCGTAGTTGGAGTTGGAACGTGGCAATTTGGAGGCGAATGGGGCAAGGAATTTACCCAAGATGAAGTGAATGCTATTTTGCAGCGAGCGAAAGAGGTTGGCATTAACATTATTGATACAGCTGAATGTTATGGTGACCACCTTTCAGAGTCTTTTATCGGCAACTATTTAAAGCAGGACGAGCGGGAAGATTGGATTGTTGCGACGAAATTTGGACATAAGTTTCATGGAGCGTTTGACCGTACGAATCATTGGAGTGCTGAAGAAGTGATACAGCAATTAGATGAGTCTTTGAAAGCGCTTAAAACGGATTATATTGATCTGTATCAATTTCATTCAGGTAGTGATGAAGCATTTCGGAATGATGGACTATGGACAGCACTAGATAAACAAATTCAAGCAGGAAAGGTTAGACATTTGGGTATTTCCATAGGTGCTAATGATAACATTTATCAAACCGATATGGCATCTGAATTCAATGCTAGCGTGATTCAAGTTGTTTATAATCGTTTAGAGAGGGAGCCTGAGGAGAAGGTGTTTTCTTCATGTGAGCGGCAACAATTAGGTGTATTGGCACGAGTACCATTAGCGAGCGGCTTTTTGAGTGGGAAATATAAGCCAGGTGCGTCCTTTGTTGACAGTGATGTCCGTTCTCATCATGATCAATTGCAGTTGCAGCAGAAGCTCGAGCTAGTTGAAGAGATTCAACGAAATGAAGTGCCAAAAGGTGTTAATATGGCACAATGGGCGCTTGCCTGGTGCTTGAAACATGAAGCTGTGACAAGTGTGATTCCTGGTTGCAAAAATGTAGAACAAGTTGAAAGTAACGCGTTAGCGGCTGCATTAGATATGGTTAGTGAAAAGCACCCTCAATCTGTTTAATCGTGGCACATAAATAAGTAGGAGAGATAATATGACATATGTTGCAAGTGATAATCGATATGATTCGATGGTATATAACCGGACAGGGCATTCTGGATTGTTTTTACCAGCGATTTCGTTAGGTTTATGGCATAATTTTGGTGGTGTTGATACGTTTGAGAATGGCCGAGCAATGCTACGTCGGGCATTTGATTTAGGGATTACTCATTTTGATCTGGCTAACAACTACGGTCCTCCTCCTGGATCAGCGGAAGAAATGTTTGGGAAGATATTACAAACCGATTTCAAGCCTTATCGTGATGAACTAATTATTTCGACGAAAGCAGGGTACCACATGTGGGACGGGCCTTACGGCGAATGGGGTTCGAAAAAGTATTTAATTGCTAGTCTTGATCAAAGCTTAAAACGAATGGGTCTTGATTATGTGGATATTTATTATTCACATCGACCAGATCCCGATACTCCACTTGAAGAGACGATGGCTGCTCTTGATCAAGTAGTTCGTCAAGGAAAAGCGCTCTATGTTGGGATTTCAAGCTATAGCGCGGAGCAGACAAAAGAAGCAACTCGTATTCTAAATAATTTAGGAACTCCATTGCTCATTCATCAGCCGAGTTATTCAATGCTAAATCGTTGGATTGAAGAGGATGGCTTACAGGATGTATTAGAAGAGGAGAAGGTTGGCTCCATTGCCTTCTGCCCATTACAGCAAGGTCTGTTGACGAATAAATATATGAAAGGTATCCCACCACAATCTAGAGCAGCTAAGGAGACGGGAGCTCTTGGTGAGGATCAAGTTACGGAGCAAGTGATACGGAAGATTCAAGGCTTACATGAAGTCGCTGCTAGACGAGGTCAAACACTTGCTCAAATGGCGTTAGCATGGGTGCTACGTAATGGTAAGGTGACCTCTGCTTTAATCGGAGCAAGCAAGGTGAGCCAGATCGAAGACAATGTTCAAGCAGTGCGTAACCTTAAGTTTTCACAGGATGAGCTTGATGAAATTGACCGAATTTTACAAGACTAATGAAATGAATATGGTCATAAGCTGTCCACGAGGGTACCGCCTGATTGGACAGCTTTTTAAAGAATAAGAAAGAATAAAACCCGAGGGAGAAATGGGGGAAAAGCATAGAGGGTGTTGGCCAACTCAAAAGTGAAAGACGGTTTCATACGTTACGCATTTTTCTGAAAGAACCCCACTTTCATAAAAACTTGAACCCGTTGTAACGGCTCTGCACAACGCAATTAAGAAAAGACGCTATCGCGTTTTTCTTATAACATGGATACGAAAGAATGCGAATGAACAGACAGAACTTGGAGGAGCATCATGCTGAAGTTATTTCCATTTTTAAAGCCTTACCGAATTCCGATATGGATTGCCCTTACTTTAATGTTTGTGGAATTGGTTGTTGAGCTCATTCATCCATTATTATTAGCTAGAATCATTGATGACGGGATTGTAGGAAATGATATGGCTTTTGTGATGAGATGGGGAGGTATGATGATTGCGATGTCTTTACTTGCCTTCATCTCCGGAATTATTAATTCCTTTTATGCAGGTCATGTAAGTCAAAGTACCGGTTATGATATAAGAGGAGACATGTATGAGAAGATTCAACGCTTTTCCTATGAAACGCTACAGCGATTTCAAACATCGTCGTTAATAACGAGAATGACAAACGATGTCACGCTCATTCAAAATACGATATTTATGTGCTTGCGTATTATGTTTCGAGCGCCACTAATTGTTTTTGGCGGAGTGATCATGGCTTTGTTTGTCAACGTTAGACTTGGCCTTATTCTAGTTGTAACGATCCCGATTATTATTTTGTTTTTAACATGGATGATGAAGAAGGATCTGGATTATTTAAAGATGTTCAAGCGCGTTTAGATGGTCTTAACCACGTCTTCCGCGAAAATTTACAAGCGATTCGAATGATTAAAGTATTTGTTACTCGTAAAGTCGAACAGAGCCGCTTCTCACAGCGTAATGAGGAATTAAAAGAAAAAACGATTAACGTGATGCGATTAATGGAAGTAGCGATGCCTTTATTACTGCTATTAATGAATACGGCGATTGTCGCTATTATTTGGTTCGGTGATATGGCAGTCGTTGGTCAAAATGCACAGGTTGGTGAGGTTGTCGCCATTCTTAATTATACGATGCGTATAACAGGAGCACTCTCAATGTTTTCGATGTTTGTGATTATCTTTTCACGGACCAAAGCTTCTGCTGAGCGGATTTCGCAAGTGTTGGAAGAGGAAACTGAAAAAGATGTTGAGCGACCACAGTCTGCTAAGGTTGAAAAAGGAGCAATTACGTTTCAGCATGTTTCCTTTCATTATCCTAATATGAAGGAGGATGTGCTAACTGATATCTCATTGTCGATTGAAGCAGGTCAAACGGTTGCTTTTATGGGGGAAACAGGTTCAGGGAAGTCATCTCTCTTTCAATTAATCCCGCGATTGTTCGAGTCGCAAAAAGGAACGATTTATATTGATGGAAACAAAATCAATCAGTTTCATAGTGAGGAACTTCGTCAAGCCATTGGTTATGTTCCACAAGAAGTCTTTTTATTTTCAGGAACGATTAAGGATAATCTCTTATGGGGAAAACGAAATGTGTCAGTCGAGGAAATGACTCAAGCGGTGGAAGAAGCTCAAATTGCTCATACCATTCAGTCACTTCCATTAAAATATGACACGTTGATTGGTCAAAAAGGTGTGAATTTATCTGGTGGTCAAAAACAGCGAATTTCGATTGCACGCGCATTAGTTCGGAAACCGAAAATTCTGTTATTGGATGATAGTACAAGTGCGTTAGATGTTCGAACAGAAGCCAAGCTGTTAAACGCGATTCGCTCGCACTCCTGTACAACACTTTTAATTACACAGAAGATCACTTCAGCGATGGATGCTGATCTGATTGTCTTAATGGAAGATGGGCAAATCGTTGCGAAAGGGTCACATGAAGAGCTCCTCCAACAATCGACTATGTATCAAGAGCTAGTCCAATCACAAGAACAAAAAGGGGTGCTTATTCATGAGTAATCCATTTAGTAGACCCTTTCAATATGAGCGTATATCAATCAAACGTAGTAAAAATGACAAAAGTACGAAAAAAATCGATAATTGGTTCATAACAACAAAACGGATATGGAGCTATTTAGGTGAACATAAACGGATGTTGATGCTTGTTATTCTAATGATTATTTTAAGCTCAGGTTTAAGTTTATTAGGACCTTTTTTAATTGGAGTAACGATTGATGACTATTTAATGGCTGCAAACGCTTCTGGGCTTATATGGTTGCTAGCCTTTTTGCTCATCGTTTATGTGTCTCATGCGTTGACGATGTGGCTGCAACACTTTTGGATGGTTCGAATTGCACAACAAACGGTTTATACGATTAGAACGGAGCTTTTTAATCATATTCAACGGCTACCTATCCCTTTTTTTGATAAACGACAGCATGGAGAACTTATGAGTCGTATGACAAATGATATTGAAAATATAAGTAATACATTGAATAGCTCGGTCATTCAAATTTTTTCAAGTGTGCTAACGTTTTTCGGTATTTTAGCTGTTATGCTTTGGTTGAGTCCACTTATGACGCTTATTACAGTTACTGTTGTACCTTTAATGGTATTCGGAATGAAGTGGATTACGAAACGAACCTCGGTATTTTTCAAAGAGCAGCAAAAAAGCTTAGGCGCTGCAAATGGTTTTATCGAGGAAACGATATCAGGACAACGAATCGTTAAAGCATTCTCTCAAGAAGATCATGTCATTCAGCAATTTAAAGAAAAAAACGGAGAGGTACGGATGACTAGTTTCTGGGCACAAACCTATTCTGGGCTTATTCCAAAGCTGATGAATGTATTGAATAATTTAAGCTTTGCCGTTATTGCTTTTATTGGTGGGATGTTGGCGTTACAGGAACATAGTGCTGTTACGGTCGGTATTATTGTTATCTTTGCAGAGTATTCTCGACAATTTACAAGGCCATTAAATGATTTAGCTAATCAATTCAATACGTTATTGTCAGCTGTTGCTGGTGCTGAGCGTGTGTTTGAAGTGCTTGATGAGCCTGAGGAAGCAGATCAAAAACATGCGAAGCCGATTAAAGAAATAAGAGGGGATGTTGTCTTCAAGGATGTTCATTTCTCCTATGAAGAAGAAAGTAAAACAATAGCGAATGTTAGCTTTCGTGTCAAAGCAGGGGAAATGGTTGCTCTTGTAGGTCCTACAGGGGCTGGAAAAACAACGATTATCAATCTGTTATCACGCTTTTATGAGCCAGACTCTGGAGCTATTCTTATTGATGGTATTCCTTTATCAGAGTTAAAAAGAGAGAGTCTAAGACAGCATATGGGTTTTGTTCTGCAAGATTCGTTTCTGTTCCAAGCGACGATTCGTGAGAACATTCGTTATGGTCGTCTGAATGCAACCGATGAAGAGATAGAAGAAGCGGCGAAGAAGGCTAATGCGTATTCTTTTATTATGAAACTACCTGAGGGGTTTGATACGATGCTTGATCAAGAAGGGAGTGGAATAAGTCAAGGACAGAAACAGCTCTTATCAATTGCCAGAGCGATCCTTGTTAATCCATCCGTTCTCATCTTAGATGAAGCGACGAGTAACATTGATACAATGACCGAGATCAAAATCCAAGATGCGTTAAAGAGGCTGATGCAAGGGAGAACAAGCTTTGTTATCGCACATCGATTAAATACGATTCAGCAGGCAGATCGTATTTTAGTTCTTCAGGAAGGTGAAATTGTTGAACAAGGTTCACACGAGGAATTAATGACAAACGGTGGTTTATATTATGAAATGAATGAAAAAGGGACGAATGAAGGCTAAGACGAGTTAAGTGGGAAACCCGCTTTGAGAGAGTCCACTGAAAAAGTGCGATTTTCACTTTTTCAGTGGACTCCTTTGAGATGTATTTCTCATCGCGGGTTAGTTTTATAGACTCAGAAAAGAAGAACCGCTACCGCGTTTTTTTTAAAAAGATAAAAAAGGCATTCCTGTGTCAAAGGAAAGGCGTTGGCTTCACTCATTACACGTTATTTTGAAATAACCCCACATTCAGAATAAATGAAAATTGTTGTAACGGCTCCGCGCAACGCAATTAAGAAAAGACGCTATCGCGTTTTTCTTATTATCCAAGCGCCTGTGTTTTTTTCTTACTTACACGAGTAGTTAAACCGATTGCAATGATGAGTAAGCCGATTAACAAATGATTATAGGTGTTGATCGCAGTGTTTGGAAGCGGGAATCCTGACTGCGAGCTTATGATCGTCTCGATTTATTTTGTTTTTCGTTAAGGAGATCATCCTTGTCATCCGTTAATGTCCGGTCATTTGTCGGAGGTTCGCCACCAGGAGGATCTTTTTTTTCATCGTCCTTTTCTTCGTTTGATGGATCATCCTTTTCTTCCTCGATGTCGTCAATCGAATGAACTTAATGAGGGTGCCCGATTTTCGATATTTTCATATACTTTTTTTTTAGGATTATGTGAAGAGCTGTAGGAGAAGGGCGTCTATGAAGGAGACGAAATAAAAAAATCATGGAATGTAGTTGGGATACCACTCCATGATAAATGAAAGACCTAGTCATGTTCTGCTTGAACAGCGAATTGTTTGATTTGTGGAGGAGCAGCCATATAATCCTTAGATTGTTCACCAAATTCAACGAAATGTTTTGTTTGAAAGTGGAACTCGATCGCCTCCTTAGATTTCCATTCTTCTACCATAATAAATTGATTGTCTGCTGAGCTTTGCTCGTACAGTTCATATCGAATGTTTCCCTCTTCTGCTTGTGAATATTTAATTAAAGGTTGCACATCTCGTAAAAAATGTTCACGTTGCTCACGTTTGACAGATAAAAATGCATGAATAATATACATTGGAAGCCCTCCTACTAGTTGTTTTCTCTCTTACTTTCGCAAATGTCTGGAAATGTGTCAAACTTTTTCACTTAAGTATCGATATTTTTATGACTTGTCTCATATAGTGTACGGACAGATGAAAGAGGGAGAGAAACGATGAAGACATTTTTTAAGAGTGCGCTATTGTTAATCGTAGTTGCCCTCATAGTAGAGTGTATAGAATTTATTATAAATGTTGTCTTAGCACGTGAGTTAGGAGAAGAGGGCCTTGGTTTGTATATGGCTATTTTTCCAACAGTGATGTTCATTGTTGTGCTATCTAGCTTAGAATTACCAATATCGATTTCAAAGTTTGTTGCTGAAAAGGAAGAGTTATTTCACCGTAGCATGCTCAAGCATGCATTACGCTTTGCAACCGTTTGTGCTGCTATTTGTATGCTTGTAGCTGTTATCATTCTTCCTTTATTACCGGTATTTGATCAATATCATCCGGTTGTTCCATGGTTATTCATTAGCTTAATACCGATTGTGACGTTCTCCTCTGTAGCAAGGGGATACTTTATGGGAGCACAGCAAATGGGCAGAATTGCGCTTGCCAATTTTATTAGACGGGCAGCTCAGCTTGCTTTGCTCGTTCTTTTCTTTTTATGGTCCTCCTATCATATTGAATTTGCTCTAGTCATTGCTTTTGTTACTCTTATTGCGAGTGAGGCGCTTGTCTTTCTCTACTTGTTTATTGCCTTTTTGCGACAGATGTACAAATTAAAGAAAAAGCCGCGTGCTGAAGTCGGTTGGAAGAAGGTTCAACATTCGTTATTATCGGTATCTGTTCCGACAACAGGGCTACGCATTTTTCATTCAGCAACGTTTGCAATTAAGCCCTTCTTTATTAAGAGTGCGCTCGTTCGTTCGGGTATGGTTGAATCCGTGGCGATGGTACAATACGGAAAGCTTGCTGGGGTGGCCTTTTCGATTGGCTTTTTTCCAGCCTTTATTGCGCATTCACTGTTAATTGTCTTGATTCCGACTGTTTCGGAAGCTTTTCATAAGGCGGATTTAGCAAAGTTAAGATCGTTACTACAAAAAGTTATGCTGATTACAGCGATTTATGGATTAGTAGCTGTTTGTGTTTTTTACTTTTATGCAGAAATGCTAACGAGCTTATTCTTTGATGATTCGCCTGCCGTCCGCTATTTACAACTACTATTGCCTTACTTCCTGTTTCATTATTTTGTTATTCCAATGCAAGCGTACTTAATTGGACTCGGACTCGTGAAAGAGGCATTTCTACATGCTTTATATACAACGATTGTTTCCTTTATTTTGATGTATGTTCTTGGATCGATGGCAGCCTTTCAAATGGATGGTATTATTATTGGGATGAACGTATCAGCCGTCTTATTGACAATGATGCATTATATAACGATTTGTGAAAGGATAAGAGTATCGTGGTGGTTAAGGAATAAATAGAAGAACACTGAAAAAAAGGGTATTGAGAAAGTTTGTTGTTAACTTTCTCAATACCCTTTTTAATGAAAGCTTAACATTCATAATTACGGGGTATAGAACAAATAATAAATAGAACTTATTTTCTTGACAATGTTGTATATACAAGATATGATCATCTGTAAGCGTGATCACTTGTATATACAACATGTTAGTGGAAGACCATGATAATTTGTGAAAGGAGTTGTAAAGATGAGTCAATATAGAGATGCGGCCAAAGAGATACTTGATGCAATTGGTGGAAAAGAGAACATTGCATCGGCCACTCATTGTGTCACACGATTAAGGTTTGCATTGGAGGACGAAGATAAGGTAGATAAGGATAAACTGGAGGAAATTGATGTTGTAAGAGGTTCATTCTCGACAAATGGTCAATTTCAGGTCGTGATTGGACAAGGAACTGTTGACAAAGTGTATGCGGAGCTAATGGAGCTTTCAGGAAAAAAAGCGGCGACAAAGGATGAAGTGAAGACAGCTGCAGAGAAAAATTTAAACCCATTACAACGAGCGATTAAAGTACTTGCTGATATTTTTATTCCGATATTACCTGCGATTGTTACAGCTGGTTTATTAATGGGGATTAATAATATTCTGACTGCTGAAGGCATTTTCAGTGAACAGTCAGTTGTAGAAATGTTTCCGCAGTGGGCGGATCTAGCTGATATGATTCATCTTATCGCGAATACGGCCTTTGTCTTTTTGCCAGGTCTCATCGGCTGGTCGGCGATGAGGCGTTTTGGTGGCAGTGAATTATTAGGGATTGTCCTTGGATTGATGCTCGTTCATCCAGATCTTCTTAATGCTTGGGGATATGGTGATGCATTGCAGGATGGAGATATTCCTTATTGGAATATTTTCGGTTTAGATATTGCTAAGATGGGATACCAAGGTCAAGTGTTACCGATTTTAGTTGCGGCATATGTATTAGCGAAAATTGAGATTGCATTAAGAAAGCGTATTCCAGATGGGTTTCAGTTACTTATTGTTGCACCTGTTGCCTTATTAGTGACTGGATTTATCGCCTTTATCGCGATTGGACCTGTAACCTTTTGGATTGGTAATATCATTACAGATGTCTTTGTTTGGATTTTTAGTAATGTTGCGGCTATTGGTGGTTTGTTATATGGAGCTATTTATGCACCACTCGTTATTACTGGAATGCACCACACATTCTTAGCGGTTGACTTGCAACTGATTGGGAGTACAGGGAGCACATTCTTATGGCCTATTTTAGCACTGTCCAATATAGCTCAAGGATCGGCAGCACTTGCCATGTATTATGTATTAAAGGATGAGAAGGTAAAAGGATTATCGATGACATCTTCCATATCAGCTTATTTAGGAATTACTGAGCCAGCGATGTTTGGAGTGAATTTGCGCTATCGCTTCCCATTCATATGTGCCATTATCGGTTCAGCGATAGGTGCTGTATGGATTACGATTAATTCTGTTACAGCGAATTCGATCGGCGTAGGGGGCTTACCCGGGATCTTCTCGATTACAGCAGGTTATTGGCTCGTATTCTTAGTTGGAATGGTCATTGCAATCGTTGTACCGTTTGTCTTAACTTTCTTATATGGGAAGACACGAATGAAAGATCAATAACCGTCTCAAGGAAAAAGAGGCGAATGAGCTAATGAGGAGAGTAAAGCTTCTTGTTAGGCTTTTTTCAAAGAATCAGATTCAAAGAAAGGGGCTATCACAGTGAAGGAATGGTGGAGAAAAGCAGTCGTTTATCAAATCTATCCAAAAAGCTTTAATGATACGACAGGAAATGGAATAGGAGACATTCAAGGAATTATTGAAAAACTAGATTATTTATATGAATTAGGAGTGGACGTGATTTGGCTTACTCCTATTTACGCATCTCCGCAAAAAGATAACGGATATGATATTTCCGACTACTTTGCGATACATGAAGAGTATGGAACGATGGAGGATTTTGAAAGGCTAATGTCAGAGGTTCATAAACGTGGAATGAAGCTCATTATGGATCTTGTCGTTAATCACACATCAACGGAGCATACATGGTTCAAAGAAGCGATTGCATCTCCTAGTAGTCGTTATCGCGATTTTTACATTTGGAAAGATCCGGTCGATGGTGCTGAACCGACGAATTGGCAATCAAAATTCGGTGGGAACGCCTGGGAATATGACGAGAAATCTGGACAATATTATTTACATCTCTTTGATGTCACCCAAGCTGATTTAAACTGGGAAAATGAAGAGCTACGTCAAGCTGTTTATGATATGATGCATTTCTGGTTTGAGAAAGGCATTGATGGATTTCGTTTAGATGTAATCAATTTAATTTCTAAGGATCAGTCCTTTACGAATGATGACAAAGGTGATGGACGTCGCTTTTATACAGATGGCCCTCGTGTTCATGAGTTTTTACAAGAAATGAATAGAAATGTTCTCGCAAAATACGATAGTATGACGGTCGGAGAAATGTCCTCTACATCCATTGAGCATTGTATCAACTATTCAAATCCAGAGCGCCGTGAATTAAGTATGACGTTTAATTTTCATCATTTAAAGGTCGATTATCCTAATGGTGAAAAGTGGGCGTTAGCTGACTTTGATTTTCAAGCGTTGAAAAAGATTCTGTCAACATGGCAAGTCGACATGCATAAAGGAGGTGGCTGGAACGCATTGTTTTGGTGTAATCACGATCAGCCACGTGTTGTATCAAGATATGGAAACGATCAACACTATCATAAAAAATCAGCCAAAATGCTCGCAGCCACGATTCATATGATGCAAGGAACACCGTATATATACCAAGGCGAAGAGTTTGGTATGACGAATCCTTATTTTGAGACGATTGATCAATACCGGGATGTTGAGACATTAAATTATTATCGACAAATGAAGAAAGAAGGGAAATCAGAAGAGGATGTCATGGCGATTATTCAAGAAAAATCACGTGATAACTCTAGAACCCCTGTACAATGGAACGATCAGCCTCATGGAGGTTTTACAAAAGGGACACCGTGGATTGATGTTGCAGAGAATTATAAAGAAATTAATGCGGAAAATGCCATGAAAGAGGAAGAATCGATTTTCTCTTTTTATCAACAGCTCATTCGTTTGCGTCATGAATTAGATATTGTCACGGAAGGTGTCTATCGTGAGCTTGTAAACGATCATCCGCAATTATTTGTATATGAGCGCGTAATGGGAGAAGAGAAATTACTTGTCATGAATAATTTTTATAGTCAAGAAGTGTCATTTGAAATTCCTGAAGTATGGCATCACGATCTAGATGCCGAGCTCCTACTTACAAATGGTATAGAGCGTAAGCTTGAAAAAAAGTTAACACTTTCTCCATATGATTCCCTCATTTTCCATAAGAAGTGATACACTAGAATGGGTGATGAATGGTGAAAAATAAATTTCAAATGATATATGAACAAATTGCAAAGGAAATACAAAATGGAACGATTAAGGCGGGGGAGTTTCTCCCGTCTGAGCATGAATTAAGACAGCAATATCACACATCACGTGAGACAGTTCGTAAGGCTTTGAAGCTCTTATCGGAACAAGGTTATATACAAAAAATGCAAGGCAAGGGATCGATCGTATTAGATATGTCTAAGTTTAATTTTCCGATTTCAGGACTTGTTAGCTATAAAGAAGTTTCGGAAAAGCTTGGACATCGTTCGAAGACGACGGTCATCTCATTACGAGAAATAGAGCTAGATTCATCGTTAAAAGCTGAATTTTATCTAGATGAGAGTGCTAATGGAACCGTGTGGGAACTCGTTCGCGTTCGTGATATAGACGAGGAAGCGATTATTTTAGATAAGGATTATTTGCTAACGTCGATGGTCCCAGATTTGACTGAGGAAATTAGTGAAAATTCTTTATATGAATATATTGAGTCAGAATTAGGCTTAGCAATTAGTTTTGCGAAAAAGGAAATTACTGTTGAGATACCAACGAAGGAAGATCGGACGTTACTCGACTTAGAAGACTATTCGCTCGTTGTAGTTGTGAAAAGTCATGTTTATTTAGAAGATACGACACAATTTCAATTGACGGAATCACGGCATCGGCCTGATAAATTTCGCTTTGTTGACTTTGCACGTAGAAGGCAAAGGTAAGCAGACTATTCGTTTTTTGCATCACCTTCTTTAATAATAAATGTTAAAAGAATGGAGAGGGTACTTGTATGAGTATTCATCAATTTACTGTGAAGAAAGCAAACGGAGAAGAGCAATCTCTAGAGGAGTATAAGGGAAGGGCTTTACTTATTGTAAACACAGCGACGAAGTGTGGGCTAGCTCCACAGTTTGAAGGTCTTGAAGAGCTATATCAGCGCTACCATGAGCAAGGCTTTGATGTGTTAGGATTTCCAACGAATCAATTCATGAATCAGGAGCCTGTAGCTGATGCGGATATGACTGAAACGTGTAAATTGAATTTCGGTGTGACTTTTCCACTGTTTGCTAAAATACGAGTAAATGGATCAGAAGCTCATCCGCTGTACTCATATTTGAAGCAAGAGAAAAAAGGAGTTCTTAGCTCAGATATTAAATGGAATTTCACAAAGTTCCTTGTTGATCAAGAAGGTTATGTTGTTGAACGCTATGGACCACAAGTGAAGCCAGAAAAAATAGAAGATGATATTAAGAACGTATTAAAGGTATAATAGAGTCACTATGAATGAAGGGTTGTCTTAAAAGGTCAATAGACCGATTGAGACAACCCTTTGATAGGTTAGGTCAAGGACACCGAAAATGTTTAGCTTGAACATTTCTGTGTGTTGGAGTTAGGCCATAGGAGATGATGATATGAGTATTTTGCAGGTAGACCGTTTAACGAAGTCATATGGAGAGAAGGTTCTGTTTCAAAATATTTCATTTACAATTGAAGAGCAGCAACGCATTGGGCTGATTGGAGTGAATGGAACAGGAAAATCTTCGCTTATGAAAATAATCGCCGGAGTGGAAGGCGCAGATACAGGGGAACTTCATCATGCGAATGATTTTCAAATTGAATATTTGTCACAGCACTCTGATTTAGATGATGGACTTACGGTGCTAGAAGAGATTTATGCTGGTGATTCGAACATCATGGTCACGATGCGTGCTTATGAGGAAAGTTTATCGAGGTTTGAGAGAGAACCAGCAAACGAAGCGTACCAAAAAACGTATATGAAGTGGCAACAGAAGATGGATGAGCTGGAAGCATGGGAAGCAAACACTATGGCTAAAACGATTTTGACGAAATTAGGTGTACGTGATTTTCACTTAACGATTGGTCAACTATCAGGTGGTCAGAAGAAGCGTGTGGCGATTGCGAAGGCGCTCATTCAACCAGCCGATTTATTATTGCTTGATGAGCCGACGAATCATCTTGATCATGCTTCGATTGAATGGTTAGAGGGTTATTTAGCGAATTATAAAGGGGCAATTGTATTAATTACCCACGATCGTTACTTTTTGAATCGTGTGACGAATTATATGTTTGAGCTAGATCAAGGGGCTTTATTTGTTTATGAAGGTAATTATGAGCGCTTTCTTGAGAAGAAAGCCGAGCGGCAAATGCAAGCAGAACATAAGGAGCAGAAGCGCCAAAATTTATTAAGACGAGAGCTTGCATGGTTAAAGCGCGGTGCAAAGGCGAGAACAACGAAGCAAAAAGCACGTATTCAGCGCATAGATCAAATAAAAGAAGATGGGCATGAGTCGATTCAACGGGAGTTCGATTTTGCGATTGGTTCGAGAAGATTAGGGAAGCAAGTTATTGAATTGAAAGCTGTCTCTAAACAATTCGCCAATCAGCAGATTGTAGATTCATTGAATGAGCTTATTATTCCCGGCGAACGAATAGGGATTGTCGGAGCTAATGGAACAGGAAAGACGACACTATTAAACATATTAGCTGGTAGGAGCAAACCTGATTCGGGAGAGGTATTGATCGGGGAGACGGTTCATATCGGCTATTACACTCAAGAGGATAAAGAGATCAACGGAGATCTTAGAGTCATTGACTATATAAAAGAAATTGCAGAGGTCGTATATACAGCAGATGGCACACAAATTTCAGCTGAGCAAATGCTTGAGAGGTTTTTATTCCCGCGCTCAAGTCAATATACGTACATTAGGCGCTTATCAGGTGGAGAGAGACGTCGCCTTTATTTACTAAGGGTGTTAATGGAGGAGCCGAATGTACTGTTTCTAGATGAGCCGACAAATGACCTTGATACCGAGACACTTTCGGTTTTAGAGGATTATTTAGAGCAATTTCCAGGTGTCGTTATAACCGTATCCCACGATCGCTACTTTCTAGATCGAATCGTTGATCGGTTGCTCGTGTTTGAAGGGAATGGAAAAGTGTCACGCTTCCAAGGTCATTACTCCGATTATTTAGAAGTTCAGAAGGAAGTGGAGGAGCAAAGGAAGCGAGTCAGTTATCCAGAGCCCAAAAAGAAAGAAAAGCCGAAAGCGAGAAAGAAGCTATCATATAGGGAACAGCTAGAATGGGATCAAATCGAGGAACGAATTACGATGCTAGAGCAACAGGTTGAGGAGATTGAGAAAGCCATTGAAAATGCAGGCAGTGATTTCGGGCAAATTCAGCCGTTATTAAATGAAAAAGAACAGGTAGAAATGGAATTAGAAGCGGCAATCGAGCGATGGACGGAGTTATCATTGCTAATCGAAGAGCTACAACAATAAAAGCTTGTATGATAAAGTAGTAGTGACTGTTTATGAATGGTTATTACTACTTTTTGAATGTTTTTTAAAAATAATGATTGATTTTGAATGTTTTTGACTATATACTAATACATATAAGAGGTGATGATCATGTTAGTGATCGAGCGTCAGAAGAAAATTATTGCGATGTTACAAGAAGAGGAAACAGTGAAAATCCAAGAAATTATGGATGTGACAGGAGCTTCGGAATCTACAGTCCGCCGTGATTTGATGGAGCTTGAACGAGCAGGAAAATTAAAGCGATTACATGGAGGCGCGACATTACCTCAGAATAAGCTAGTTGAGCCAACGATGGAGGAGAAAACAGCCAAAAACAGTCATGAAAAAAGACAAATTGCAAAATGGGCGGCATCATTTGTAGAAGAGGGCGATTGTATCTATTTAGATGCAGGTACAAGCACGCTAGAAATGGTACCTTTCTTAAAGGATAAAGACGTTGTTGTTGTGACAAATGGCTTGATGAATATAGCAGCACTGCTTGAGGTTGGCATTAAGACACATGTCATCGGTGGTTATGTGAAATCTGGGACGAGTGCATTCATCGGCAGAAGTGCGATAAAGAGCTTAGAAATGTTCCAATTTGATAAAGCATTTATCGGTGTGAATGGTATTAGCTTAAAAGGTGAGTGTACGACACCAGATCCTGAGGAAGCGTTTATTAAGGAATACGCCATAGCGCGAGCGCAGCAAGGAATTATTTTAGCGGATCATTCAAAGTTCGGTGAAGTCTCCTTCTCGACATTCGCTCATATTCAAAATGTAATAGTTGTAACGAGCGAGCAAATCGATGACACTTACTATCATGAATTAAAAGGTCAAACAACGTTAGAGGTGGTGACATTATGATTAGGACCGTTACTTTAAATCCAGCGATTGACCACTTTGTTCGATTAGATCAATTTGAGCTTGGTCACGTTAATCGTGCAAAAGCTGATCGTAAAGTGGCTGGAGGAAAAGGCATTAATATTTCAAAAGCATTAAAAAGCTTAGGTCATACTAGTGTGGCGCACGGATTGATTGGTGGTTTTACAGGTCGTTTCGTGCAAGAGCAGCTTGAGCGTGATGGGATTGTCACAGAATTCACATCGATCAACGCAGATACAAGAATCAATATGAAAATCCAAAGTACGATGGAAACAGAAATTAATGGCGTTTCTCCCCAAATAACGGAGGACGAATTGAGTGATTTAGAAAAAAAACTTGACCTATTACAAGATGGAGATTCACTCGTGTTAGCTGGTAGTGTTCCTGAAACGATGCCTTCATCAATATATGAGCGGTTGTTAACGAGAATAGAGGGCAAAGATGTTCAAGTCTTTGTAGATACGAGTGGAGCAGCGTTACAATCAGTGATTGAAAAAGAGCCAACCTTTATTAAACCAAATCACCATGAATTAGCCGAATTATTTACAACAACGATTTCAACAAAAGAAGAGGCAATCCCTTATGTTCGAGAGCTTTTAAGTAAAGGCATTCAGTTTGTACTTGTGTCATTTGCTGGGGATGGGGCGATTTTAGGGACGGATGATGCGATTTATATGGCGAACGTTCCAAGTGGTGAGGTCGTTAATTCCGTTGGTGCAGGTGACTCCGTTGTGGCAGGATTTTTGTCGGCTTTACGTGAGGAACAGCCAATTGAAAAGGTCTTTGCCTTTGCTGTTGCTTCAGGAAGTGCGACAGCATTCTCGCAAGGCTTTTGCCAAAGAGAGGCTGTTGAGACATTAGCAAGAGAAGTGTTTATTACAAAATGGGGGGATGAGTAAAATGAGAATTTCAGAGCTGTTAAAAAAAGATACGATTGTGTTAAATATGAAAGCAACTGATAAGTCTTCAGCGATTGATGAGCTCGTTAGAAAGCTTGACTCTGCTGGACGGTTAAATGATCCTTCACAGTATAAGAAAGCGATTTGGGAAAGAGAAGAACAAAGTACGACGGGAATTGGTGATGGTATCGCGATTCCTCATGCGAAAAGTGCCGGTGTCCAAACACCAGCCATTGCGTTTGGGCGTTCGTCGGATGGATTAAACTATGAATCGTTAGACGGACAACCGACTCACTTGTTCTTTATGATTGCAGCATCGGAAAATGCGACTCAATCACATTTAGACACACTCTCACGTTTGTCTACCTATTTAATGGATGAAGCGTTTCGCAACAAGCTTCTTGTAGCAAGCTCAGAGGACGACATTGTAAAGGCGATTGATGAAAAGGAAGAGGAGCAGCAAAAACCAGAAGGAGATTCACCTTCAGGCTCTGGCTTCCAGCTATTAGCAGTAACAGGCTGTCCGACGGGCATTGCTCATACGTATATGGCTGCTGATGCTTTAAAGGCAGAAGCAAAAAAGCAAGGAGTGACGATTAAGGTAGAAACGAATGGATCAGGCGGAGTGAAAAATCGTCTGACAGCTGAAGAGATCGCAGCGGCTGACGCAATTATAATTGCCGCTGATACGAAAGTAGATATGGCTCGTTTCAGTGGTAAACCAGTTATTCAAACAGGAGTGACAGATGGTATACGTAAGCCTAACGAGTTAATCATGAAAGCGTTATCAGAATCAGTGCCGGTGTATGAAAGTGCAGAACGAGGCAGTCGAGCAAATGAAGGATCTGGTGAGCGTCGAGGCTTCTATAAGCACTTAATGAATGGTGTATCAAATATGCTGCCATTTGTTGTCGGAGGCGGTATTCTAATTGCGATTTCGTTTATATTTGGAATTGAGGCGAGTGATCCGAGTCACCCAAGCTACAATGCCTTTGCTGATATGCTAATGACGATTGGTGGTGGCAATGCATTCGGTCTTATGATTCCTGTTCTTGCGGCCTTTATTGCGATGAGTATTGCTGATCGCCCGGGTTTTGCGGCAGGTATGGTTGGTGGGTTAATTGCTTCAACAGGTGAAGCTGGCTTCTTAGGTGGTTTAATTGCCGGTTTCTTAGCAGGATATGTTGCTTTATTTATTAGACGTTTGCTAGAAGGATTACCGCAATTTTTAGAAGGAATTAAAACCGTCTTACTATATCCAGTCCTCAATATCTTTTTGACTGGGATGGCAATGCTATTGCTAGTTAGTCCATTAGCAGCCTTTAATAGTGGCTTAGAATCGTGGCTATCAGGAATGGGTACGTCGAATATGATCATTCTCGGTATTATTTTAGGTGGAATGATGGCAATTGATATGGGGGGTCCTGTTAATAAAGCGGCCTTTACCTTTGGAATTGCGATGATTGATGCTGGGAACTTCGGTCCTCATGCAGCTGTTATGGCTGGTGGAATGGTTCCACCACTTGGAATTGCTTTAGCAACGACTTTCTTTAAAAATAAATTTACGAAGCAAGAGCGTGAGGGTGGTAAGACAAATTACGTATTAGGATTATCGTTTATTACAGAAGGAGCGATTCCGTTTGCCGCTGCCGATCCGGGAAGAGTGATTCCTTCGATTATCGTCGGTTCAGCTGTAGCTGGTGGATTAACAGCCCTATTCGGAATTGGTTTACCGGCGCCGCACGGTGGAGCATTTGTCATTCCACTCGTTTATGGAAGTGCGCTTGCTTACTTGTTTGCGATTTTAGTCGGAGCAATCGTTACAGCTCTCATGCTAGGAGTATGGAAGAAGAAAACGGTTTAAGAGTAATAGGAAGCACCCAACGCTGTATGATACGGCTTGGGTGCTTTTTTCTGTTTAGATCGTTTTGTGATGATAAACATCAATGAAAGAAGAGTTTATTTCCAGTTGGGAATGACGCAGGAAAGGGAGGAGCTGAGAGGGAAAGGTACGTCAGATCAAAATTCCTCATTATTTTATGCTATAGTTAAAGATGATGAAAACCAATTCAAAAATACAAATAGGAAAAAACTTACCGGAGTTCTCTTATAAACGGTCTAAAACATATTGTCTTTACGCGATTGAATTGTATAAGAAGAATATCGTCCTTTTTTAGGAGGGAAAGTCGTGAAAATAATGTCAGAATTAATGCGGTTTAACGTATTACTTTTTGTTGGTGGCACAGCTATAAGCATTATGACATTCATTGCTTATTCACTTATTGGTATTGATGCTGAAAAATACTTGTGGACTTCGTTTATATTTACTCTTATTTTCATATATGTATTATATAAGAGAAAAGGATGGGGGAAGGGATATGTGGTTAGGAAAGCGGCTTGGGTTTCGATCAGTGTAATCATTCTATTCATACTGGTTATTCCAGATAGGTCTCCGACGCATCTGCATACAGTTAAATACATGTATTCATACGGATTTCCGTTTCCATTTTTAACTTTATATGGTGATAATAATGGTTCAAGTTTCTTTATTTCAAACTTATTTTCTGGGGTTTCGAGCTGGGTTATGAACACTCAAATTTTTGCTAACTTCATCGTATTTTATTTTGTTTTTTATTTATTATTAAACATTCGAGAGAGGAAAGCACGGAATCTGGACTTGAAAACAGGTTAACAATGTGTTCACTGAAGAAGTAAAAACCAAACTTTTTCAGTGCCCTCGTTAATTGATTCTTTCAGTCTTTAAAAAAATCGTATTATGATAAAATAAACATACACATATTAGTATAAGGTAGGCGAACGGAGATGAAGGTTGCGATTTATCAGATGGATATTATTGCGGGGGAGATTGAACAAAACCGTCAAAAAGTAGCGAACTGGGCAGAAGAGGTTTGTACAGGAGAGTCAATGGATTTGCTTGTTTTACCAGAAATGTGGACAACTGCTTATACACTTCCACAGCTTCAGCAGTTAATTGGTGAAAACAACGATGAAATGGAATCCTTTTTAGTTGGATTAGCACAAAAATATGAAGTGAATGTTATAGCAGGGTCAATCGTTGTAAAAGAAAAAGGTCACTTTTACAATCGAGTTCTCGTCTATAGCCGTCAAGGGGAGCTAGCATACCATTATGATAAGATTCATTTAGTACCGATGCTAAAGGAAGACGATTATTTAACTGGTGGTCAAAACAAGGCAGAAGTATTTGAATTAGATGGGCGTAAAATAGGTGTGATCATTTGTTATGATTTGCGGTTTCCGGAGCTTGCAAGGTCTTTGGCCTTGGAGGGGGCGGAAATGCTTGTTGTTGTTGCGGAATGGCCGTTAGCAAGAGAGCTGCATTGGAATACGCTCCTGAGGGCAAGAGCGATTGAGAATCAATTGTATGTTGTTAGTTCAAACCGTGTCGGTGCATATGATGGAGTGGAGTTTGCTGGTCAATCTCAAGTGATTAACCCGTGGGGAGAAGTTGTCGCTAAAGGTTCGATTGAAAAGGAAGAGACGTTGTTCACTTCATTAGATTTGGAAGAAGTCCAGCGCATTCGTCAAGATGTTCCAGTATTTAAGAGTCGAGTTCCTTCCTTATATAAATAGTTGCAATGGTTGCGCTCATTGCTTAAAGGGCACCAAAAAAGTTTTTAACTTTTTTGGTGCCCTTATTTACCTAGTTAATAGTAATGATTTCACTGTCATTGCGACTAACGCTGTTTTCTGAGATTATGTTAACGGATTGTCCCTCAGCTAAGTTCGTGAAAACAATCGGTGTGATCGTAGAAGTCGCATGCGTTCCAATATAATCAAGGTCAAATTTTAGAAGTTCCTGCCCTTGTGTAATCGTGTCACCTTCTGAAACAAGCGCTTCAAAGCCTTCACCCTTCAAGTTCACCGTATCAAGACCAACGTGAATTAAGATTTCTTGACCTGAATCAGCTAAAATACCAATCGCATGCTTCGTTGGGAAGAAATTAATAATTTTACCATTTACAGGTGAAACGACTAAGCCTTCTGATGGTTCAATGGCAAAGCCGTCTCCCATCATTTTACCTGAGAATACTTGATCAGGAACTTCAGTGATTGGTAAAACAGTCCCAGTGATTGGTGCGTGGAACGACAGCTCACCATTTATAGTAGATGATGTTTTTTCTGTCTTTTCTTCAACTGGTTGTTCCTCTACGGGAGCTGGTGTACGTCCACTTATTATATCTTGCATTTGTGATTTAATTTGATCAGAACGAGGACCAAAGATCGCTTGAATGTTATTGCCCATTTGCATAACACCAGATGCGCCGAGCTTCTTTAATGTGTCTTTCTCCACTTTATTGACATCATCAACACTAACGCGTAGACGTGTAATACAAGCATCTAAGTTCGTTAAATTCTCTTTTCCGCCAAGTGCTTTCAGTACATTGTATGGTAATTCTGATGTAGAGCCTGATGGTTTTTCTTCATTTTCTTCGTCTTCTTCACGTCCTGGTGTCATTAAGTTAAATTTCTTAATGGCAAAGCGGAAGCCGAAGTAATAAATCACAGCAAATACTAAACCAATTGGAATAACAAGCCACCAGTCTGTACGACCTGGTAAGACACCATAAAGTAAGAAGTCTATAACCCCACCTGAGAAGGTCATACCAATTTTTACGTCAAGCATGTGCATAATCATAAATGATAAACCTGCAAATATCGTATGAATCGCAAATAGTAACGGAGCAACGAATAAGAAACTGAATTCAAGTGGCTCTGTAATCCCTGTTAAGAAAGACGTTAAGGCAGCAGAAATCATAATTCCAGCTACTACTTTTTTCTTTTCAGGACGTGCACAATGATAAATTGCTAGTGCTGCTGCTGGAAGTCCGAACATCATGAATGGGAATTTCCCCGTCATAAATGTACCAGCTGTTAACTCGGCACCATCGCGAATTTGATTGAAGAAAATTTGTTGGTCACCACGAATGAGCTGACCAGCTGCATTTGTATATTGACCAAATTCAAACCAGAATGGTGAATAGAAAATGTGATGTAATCCGAATGGAATTAATGCACGTTCAATCACACCAAAGATAAAAGCAGCTAGCGTACGATTGGAATCGACCATTAAGTAAGAGATCGCGTTCATTCCTGTTTGCACAGAAGGCCAAACAAAATGTAGAAGAATCCCAACGAAAAGGGCGAAAAAAGCAGTTGCAATTGGAACAAAGCGCTTTCCGGCAAAGAACCCAAGGTACGGTGGAAGCTCAATGTTAAAAAATTTGTTATACATATAGGAGCCTAGTAGACCGGCGATTACCCCACCAAATACCCCTGTTCCTAAAGTAGGAATACCGAGAATTAAACTATACTGTGGGTTTTCAGCATTAATCATGTCTGCATTAATACCACCCATAACCCCCATCGTTACGTTAATAATCAAGTAACCGATAATGGCAGCAAGTCCGGCAACACCGTCTCCATTTGATAAACCGATCGCTACCCCAACAGCGAATAAAAGCGGAAGATTATCAAAAACGATGGAACCAGCACTTTGCATGATGCTTGCTAGCATGACAACCCAAGTTGCTTCAAGTGCTGGGAGCGCAGAGGTAATATCAGGGTTTTGCAGAGCATCACCAAATGCAAGCAAAATACCTGCTGCTGGTAAAAGCGCTACTGGCAGCATAAGTGCCTTACCTACACGTTGCAATACACCAAAAGACTTCTTAAACATTTACATTTCCTCCTCATTAATTAGTTTGATAAAGACGATACAACAAAAAAAGACATGAGTGAAAAGAAGTATCACAAATGATATAGGATAACATTATTGTCTCCTAATCAATGTGAATTACTCTCTTTTCTCTCATGCCTGCATGACCAGTCACACGGTAAAAAGAATAATAAAAATGACATTATTTTTTAGCTAGACGCTGAAGATGTAATGTTAAGTAAACGGCTTCAGCATCAGGAACATTACGGTGCAATGTTTGTTGCATAATCTTCATCAATTTCCAAGAAAGATTGTAGCATATTGGATATTCTTCTTGCAACACTCTTTTTAAAGTTTCTTGATTATCGATGTAATTTTCCTTTTCGATTCGTTCAATGACATGATGGAGATGTCGTACTAATCGTAAATAATTTATGTCTTGGCGATCAATCGAAATCGATAAGACATTTTCGATAATTTGGACTAATTCACCAATTAATCGTGTATGCTTATTGACTTCGGATAGAGAACGGTTCGACAAGGCGCTATGAATATGCAATGTAACAAAGCCAATTTCGCCAGGTGGAATGTGAATGCCAAGTGACTCATTCAAGTATTCGATTAATTCACTGGCAACAGCATACTCCTTCGGATAAGCGAGTTCCGTTTCTGTAAGGAAGGGATTCGAAATATCGAGACCTTGCTTAACACGCTTCACTGCATAGAATAAGTGATCAGTTAAGGCGATATGAATATGCTCATGGAGCTTGATGGAGAAGCGTTTTTCGATTAAATGAATCATATCATCCATTAAACCAATAAACCCTTCATCGACATAATCAAGTAGCTGCTTATATTGCTCCTGCTCTTTTGCTTCTTTTAAAATAAAAAATTTCTCTGCTTCTTCCTCAGATACCGTCTCACCACTTTTTTTACCAAAGCCAATCCCTTTACCGATAAGAACGACTTCACCATATTTAGAATCTGTGGCTACGAGGACATTGTTATTTAATGATTTTTTGACGGAGAGCATGACTAACCTCCCATCTTATTAGGATTTTCTTTATAAGTCTATCGTATTCGTACAATTGACACTCATACTATCATAGCGAGATTGAATGAAAGCGTCAATCATTGCATGTTGTCTATTTTTGGAAGTGTGAATAAAAAAGATGGATTTGACTAGCAAGAACTGCACTCGTTACGCGCTTGACACTAGAAGAGTACTCGTATCAGCTAATCAAAACAGGTAACGGCTTTTCCCATTGCTAGAAGGGATCGAAAAAAACCGAAAATTCCCAACGTTTTCGAATGATGGACATATTGGTAACATTATATGAATCTGTGCCAATCGTCATCCTTTTGTCATGATGACGATCGTGGTATGATAGACATATAGAGAATAACTTTTTTTAAATGGGAGGGTATCATAAACATGGAGCAAGAACAATTACATTCTTATTTTGAACAACGCCTTCAAGCGGCGAAACGACAGTTTGAGAGAACGGTTGATTGTAAGCACACTGAGTTTGATGATCTCTACCCATATATGACAGAACAGCCTCAATTCTTCTGGTATAAGCGCTATGTGGCATGGCAGGAGCTATTGACGCTTGTTGGTATGGCGAAGGATCTCAAGATCGAATGGCAGCCTTTATTTATTGACAAGCAAATTGCCTTTGTTGAGGCTAGAGTTTTGGATGCGAAGGTGTTAGATGAATGGTTTGAAGAGCAAGAGGCAGAAGCGAAATAGACAAAGAACAACACGTAGAGCTTGGTAGCTTTACGTGTTGTTTTCGCTTAAAGGGATATAGTTAGGATTAGCAGGTAGAGCAGGATTTTGCTTATTGAAAGAACCCGATTTTCAGTTGTACCCAAACCTCATTGTAAGGGCTCTCGATGGGATTCCTCATTCCTCTATTTCTCCCCTCATTCCTTGTTTCATGTCGTTATGGTTCCTTCATTCCTCTATTTAAGTTAAATGAATTCAAAAGGAGCCATGAAAGAGAAAATAGCGGAAGGAGGACTACATTTTCTTCTCAGGAAGAGTTCCTCCTCTTATTAAGAGGAATGAGGATTACAGTTGTTGGTTGGTCGTATGCAAGTAGGTTCGTAAAAGCTGTCGTCCACACTTGATACACGAATTTATGAGCAAAACGTTATTAACGGATTCACACAACGGCCAATTAGAAAAGACGTTGTTACGATTTGTTATGACACACTAATATGAGAATCGGTGTGATCGTAAATGCCGTTGATTTTTTCTCCGGTATCTTCTTCAATTTCTTTATTCGTAGGGAGAGTGTCATAGCTTTCGACAATGGTGAACGTTTTCAAGCAGACTAAGTGATAAGGGAAGCGCTCACCTTTATCTTCAATGATCGCATAAAGGTGATTGCCTTTCGTGCTAATTAAATCTCCAGCCTCTTGAACGGTACGCTTACGATTAATACTTATATTCATGCTCATCACCTCTTTTTAGAACCATTATTGGACAAAAGAGGCGATGATATACGTTAAAGCTTTCAAAGAAATAAGTCTAGGAAAGGATACTATCGTGTTTTATTATTCGCTTTGTTTGATCCGTTATCAATCATTTCGCTTGCGACTTCCTCGTTTAGTAGTGATTCTTTCGGTGTTTTGTTATTCGTTATGGCTTTGTCCTTTTGCGGGTTGCGCTTTTTCATGAGTATATGCTCCTTTCTTTGTCAATTCGTTATTTCATTGTTACTATTTCATTAACAACAAATCTTATTCATGAGGTGTTAAATTGGCTAAAAAGAAATTTTATGTCGTTTGGAAAGGGCGTAAGACGGGGATTTTTACGTCGTGGATGGAATGTGAAGCACAGGTGAAAGGGTATGTCGGTGCTAAATTCAAATCTTACCCAACTAGAGAAGAAGCGGAGCGAGCACTGAAAGGTGAACAGGCGCAGAAGAAGACAGCACAATGTGACGATGGTGAAATTGAATGGGATAGTATCTCCGTTGATGTTGGTTGTCGTGGGAACCCGGGTATCGTTGAATATAAAGGAGTCGATACGAAAACTGGGGAAATTCTCTTTGCCCATGATGAAATAAAAATAGGGACAAATAATATGGGTGAATTTTTGGCGATTGTTCATGGTCTCGCTTATTTACATAAGCAAGGAAGTCATAAAACCATTTATTCGGATTCTTTGACGGCGATTAAATGGGTGAAGCAAAAGAAAGCAAAGTCGACATTAGAAAGAAATCTACAAACTGAATACATTTGGTCATTGATGGACCGTGCCGAACATTGGCTACAAACGAATCAGTATGAGAATGAAATTAAGAAATGGCACACCGAGAAGTGGGGAGAAATTAAAGCTGATTATGGTAGAAAGAGTTAATATAGACGGGAGTGAAGAGATAGCTATGGAAACGGTCATTAATAGGCAAAAAGCATATTACATGAATGGAAGTACACGCTCTTTAACATTTCGATTAAATCAGTTAAAACAATTAAAGGAAGTGGTAAAGGAATATGAGGAACCGTTGTTAGAGGCGCTATTGCTTGACTTAAATAAGCCGAAAGAAGAAGCATTCTTAACGGAATTTGCCCCGGTTTACCAAGAAATTACACATGTCCTTACTCATTTATCAAAATGGATACAGCCTAAAAAGGTCAAGACACCGATTACGCATAAAGGTTCGAAAAGTATCGTCTATTATGAACCTCATGGACTTTGCTTGATTATTGCCCCTTGGAATTATCCATTTCATTTAGCAATTGCACCTTTAATTGGAGCGATTGCCGGAGGGAATTGCGCAATTATCAAACCGTCAGAATTAACCCCACATACTTCAAAAGTCATTGCTGAAATGATTAGAACGTATTTCGATGATGAGTATGTGAAGGTGATTGAAGGAGATGTCGAAGTCAGTCAAGCTTTGTTAGAACAGCGCTTCGACCATATATTCTTTACTGGAAGTACAAAGGTAGGCAAGATTGTGATGAAGGCTGCAGCTGAGCATGTAACTCCGGTAACACTTGAGCTTGGTGGGAAAAGTCCGGCCATTGTCGACCGAAGTGCGAAGCTAGATTTGGCTGCTAAGAGGATTGCCTGGGGGAAGTTTTTGAATGCTGGTCAAACGTGTGTAGCACCTGATTATGTCCTCGTGCATGAAGAGGTGCTGGATTCCTTTCTACCACTTTTAAAAAAGCATACGCAGAAGTTATTTTCAAAACGTGTACGACAGAAGCGTTATCCAAAAATCGTGAGTGAGCGTCACTTGAAACGGTTAGTATCCTTCTTGGAAGATGGTGAAATCGTAGTAGGAGGAGAAGTTGATGCTGAAAATGATCTGTTATCGCCAACGATTTTAACGAATGTGGCATGGGATGCGTCTATTATGCAAGAAGAGATATTCGGTCCTATATTACCGATATTTTCATACACTTCAACTGAGGACTGCATGGAAAAGGTCAATCGTAATCCGAATCCATTAGCTCTCTATGTTTTCTCAGAAACGAAGGAGTTCCAGGAGCTGATGACGCAACACATTTCATTTGGTGGCGGTTGTATTAATGATACAATCATGCATTTGGCGACACCACACTTACCGTTTGGGGGAAAAGGTGAGAGTGGAATCGGAGCTTACCACGGCTATGAGAGCTTTTTAACCTTTACGACGAAAAAGAGTTTGCTGAAGCAGGCAACAAACTTTGATATTCCCTTTCGCTACAAGCAAGGCTCGGTGCTACTATCTCTATTAAGAAAATGGGTGAAATAAAGCTCCTATTCTTAATTAAATAGTTTATCGAGTTTCTAATTGAGAATAAATCATAAATAAAATTAAGATGGAAACTGAAACGATTGTATAACAAAGAGAGAGACATCGTCGAGAGTATTGAAGATCGATTTTTACTTCTACACACTGCTAGTCAAAGTAAAGAGGATAAAAGGTTGATTTATATGTTTCTGCGGTCTCCTATTATCAAGACTTTTAAAGAGAACCTCTTAATTATAATTATTATAAATAAAAGTTGACAGCTTTAAATTGATTGTATACAATGATAAATATAATCATATAATAATTATTATAAATAATTCGATTTTTCTTGTAGGTCATGTCTAGAGTGACAACGATGTGAAATGAGGATATAGGGGGATTCATAATGAGTAATCAATCAAATGATGTTAAGCAAGGATTAGAAGTGTTAATGGGATACCCGTTAATGAAGCAACTTGCTAGTAAACACATAGCGAAAGAGGAGGATTTCAAGGAAGCAGGGGACATTTACCGTGAGTACACGAAGGAGCAAAAGGACTTTCTTGTGACTAATGTAGTCTCGGAGCTTTCACAAGTAGAGGAGCGAACTCGGTTAATCGCAATTTGCAATTTTTATCGTGCTGATGAACAGTTAGGACATAACTTAGCAGACCGTCTAGATGTGGATATTTCACCTTATGTTGGTATGCTTAATGGCTAAATGGAAATAGTTGAGGCAGTGTCTTTAGCATAATGGACTAGAGACACTGCTTTTAATTTCTATGCGAATATCGTTGTAGAGTAGTTGAGAGCGAGTGTAAAGAGGGCAATGGCTCTGCCACACCGCTTGTTTCTCAACAAAGCCGCACATTGTTTGAAACAATACCGTAAATTGCACACGAACTAGCCTATCCAAAAAAGAAATCAAGGACATTTGATGTGCTAGACATTTCACTATTATAGAGCTCTGAGTAGCCACAGTTTGTGCAATATACAACGATAAATTTGTTATGTTGAATGTTGTGGATTTGAAATAAAGTCGTACCGTTTATAAAAATGTTGCACTTTTTTGCCCGTTTGGATAAGCTTTGTCTAAACGGGCTCTTTATGGTGAAATTAACATAGTGATAGACCACAATACGATGAGCCATGTTCTTGAATAGACTTCAAAATAAAACTGGATATTAATATTGGTATGATATTGTGAAGAAACTTTTAAACAATAATCCTTAAAAGATCTTTAAATGTTGTGTCTAAAAACATTAATTCAAGACTAGGAGAGGACAATGGTAGATAATTTAAATGACTACTTAAACGATTTAATGATGTTTATTCCTGAAGGAGAAATCCGCCTACGAGATTTTCGAAACGATCAAAAATGGATTAGTTCAAACTATAAATTTGGAATGCCGGGTATTAGAAAAAATTTACGGGAAGTTATTTGGAATGTTGAGATAAAGCCATTTTATCTTGCCAAATATGTGGTGACAGAAGATCTTTATGCGAATATTATGGGGAACAAATTTTTATCAACAACTGATGCTCGAAAACCAATGGTGAATGTTTCATGGATAGATGCAATGAATTTTTGTAATTTATTATCTGGTGCGCTGGGTTATGAAAAGTTTTATGATTTTGATAATGAAAGTAAATCAGTTATTTGCAATTATAGTACTAATGGTTTTCGTTTACCGACCGATGCTGAATGGCAATATGCTTGTAAGGCAAAATCAAAAGGATATCGGTATGGTGAAATTGATGAAATTGCTTGGTATAAAGATAATTCTAACAAACGAGTACATGAAGTTGGTGAAAAAAAGCCTAATGATTGGGGCTTATATGACATGATCGGAAATGTTTGGGAATGGTGCTGGGACTTATACGATGAAGAGACATTTGGAAATTACAGAATAATTCGTGGAGGAAGTTGGGCAGAAGAAGAACGTGGATGTGGATCTACTTGTCGTCGAAAGAGCATGCCTGATTTTTATATAGATGATATCGGATTTAGAATTGCTAGATCAATCGTCTAATAGTGCGAAACTCTGAATCAATATACATTAATGGAATTATAAGGGGTCTTACAAGGTTCATGGAACCGAAAAGAGGGTTGGAAGGGTATTTTCTCTTAAACTATCTAGGGTCCGCTTGGGAAGACCAAAGGTAGAAAATGATCGAATTTTTTATAAAAATTTATGGAACGAAATATATTGAGAGCCTGTTTTGATTATTGTTTTTTTCAAAAATAGGCTCCGATCTTTTTATTGAATCATGCGTTATAGCCCTATTTTGATCAAACTTTATTTCAACCCACAAATGTCTAACATCCAGTTGTAGCTATTTCCCCTTTGTTTTCGGTATGTCCCCATTTGATACAGCCATTCTTTTCCATCGAATCCTTCCGTAATCTTGTTAATTAGTATATAAGGATCGGACTTTGTACGTATCATTCCTCGTTGTGAAGGTGATAGAATGAACGATATTGAAATAGACTATTAGTAAAATAAAGGGTCGCTGAAAAAGCTTGGTTATTAACTTTTAAGGTGCCTCAAATTAGGGAAGGGGAGTTGTATGAATTATCCAGACGTATGGGAGCTTTCTTCTATCTTTAAGGGAGGTAGTACATCAAGTGAATTTAAGCAATTTGTCGAGGGAACGGATGATTTTTTCAATGAGCTGGAAGGACGATTGCAATCGGGAATAAGAACGGTAGAAGAGCTCGAATCAATTATTGTTGACACTCAGCAAGCGATGCAGCGTGTAAGAGAGGCGAGTGCATTTGTCAGTTGTTTAACCGCTCAAAATGTTAAGGATGAAAAAGCAACTTTATGGCAGGGGAAAATAACGGAACAGTCGACAGCTTTGCAAACAATTTGGGGGATGATTGATGTTGAACTAACCCTGCTGTCTGAAGCAAAGTGGAAGCAATTATTAGTAAAGAAGAAGATGAAAGAAATATCCTTCCACCTATTGGAAAGAAGGAAGAATGCGAAGGAAAAGCTTCCACCAGCTGAAGAGAAGCTAGCAGCACAATTGGCTATTGATGGCTACCATGCATGGGGGAAGGTGTATCAACAGGCAGTCGGTCGAATGAGTATACCATTTGTAGAGGATGGCCAAGAAAAGTTTCTATCAGCAGGACAATTGCAAAATTTGCTCCACGATGCAGACCGTCAAGTTCGTGAACGAGCCTTCCATTTATCGGAGAAAGTTTGGGGAGAAGAGGCTGGACTGTTTGCGGCCACTTTAAATCATTTGGCTGGTTTCCGTACTCAGTTGTATAAAGCGAGAGGCTGGACTTCTGTTTTAAAGGAACCGCTTGAAATGAATCGAATGAAGGACGAAACGTTGAGTGCGATGTGGGATACGATTAAGAAAAACAAACAAATGCTTTATCCTTTTATGGATAGAAAAGCAACGTTGTTAGGAATAAAGAAACTGGCTATTTATGATGTGAATGCACCATTGCCACTGCAGCACAATCAAAGCATTCCTTACGAGCAGGCATGTGAATTGATTATTAGCCACTTTAAACGTTTTAGTCAGAAGCTAGCGGTGTTCGCTGAAGGAGCTTTGCGAGATGGTTGGGTGGAGGCTGAGAACCGTTCGCATAAACGACCAGGGGGGTTTTGTACAACGTTTCCTCTGTCAAAGCAATCACGAATTTTTATGACGTATGACGGCTCGATGTCTAACGTGGCGACGTTAGCTCATGAATTGGGCCATGCGTTTCACGCGCATTGTTTGAGGGAGAAGGAGCCATTAGCACAACGGTATGCGATGAATGTTGCTGAAACGGCCTCGACATTTGCTGAAGCTATTGTTGCAGATGCATTAGTGGAGGAAGCAGACACGAAAGAAATGAGAATTGCGCTATTGGATAATAAAATTTCTCGAGCTATCGCCTTTTTCATGAACATTCATGCTCGTTTTTTATTTGAAACTCGCTTTTATGAACGAAGAAAAGAAGGTATGCTTTCGGCTGAGCAATTAAATGATTTAATGATCACTGCACAACAGGAGGCATATGGGCAGCAACTGTCAACTTACTCACCCACTTTTTGGGCATCTAAATTGCATTTCCATATAACCGGTGTCCCTTTTTATAATTTCCCTTATACATTTGGTTATTTATTTAGTCTCGGGTTGTATAAGAAGGCGCAGGAGGTGGGCAGCTCTTACGAGGAAAGCTATATTGCCTTGTTAGTGGATACTGCACGAATGAGTGTTGAGGAGTTAGCTCGGAAGCATCTCGATGTTGACTTGACGAAGCCTGACTTTTGGCAGGGGGCTATAGATGTCGTTTTAGCAGATATTGATGAATTTATGACGTTAACAAAGGAATGAAAAGGTTTTAATAGGAGCTTAATGGTGAACGTGCATATATATGAACGTAAAGCATAGAATGGTGGTAATCATGCGGGCGTTCCTCTTGAATGCCCGCATAAAGAAAAAATCGATCAGGATGATAGGTCTGAGCGATTTTTAGCTTGTAGATAGGGTCGTTAGTTTTCTTTTTGGTCGGGATCGTCTTGTACGTGTTGGAGACTTGCTTTCATTTGTCTGTCTTCTAGCCGTTTTTCAATTTCGTCTAGAGCTTTGGGGTCTTCGAGTAATTGTTTTTTGTTTTGTTGAACGAGGTCTTGAAACGATGTTAAATGTTTACGCATTAAACATCACCTTTTCTTTAGTAATACAACTATTATAACAGATATGCCCCACTTAATGATTGAATTATTATAATTTTTCGAAAAGTTGAATTGTGCATCATACGAAACGAGGTCATTCAAAAGTGGAAACCCGCCCTTTTTTAACAACCTCAATAAGAGTAGTCATGTAGAGGTGGTAACGTTGAGTTATATGTTATATGCTCGTGAAATTAATCCTCGTGATCTGCTAAGCATCCTTCAATATGAAAGTTCAGACGTATTGAGAATCGATTATTTATCTGTTATTGCCATTGATCGAGAAGAGCGGCAAATATGGAGACGTGTGTTAGCGAGCAGAAGGTTGTATTATAGTCGCATCAAATGGGTATATTCATACTTGACAGGTCAAGAGCCGTCTGTCGATCAATTACCATTTAACAGGCCTGAATCGTATCACGCTGGCGTAGCGGAACAAAAGCAGGCAGATCAACAGCGTCAGCAAAAGCTGCATGCATTATCGAATCAGGCAACAGATCATGTTGTTGTGGAGCGTCTCAATGAGTTGTTAGAGAGACAACAATATGAAAAAAATTTAATTCAACAAATAAATGAGCAATAACTATTTACAAATCACTAAATTATTGTTAGAATATTTTTAACTTTAAAAGTAATGAATTTCTTTTTTTTATTATAAAACTGAGCGAGTGCTCAATCAGGGGAAAACGACGAAAAAAGGAGCGAGGTCATATGACGGTTTCTCAAAAGCGAATGATCGAGGATATGCAAAAAGAGTTAGAGCGCTTAGCAAACGAGTTAAACGAGTTGAAAAGTGCTGAGTATGAAGGCTTTGAATCTGTTGAAACAGATGATTTCCTCACACAAGCATATAATTAAGGATTGATCGATATGAAGGGATGCACTGTGAATTCGTGCATCCCTTTCTTTTCATTTTTGCGTGCTTGTTGGTACAATAAAAGAAAGACTTGTGAAGGAGGATGGGATGATGAGTGAACAAGTAAAGACCGAATTAACGAAGAAGAAGAAATGTAGTTCATTATGCAAAGGCTTATGGATTGGTGGAGCAGTGGCTGTTGGCCTTGTCCTTGCAAAGAAGGAGTGGAGAACGAAGGTTGCTTCGGAGTGTAAGAACGTAACAGATAGTGCATCAGCAGCCGTCCGTTTTATTCGTGATCATCGTGAGGAAATTACGACGCAGGTGAAGCAAGTTTCTAATGAAATTTCTGAAGCTATAAGAGGAATTTCCACCGATCTGAAAACGATGTCTGAAACTGTTTCTCATATTAAAGAAAGTTCAGAAGACGTGATTCAAGCGACGAAGGGCGTTGCACAAGAAGTGAAGAAATTGAAAGAATAATTCAAGCGGTTGTCTTGGGGAGACAAGCTCTCAATTTTTTTGCGAAGAGAATCTCAGGAAAAGAGCTTCCTTTCGATCAAAAAAAGCCACTGGGCTAATGTCTGATCTCCTAAAAAAATCTGTATAGTTTCATGACAAACGGACATGATAATAGTCGAGGACAGCAAAAGCTGTTACTCACTCACCAAATGTTCACGATCATCATTGTTCAAAGGCACAATAGGATAGTAACTGATTTTGTAGTCAATTCTTAATGAGGTGATTACGTTGGAGGATAACAAAGATTTTCAAGATTGTTTTTTAACATGAATGAGATGAGGTGTCTCCAAAAGATAAAAATCGTTTCGACCCCACATTGTTCGTTGAATAATATATAAATGATCGCTGAATTAGGTGAATAAAAGGTGGCCACATTACGTTGGCCACCTTTAGTCTGTCAACAAAGTCTAGCAAAAGCGAGACGGTTGACAGGCTTTTTTGTTTAGAGATTTGTTACTAAGCTTCGAACCCGCTACTGAGATGGAGGACGTTGAATAACCACACGCCGGTGGATTTCAACCTGCCCTTTCCTCCTACAGGAGTCGGCCCTTAAGCGGATGACCAAACTTTATTAGTGCCCTCGTTATCGCATTTTTGTATTTGGGATGTCACATCTTAAGCAAACGTATGTTAGACTAAACTGAAGAATTGAAAGAAAAGGATGTGGAATGATGGAATTTAAAATGAAAGAGAATGGATTTCAAGGTGAGTTTGAATTTGGGACATTAGATGTTTCTGGGAATGAGGAATTTGGATTTCGACCGTTTCAGCTACTAGTGTCATCTGTTGCGGTTTGTAGCGGTGGAGTATTACGTAAGGTTCTTGAAAAAAAGCGAATTACATATGACGATATTACGATTCAAGCGGATGTGACAAGGAATGAAGCAGGTGCAAATGAAGTGACAGATATCCATCTTCATTTTAATATAGTAGGAAGTTCTGCAAGTGATCAGCAAATAGAGAAGTCACTTGAAATTGCGAAAAGAAATTGCCCGATCGTTCAATCGGTGAAAGACAGTATTCAAGTGACGGAAAGTTTCAAGCAGATGTAATTTGATCCCATGGTGCGGAAGAAGGAAAGAACATGAAAGCAGAGCAGCTCGATTTTACACATGGACCGATCTTAAAGAAGATGATTATCTTTTCATGGCCGATTTTTTTGAGTAATGGTTTACAATCCTCCTATCAATTAATTGATTCCATCTGGGTTGGAAACTTGTTAGGGGCTGATGCGTTAGCTGCGATCACGATTTCAGCAACTGTGATCTTTACGATTTTAAGTTTTATTATTGGATTAAATGGTGCGACATTAACCGTTATTAGTCAACGTAAAGGAGCAAAAGATGAGGAAGGGCTAAAGGAATCCTTAAATGCGTTTGTCTTCGTTCTTGGGACGTTAACCATATTGTTAGGCTTTATTGGCTTCTTTTTTTCAGGGACGATTTTACGCTTGCTCGGGACACCTGAGGGCGTCCTTCCACTAGCGCAATCATATTTGCAGATTAACTTTGTCGGTATTTTATTTTTATTTGGTTATAATTTTATTGGAACCGTACTTAGAGCGATGGGAGATAGTCGTACACCTGTCCGTTTTATTTTTATCGCTGTGTTACTAAATGCCATACTTGATCCATTTTTTATTTATGTGCTTAATTTAGGAATTGATGGAGCTGCTTATGCGACGATTGTCGCGCAAGGAACAGCTTTTGTCTATGGTCTATGGTTTTCGATCAAGAAGGCGGGAATTCCGTTTCAAGTGCCGACATGGCCGGATCGTAATTACTTCATTGTGCTGTTTAAAATGGGTTTACCTGCTGGGCTTTCGATGATGACAATATCAGCAGGAATCTTAGCGATTATGAGTGTCGTCACGAGCTATGGGGAAGATGTAGTTGCTGGATTTGGTGCTGCTCAACGTTTAGATAGCTATATCATGCTTCCTGCGTTAACGTTAGGTTCAGCTGTTAATAGTATGGCAGGACAAAATATCGGTGCTAGGCTGTGGAAACGAGTAGATGAAATAGCAAAAAAAGCTGTAGGATTAATTGTTGTCGTCTCATTTATGATTAGTTTGATTGTCTTTGTTAGTGCAAGACCACTCATTCAAATGTTTATCCAAGACGAGCAAACAGTTGAATTTGGTACAATGTACGTTCAAACGATTGCGTTTTTTTACCCTTTTTTAGGCATTAACTTTGTTTTAAATGGGATCGCACGTGCTGCCGGAGCAATGTTCCCAATCTTAATGCTAAATATCATTTCATTCTGGTTGCTTCGATACCCATTAACAGCATTGTTTTCGCATTTTTGGGGCGAAAATGGGATTGCACTTGGGATGGGAGTTAGTTTTATTGTGAGTAGTTTCTTTGCAATCGGCTATTATTTCCACGGAAATTGGCGAAAGATCAGTGAAGATATTGCTGAACGGACATCGATGGATACGAAAAGAAATAAGGAGAAGTTATAACGAATGAATGCTTTTACAATAAGAGTTCTAAGCTATGTCGGTGGATTATTTATCGTTTCATTTGGAATATCGTTAACGATTATATCTGGATTAGGCACGGGCGCTTGGGATGCTTTAAATGTTGGTTTAGCAAATATGACGACATATACTGTCGGCAACTGGGTTATTTTTATAGGTATTGCATTAATTTTTCTAAATGCTTTACTTGCAAAAGCCAAGCCTGAATTATATTCAATTGTTACGATTTTTGTGTTAGGATATTTTATCGATTTTTGGTTGTTGTATATTTTTTCTAATACGTTTTTTGCAACGTTTCTATTACAGCTCATTGTTTTGTGTTTAGGTATTGTCATTATAGCTTTTGGTGCCTCTATCTATTTACAAGCTAAGTTTGCCCGTATTCCGGTTGATGGTTTGATGCTCGCGATTAAAGATTTGCTAAAGGTGAATTTTTTAATTGCGAAAACGATCACTGAACTTCTTGCGTTAAGTATAGCCTTTTTCGTTGGCGGACCGATTGGATTAGGAACGATCTTAGTTACCGTTTTAATTGGCCCAATGATTCAATGGTTCTATCCGAGAGTTGAGAAGAAAATTCAATGGGAAAAAGTAAAAAATGAACATAGTTAACGATCAGGCCAGTAAAAAGTTGTAATCAAACTTTTTACTGGCCTTTTGATGGATAATATCTTTTTCCTCTGCTCAAACTACTCATAAAATAGTTTAGATTGAAGGAGGAGTGTACGATGAAGCGTGTACTCATATGGTTCATTGTTATGTTGGCTGTTATGCTGTCTCCGGTTCATATGCTAGCTGAATCAGAAGACGATAAGACGAAAGAGAAGGAAAGCAACTTTGATGTGCCTGATACTGTCATTAAAATCGGTAAGGAAAATACGTATACGAACCCTACACAAGATTTACCTTATTTGCAGCCAAGTGAGCTTGCAGATGAATTAATGGGTACAACGGACATTACAATTGAAAACCCTGATTTAGTCAAATTATTAAATGAATCAACGATCCACTATTCAAAATTAGCAATTGGCTTTCGGGCATCGATTTATTTAGGAGAATGGCCGTTATCGTATCAATCTGAAAGTACGGAAGTGAATTGGCAACATCAGAAAATTAATACGAACTTTGTCGATAATCGGGGTGGGAACAGTTCAAAGAAACTATCCTATTACCAAGAGCAACAGAAGAAGTTTACGGGTGGTTTAACCGCTAAAATACCGAATAGTGAAGCCGTAAAAAAAATGATGATGATTCATGCAGCAGAAGAAACGAATTTACCTCTTGCGTTTGAAACGGTCATTGGACAAGGAACGAGAAAGCAAAATGAGTATAACGTTCCTGCTAAGCAGGTGGGGTATTTGTACAGTCATGTTCCGGCTGTTCATGAAAAAGGGAAAGTAACGTATGGCGAGGTTTATTTAACGTTTAAAGGTGGGAAAAGAAGACTAGAAGTGAAAAATGTCACTCAGCAAGGTGTCGGATCATGGATTCCTGTTCAAGATCATCTTTCGTTCACATTTATCTCCTCTAGTAAGCCGCGGTAATAAGCCATGAAAGAGAATGAGCGATCGACTTCGTTTCGATTTAAATGAAGATCCTTACAGTTAAACCAAACTATTGTAGGCTAAAAAAGACCGCTAATGGAAGCTAATGAAAAAGTTCCTAGTACCTATGGTGATATAACTTCAACCGATGTTCGCTTTCGTACATTGCCAAAAGAGCACTAGAAAAGGTAAGAACCAAACTTATTCAGTGCTCTTTCTCTATTGCGGATCTTTTTAGATTATAATTGATCCTGCCAAAACGACACATTTAAACAAAGTAAATTGGTCTGGTGGGTTATGTTCGTAATTCGCACGACCGTCATCGTATTTTGGTTTAATATAATTCTTCTTTTCGAAAACCTAACTTGCCATTTCGATTCCCCCTTTTCGCATTACTATCTTTATTAAAATGGGAAGGGATTTATTCTACGCAATGAGAAAAGTCAGTTGCTTTCGTGTACAGATTTGAGGGAAGGGAAACATCCAGTAAACCGTATAGTTTACTGGATGTTTGATTTGCGTGATTGAAAATCAATTGTTGGATAATAAGCATCCTTAACGAGCACATTCGGACCAAGGCATTGTACAGCTGGGCAATGACAGTGGAGAGTTTGTGCAAGTGGAGATTGAAGCCATCTATCGTAAGAATCTTGTAAGCGTGTATGCTGGATGTTTCCAAGGGATGGCCCTTCATCACCGAAGTCAGTTACGATCACACTGCCATCGAAAATATTTACATTTAAACGTGAACGCCCATCTGGGTCATTTCGCACCGTGACATTGTTCGCATCATAAAGCCTCTTTAATAAGTGTAGATCTTCCTCGTTCTCATTACACGGATAAAACGGTAACGTACCGAATAACATCCAGACGTCTTCATGACGTGTGTCAAGTAAACGATGAATGCCGGCGCGAATGTCATCAAGTGAAGCGACCTCTAATGCACTTGCGAAGTCGCTTGGGTACATAGGGTGAATCTCGTGCCGTTGACAGCCCATTTCAACGATTTTCTCATGAATTTTTTCAAGGTGAGGAAGTGTTCGTTTATTGATCATCGTTTCTGCTGAGACGAGTACTCCTTCACTTGTTAGAGCTTTTGCATTTTCAATCATTCGATTATATAGCTTCTCTCGTTGCTCAATGGTTGGCTTGCGATCCATGACAGCAAAGCCAATTGAAGCAAAATCATCAACGCTCCCATAATTATAGGATATATGAAGAACGTCTAAATAAGGAATGATCTTTTTGTATCGCTTTAAATCAAGGGTTAGATTCGAGTTGATTTGTGTACGAACGCCACGATCATGTGCATATTTGAGAAGTGGTACGACATATTGATCGACCGATTTCATCGAAAGCATAGGCTCTCCACCTGTTATGCTAAAGGAGCGCAGCGTTGGAATCTCATCAAGCCGTTTAATTAACAAATCTAACGGGAGCGGATCGGGGTCCTTCGTCTGTAATGTATAACCAACCGCACAATGCTCACAGCGCATATTGCATAACGTCGTCGTAGTAAATTCAATGTTTGTTAAGGTCATTTTGCCGTATTCTTTTATATCTTCATACGCTTCCCACGGATCATGGTTAGGCGTAATCGGTTGTTTCGTATGTATCACTACCATCGTGCTCCTTTCCATTCTAATCATAACGTAAAACAAGTGATATGACGAGTGGTAGACAAAGGGTGATTGTTTCAAGTGTGTATGTTTGTTACAATTTAAAAGAATTTGAGCGAATAAAGGGGCGAAAGCATGAAACAAGGAAAGCAAATGGACGAATTGCACGAGCGACTTCACACGGTTTTACATGTATTAGATGAGATTGATCCAGAGGAGGCAGGTGTGAAGGAAATTGATCGCGTGCTTGCAATGTTAGATGATATTGAAGAAAAGTGTAAGCAATTTCGCAAAGGCTGGCAACAAAAAGGAGAATAAATAGATGAAGCTGTACTTGATTCGACATGGTGAATCAGAGGGGAACTCTTTAGGGAGAATCCAAGGTCAGGAAGAGTACCATCTTACGGACAACGGACGAAAGCAAGCGGAGTTGGTTGGACGCTATATAAAAGAAAAGCATATTACTCATTTATATAGTAGTGACTTAATTAGAGCGTGGGATACAGCATCGATTATTTCCAATCATATCGATGTGAAACCAGTGAAAGCTCAAGATGTTCGTGAAATTCATTTAGGTCCATTACAAAATTTAACCCGGACCGAGATATATGAGAAATATCCTGATGTTATTGAGACGTCAATTATTCTATCAGGAATCGAAGGGACAGAATCAGCTGAGTCGATTACGAATCGATGTAGCCACTTTCTTTCGGAGATGCTACAGAAACATATGAATGAACATGTTGCAGTAGTCTCCCACGGCGGATTTCTAAGCATCTTTTTAATGTATATTATCGTAGGTGAACAATGGCCAAGGCATAAGCGCCCGTTTCAATTGTCGAATACGAGTGTGACAAGTATTGAATGGCGAGAAGGAAAATATTCGCCACTCATTCATTATACGAACAAAACCGATCATCTGCTTATGAATGAAACAAGTAGTAAGGGGCTTTTGTAAGAGAGAAAGGGAGTCTGAAGGACATTGAAAAGTAAGGTTTTTCAATGTCCTTAAAGTCTGCCCCTTTTCCTTTTCTTTCATAGGCTTCTCGCTTTATAATAGATGATAGTAAGAACTTTATAGATGGAAAGGGAGATCTGATAATGGGTATGGAGAAGCTTCAGGAGAGTATGTATAAGCTAATTGTGGAAACGTCTACAAATCTACCAAATGACGTAAGACGTGCGATTGTAGCAGCGAAGGCAAAAGAGAATGCCGGTACTCGTGCTGCACTATCTTTGAAAACGATAACAGATAATATTAGTATGGCCGATGAGAACATTTCACCGATTTGTCAGGATACGGGGATGCCTACATTTGAGGTTAAAGTACCTGTAGGTGTCAATCAAATTGAAATGAAAAAAGCAATCTATGCAGCGATTGAACAGGCGACAGCTGACGGGAAGCTAAGACCGAATTCAGTCGATTCGTTAACGGGGAAAAATAGTGGTAATAACCTTGGTGGGGGTACGCCTGTTATTCATTTTGAGCAATGGGAAAAGGATGTCATTGATGTTCGTCTAATTCTTAAAGGGGGTGGCTGTGAGAACAAAAATGTTCAATACAGCTTGCCGGCAGAATTAGAAGGACTAGGTCGTGCCGGACGTGACTTAGATGGTATTCGTAAATGCATCATGCACTCGGTCTATCAAGCGCAAGGACAAGGCTGTAGTGCAGGGTTTATTGGAGTAGGCATTGGTGGAGATCGTACGACTAGCTACTCATTGGCAAAAGAGCAGCTGTTCCGAACGGTCGATGACGTGAATGAAAATGAAGATTTACGCAAGCTAGAAGAATATGTGTTAGAAAATGCTAACAAGCTCGGTATTGGAACGATGGGCTTTGGTGGTGAAGCGACACTGTTAGGCTGTAAGGTCGGTGCGATGAATCGTTTACCAGCAAGCTTCTTCGTATCGGTAGCGTACAATTGCTGGGCATATCGTCGGTTAGGAGTTGTGTTAGATCAGCAATCAGGCGATATTGTTGATTGGTTGTATAAGGATGACGAAACGGTTGATTTGGAACAACCTTCAAAAGAAGTTGCTGTTGCAGAAGCAACGGAAGAGGTTCGTGAGGTAGTGCTAGAGGCACCGATTACTGAGGAACAAATTCGTGAGCTAAAAGTAGGAGATGTCGTTGTTATTAATGGCATGATGCATACAGGAAGAGATGCGATTCATCATCATTTAATGGAGCATGATGCGCCGATTGACCTTAATGGACAAATCATTTACCATTGTGGTCCAGTTATGATGAAGGACGACGAGGAAAACTGGCACGTTAAGGCGGCTGGTCCAACGACAAGTATTCGTGAAGAACCGTACCAAGGAGACATTATGAAGAAATTTGGTATCCGTGCGGTGATCGGAAAAGGCGGTATGGGACCAAAAACGTTGAAGGCACTTGGAGAGCATGGAGGGGTTTATTTAAATGCGATCGGCGGTGCAGCACAATACTATGCAGACTGTATTAAGGAAGTAAAAGGGGTTGACCTAATGGAATTTGGAATTCCTGAAGCAATGTGGCACCTTGAGGTAGAAGGGTTTGCAGCAATTGTCACAATGGATTCACACGGAAATAGCTTACATGCTGATGTCGATAAGACGTCATTAGAGAAGCTTGAACAGTTTAAAGAACGAGTATTTTAAAGAGATACGAATGTATTAAAATTCGAGGGAGACATGTGAGAAGAACCGAAGAAGTTAGCGGAATCATTCAATGAAGAGCGTTGAAACGGCTCCTCACAATGCAAAAGAAGAGAAGTGCTCCTGATGGGGCATTTCTTTTTGGTTATAAGGGTTAGTCTAAAAGGAATCCACTTTCGTTATTAAGGGGAAATACCGACTGCTTAAGGAAGAAAGGGAATCTTTTTTCCACTGTTTCAGCAAAATACGGCCAGAATAAGAGATAAAGCAGAAATAGAGGAATGAGGAACCGACTAATAGAGCGTGTTATTTGTGGCGTCATTGTTAATGGTTCTTCTTGAGACAGGAACACTTTGTCTAGTCTTAGCTTTCATACATAAAGAGTGAACAGGAATGGCATTATAAAAGAAAAAAAGGAGTTGAAAGCATGAAAAAGCGGTTGCTTGTTATTGTGCTTAGTTTTCTGTTCATTTTTGTTCTCACTCCAAACGCGTTTGCTTATGATGAGACGATTTATAATTGGAGCTATAAGCCGGAAAAGGATCAAAAACCTGTAACAACAGAGTCTCATTACATAGAATTGCTTGAAAAAACGGGCGGTTTTTTTATCGGTGACACGAGTCAGAAAGAGTTGTATTTAACGTTTGATAACGGCTATGAAAATGGTTATACCGAGATTATTTTAGATGTATTGAAGGAAAAACAAGTACCAGCAGCCTTTTTTGTAACGGGGCATTATTTAGAGGATGCAACAGACATTGTTATTAGAATGGCTGAGGAGGGTCATATTGTTGGCAACCATTCTTGGTACCACCCTAGCTTACCAAAGGTTGGTGATGGACGACTTTTTAATGAATTAAATAACGTAAAGGAACGGTTTACGGAGCTAACAGGTGTTAAGGAGATGCACTATTTACGTCCGCCTCGAGGAGAGTTTAGCGAACGTTCCTTGGCTCTTTCGCAAAAGCTGGGCTATACAAACGTGTTCTGGTCGATGGCCTATAAAGATTGGGAGGTTGATAAGCAAAAGGGAGAAGAATATGCCTATGAACAAATTATGAAACGGATCCATCCAGGGGCAATTATGCTCATCCATTCAGTTTCAAGCGACAATGCTAAAGCATTACCGCGAGTCATTGATGACCTAAGAGAACAAGGGTATGTCTTTAAAAGCCTGGATGATTTAATGTTGCAGAAGCAGCTTGAGGCATTACCATTTCCTTAAAGAAGCTAAAGAGAAAGAGGTTAGGAAGACCAAGAAAAAGAGAGGTGGCTAAAAATTTCGTAACGGATCGTCATTATGCGGGTACAAAGGTCAGTGCTCTATGCGGCTCCTCATTCCTCTATTTCCCCCTCATTCCCTGTTTTATGTCGTTACGGTTTCTCATTTCCTCTATTTAAGCTAAATGAGTTCAAAAGGAGCCATAAAAGCCAAAATAGCGGAATGAAAGTTACATTTTCACCTCAGAATGCGACTTTTCTCTGATTTAGAGGAATGAGGATTACCTTTGTTGGCGAACCCTATTAACGGCTTCTCATAACGCCTCTAAGGGCACAAAAAAAGTTAAAATCCCAACTTTTTAGTGCCCTTTTTCTTATTTAATTGGCACAACTTTCTTGACCAATTGCGGCTGCGATCGTTTCAAGTGTACTGACATCTGTTACATCAAAGGCGATTGGTTGGCGACTTCGTACGATGAGCATACCGATTTCCTCATGAGACGAATTGGTTATAGGAAATTTTAGTTCTCCGTTACATTCCCATTTCAAATCATCTTCAAAGGATGAAGCGGCGACAAGCTTATGATCGAGTTGTTCGTAAATATAGATTCCGGCCCAATCAATGTATAGAACTTGTTCAACTAAGCTTTCCACTGTTTTCTCAAAAATAGTTTGCATACTTTCCTTCTTATAAACATGTGCCATAATTTGTAATGAGGCAATATCTGTAGGTATTGACACGTTATCTCTCCTTTATTTGTTTCTGCTGTATCTATTTTATCAGAGGTAAAGAGGGAAGAGGCCTAGTAAGTTTAGGAAGATTTCGTAGGTATATAGAAATGCCAACTTTCTGTAGAAGAAAAGTAAACGGAGTACATCGAAATTTGCAGGTTGGAATACGTTTCTTCGTTATTTAAACGAGCACCACCCCGGGAGATAGACGTAGTTTTGTGAGAGTTTAGAGGAGAAACATGTGCTACCCCGGGGATAGGCGTAGTTTTGTGAGAATAGAGAGGGGAAGCGTGTATTACTTACGGGGATAGGCGCAGTTTTGTGAGAGAAGAGAGAGGGAACGAGCATCACCCCAGAAATAGGCGCAGGTTTACGAGAGTATAAAGGAGAATCCTGCACCATATTGGCCATAGGTGCACTTTGATCCTTAGAATGCTCCTTCCCTTGACCTATGCTGATAGCTTTAAATGAAGTCGGCTTCTTATGCTATAATGAAGGGAATTGTGTGATCGGAGTTGAGTAGAATGAAGAGACAGGGACAAAGTCAAAACATGAAGTCAAATCAAATGGAAAAAGGACAGAAGTTTCCGTTAACGATTAAACGACTTGGAATTAATGGAGAAGGTGTCGGCTATTTTAAGAAGCAGGTTGTGTTTGTAAGAGGAGCGTTACCTGGTGAAGAGGTAGTCGCAGAGGCTGAGGTAATCCACCCTCGTTATACGGAGGCGAAAGTGTTAAAAACAAGGAAGAAATCAAGTGAGAGAATTGATCCGCCTTGTCCAGTTTATGAAAAATGTGGAGGCTGTCAGCTGCAGCATATGAATTATGAGGCGACATTAGCAGAAAAGCGTAGTATTGTCTTACAAGCGTTTGAGCGTCATACAAAGCTGAATATCGATACGTTGAACATTCAACCGACGATTGGAATGGACAACCCTTGGCACTATCGAAATAAGAGTCAAATGCAAGTAAAGAAGGAGGGGAAATTCGTAAGAGCGGGTCTATATGCACGAAACTCCCATGAGCTTGTTGATTTGTCTGAGTGTCCCATCCAGCACAAAGCGATTAATCGAGTGACTAGAGTTGTCAAGCAAATATTAACCGATTTAAACGTGTCGATTTATCAAGAGCGCAAGCATAAAGGTGCGATTCGTTCGGTTGTATCACGAGTAGCGTTTGAGACAGGAGAGATTCAAGTCGTTCTCGTGACGAAAACTAATGATCTACCGAGGCAAGATGCAATTATTGCGGAAATCAATCAGCGCTTGCCCGAAGTGAAATCGATTGTTCACAATGTGAATGAAAAGAAAACGTCGCTCATTTTCGGTGATCAAACGAAGGTGATTGCTGGGAATCGCGCGATTGTTGAGAAATTAGGTTCAAGATCGGTTGCTTTATCAGCAAGAGCGTTTTTCCAGCTGAATCCGGTTCAAACCGAAAAGCTTTACAACAAAGTAAAGGAAGTTGGAGCGTTCACGGGAAAAGAAAAAGTAGTCGATGCGTACTGTGGAGTTGGAACAATTGGGTTATGGATTGCTGATCAGGTTGCTGAAGTGAGAGGGATGGATGTCATTGCTGAGGCGATTGAGGATGCAAAAATGAATGCACAGGAAAATGGATATCATCATTTGGCGTATGAAGTAGGAAAAGCGGAGAACTTACTGCCTAAGTGGATTAAGCAAGGTTGGAAGCCTGATGTGATCATCGTTGATCCACCGAGAGTGGGCTGTGACAAGCAGCTTTTGCAAACGATTAAGAAAGTAAAGCCGAAAAAGATTATATACGTCTCCTGTAATCCGGCAACATTAGCGAAGGATGTGGAGGAGCTACGCCAAGAGAACTATGCAGTGAAGTCGATCCAGCCAGTAGATATGTTTCCGTGGACGGCCCAGGTGGAAAATGTTGTGGTTCTTGAAGTAAAGAATTGAAAATGAGCTCAACTAGGCTCATTTTTTAATTAAAGGGCGTATTCATGGACTATATCTTAATTTACTCATCATATTGCATTAAAAAATAAAGCCTTGCAAGATACGAAAAGATCGCATTCTAATAATTGTATTCTTGTGTTTGTATTGGTAATCCTTAGTTTATTAATACAATCAGGAAAGTTGATTATTATGAACTAAGGAGCAAATACTAGTAGGTTCAATGCCTAGTTATCACAAATTTATCATTGATTTTCCAAGATGAAGAATGAAGTTGACATTGCCACTACGTCAAAGGATAAAATGATCATTAATGAATGTATTAAAGGAGTTTGAATGGTACATGGTTGATAATAACACTGTTATGGAATCTGGGATATGCATTGAATGTGGAGCTAGGGAGACTGATGGACTTTCATGTTATCAGCAATTCGGTTTTCCACTTGTTTGGGAGCATAATGACCCTAAACTGTATGAGCTGCATTTTTGGCTTGTTTCATGTTATATGATACAACATCCTTCAAATTATACAGAAGAAGGATATAAAAATTTAGTCAAACTATTTATTAACGCTTATGATAATAATTGGAGTACTCCATATATTCTCAAAAAGAATCGAGAAATAGTTAAATCAGTAGATAAAATCACAACCCCTATTCCAAGTAAAGAAAGAAAGCGTAAACTAAAACTGTGGTCTATGACAATTGAAGATATATATTTAGGTGGGGAGAAACAGGCAATCGTGAATATTAATAAATGGAAAGAGCAAATAAGAAAAGAGTTAAGATGATAATAAAATAGAAGAATTCCTATAGCTTAGTTATATAGAATAACTATGAAAATATAAATTCATTGTGCCGATCCTCCAAAACGCTTCATTTTAACTTAGCATAAAAGCCTAGTGTAACACGGCAGCTACACTAGGCTTTTGCTATCTTGATTGATGTTGCCGATTCATTCGTTCTGCTACTCGATATGCATCGATCATACCCCAAATCCACATAAGTGGTGCTGTAATAAAGCCAATTAAAAGAAACATAAGAAGGCCATTTATTGCTTGAATAATAATAAAGATAATTCCTTTTCCAATTTGGCCGTTATAAATTTGACCGAGTCCGCACCAAAGAGCACTGAGGACTGCTGCTAATCCTGGATTTTTTAATGGTTGCATTTCTATCACCTCGTTTCCATCGTAATACATTCTAACATAATTTTATTAGATAAGGAGAAAAAAATAACTGAATTCTTCGAAGAGGATTCAGTGGAAAAGAAAGGTTTTTCCCTAATTTCTTGCAGACTTTAACAGATTGTTTCAAAAAAATGTTGAAACGTGATACAATAAAAGAGGAAATTGCCTTATTTTGTTGAATAATCATGTAAGCGCTTTAAATGATGTAGGTTTTAGGTTGTTGTCATGGGGGAAGATAGGATGATACGGAAACCTTTATTAACGATCAATCAATTACTAGTTGTCTTAATTTGTTTGCTTGGTTTGCAGTTTAGCTTACCTTATGTTGTAAATGAGTCACTTTTAGGGGTTGTGGAGTTTACTATATATATCCTGCTCATTCTGTTATTTGTACGAATATTCATTGGAATAAAAGAGAAGAACAAAGCGCAACATCAAATTGAAAGCATGTATGAATCAGCCCATTCAGTGTTATGGCTTAGAGATAGTCGAACAAACGAATTATTACGGGTGTCTTCTTATGTCAGTGAAATATTTGGATATTCGAGCGAGGAATTAGTAGCATCGCCAACTCTTTGGTATGAACGGATACATCCAGATGACCAAAAGAGGTATTCACCATCATATTGGCAGAAGAAGATCGAAAGAGATGGAAATGTAACGATTAAATATCGCATCATCCAAAAAAATGGAGAAGAATGCTGGGTGCAAGATCAAATATATCCGATTTATTCAGAAAGCGGATCATTAATGAACATTGGTGGCATTGTAACCGATATAACAAAAGAGGAACAAGCGGCAGAAGAGGTTCGTTTTCTATACTTTAATGACCCGGTTTCAGAGTTTGCTAACTATGAAGGCTTAAAATATACGTTATTTGAACGAATTAAATATGGAGAGCCATTTGGTTTTTATATCTTAAAGGTCAATCGCTTGAATTTCATACGTAAGCATATTGATCAGGAAATTGCTGAAGAGGTCATTCGCTTATTGGCAAAGCGATTTAAACCTTTATTAAGTTCGAATTTATACATAGCGAGAATTAGTGATAGTCGTTTTGCAATTATTGATCGTAAGATGCGCCCTAATGAACAGACGATCAAGATGATACGCTTTGCAATTAAAACCATCGAACAATCGATTAAAGTCGATCAATATGAGTTTTTCTTAACGGCAACGGTTGGCGTTACCCACTTTCACAGTGTTGGTGAAACGGTGAAAGACTTGCAAAAGAATGCTCAACATGCGCTCGAGCATGCGAGAGAAAATCATCAACCGTTTGCTTTTTTCCATAAATCAATGAATACACGTCCTAATGAGGCAATGAGAATTGAAGCGGATTTGCGTAAATCAATTGACCAAGAAGAGCTTCTATTATATTATCAACCAAAGCTAAATATTCAAACGGGTGATCTAGTCGGAGTAGAAGCGTTAGTTCGTTGGAACCATCCAAGTGGTCGAATGATTTCACCAGGGGAGTTTATTCCGATTGCAGAAAGGACGGGGCTCATTTTATTAATTGGAGAATGGGTCATCGAACAGGCATGTATCCAAATGAGGAAATGGACGGAGGAAGGAATCTATGTTCCTTCTGTATCTGTAAACCTATCAGTTAGTCAGCTGTTCCAACATAATTTAATTGAGAAAATGGAGCAGTTTTTGAAGGAGAACGCCCTTGAGCCTAATCGGTTAGAGTTAGAAATTACTGAAACGATGGCGATGGATAAGGGAAGTGTTCAGCAAATCTTAACGAGAATCAAAAAGCTAGGTGTTAGTATTAGTATAGATGATTTCGGTACGGGGTATAGCTCACTAAATCAGTTACGAGATTTGCCAATAGATATTGTCAAAGTCGATGGTTCATTCGTTAGTGATATTACAACGAACGAAAAGGCAAATGCCCTCTTATCGTCAGTTATAAGAATGACGAAACTTCTGAAATTGAAAGTGGTTGTCGAAGGTGTAGAAACACAAGAACAACTAAATAAGCTGTATGAAAACGAATGTGAAGTCGTTCAAGGGTTTGTCATAAGTAAGCCGATCTCAGCAGAAGAAATTGTTGCGCAAAAAGAACAATTAAAATGTAAGATAAAAAGGCTAAATGTGACTTAGGCTAAAACGTGTAAGAAGGAAGGAATGGAAATGGTCATGTATAAAGCATCGTTTATTCATCCGTATACTCATATCCCTTTTATTATTTACTATAATAAAAATGAGGGATATATGACATTGGCAAAGGATGAAGAAACTTTAGAGCTTGTTTTGAAGATGCAAGATGGGTTAGGCAATAATGAAGAGTATATTGAACAGCTTGAAAAAGCGAATAAAGTTTGTGAAACTCCTTATCCATGTGGCTCCTTTGGAGAATTGTTCGATTTTCTTGAACAGATAGGTGTGGGGAAGGAGGACGTCACATTTCAATCAATGTACTTACATTAATACAAACGAAGGCGGGTTCTTTGAGAAGCTGAATCTGAATTCAGAGAGAGAAGGGCATCGGCGTCCGTAAGTTACTTAGACTCTGTTCCGATTCATTTAAGGAGACCGCATTGCGGTCTCCTTATTTTTAAAAATAAGAATGAATAAAATAGGAGCCGAAGAAGCTAGCGGGTAGTACAATGGAGTTACCTGACGCTTATAAGAAAAGACTGCTACCGTGATTTTTCTTAATCTTCGTCTACTGGGTATACACCATTCTCATCATGGACTTCTCTTCCCGTAATCGGTGGGTTGAAAACACATACCATACGCATATCTGTTTTGGCGCGTAGGAGATGCTCATCATTTTTGTCCAATACGTAAATTTCATTTTTCTTAATAGGCCATACTTTATTATCAGCAAGTGTTTCGACTTCACCTTCACCTTCGATACAATAAACTGATTCTAAGTGATTTTGATACCAAATGTGCGTTTCTGTACCAGCACGAATAATCGTATCATGAACGGAATAGCCCATACCGTCTTTTTTCAATACGAGACGACGGCTAACCCAATTGCCTCCATCTACTTCTTGCTCTGTTCCAATAATATCTTCTAATTTTACAACTTTCATTTTAAAATAGCCTCCATGTCAGTAGTGATTTGATTGTCGTTTTATAAGAGAAGGGGATCTCAAGCAATTCTAAGATCCCCTTTTTTAAATCGTTTAATTTTATTAAGAAGTGACAAGCTCTCTAGCACCTAGAACCGCTTTAACACTATCTTCAATAATCTCAAACCCTTTGTTTAATCCTTCATCATCGATTGTTAAAGGAGGGAATAGCTTGAATACTTCATCATTAGGACCTGATGTTTCCATAATTAATCCACGTTCAAAGGCTTCCGCTGCGACCTTTGATGCTAGGCCGTCCACTTGAGAAGCGATTCCGACCATATAGCCACGTCCTTTTGCTTCACCTTCTAATTCAGGATAATCCGCAACGATGCGCTCTAAGAAGGAATAAATGCGTTTTGAACGCTCTTGGATATCCTTTTCAAACTTATCATCTTCCCAATAAGAAAGAGATGCTGTTGCTGTAATGAACGCATGGTTGTTTCCACGGAATGTCCCATTATGCTCACCAGGAGCCCAAATATCTAGATCAGGACGAATCAATGTAATCGCCAGTGGTAATCCCATTCCACCGATTGATTTAGACATACATACGATATCCGGTTTAATGCCAACTTTCTCAAAGCTGAAAAACGTTCCTGTACGTCCAATACCAGCTTGAACATCGTCGACAATAAGGAGGATGCCCCAACGTTTACAAATTTGCTCAACACGTTGTAACCATTCAAAACGTGCAGCATTAATTCCACCCTCACCTTGAACCGTTTCAAGGATCATTGCAGCAGGGATTTCGACACCACTACCGCCATCTTCTAGGAAGCGCTCAAGGTACTCTAGCGTATCAAGGCTTTCACTGACAAAGCTATCATACGGCATCGTCACGGTGTTCTGTAATGGAATACCAGCACCTTTACGTTTAAAGGCATTTCCTGTTACGGAAAGTGCACCAATTGTCATACCGTGAAATCCGTTAGTGAAGCTAATAATATCTGTACGCCCTGTTACTTTGCGAGCTAACTTTAATGCACTTTCCACCGTGTTCGTTCCAGTTGGTCCTGGGAACATAACTTTATAATCAAGGTTTCTAGGCTTTAGAATGACGTCATTAAACGTTTTTAGGAATTCGGCCTTTGGTGCTGTTGCCATATCCAATGAGTGAGTAATTCCATCATTTAAAATATAATCAACGAGCTTCGCCTTCATATGTGGATCATTGTGACCATAATTAAGAGCGCCTGCCCCTGCAAAGAAATCAAGATATTCTTTACCGTCCTCATCCCACATTTTGTAGCCTTTTGCTTTTGTAAATACAGTTGGGAAACTACGGCAATAACTACGTACCTCAGATTCTAATTCTTCAAAAATCTTCATATTTGTTTGACTCATTATTTGTTTTCCTCCTGTTTTTTGACCCTTTTTCAAAAAGGGAATGGTTTCGTTTCACTGACAAGTCCTTATTTGCTTAGCGAATAGGTCCAATACGGAATGTTAACTCTTCTTCATGACCATCCTCAGGGAAGAGATCTTCTGAAAAGCATTCCTTCACTTCACATTGTGTATCGAACTTTTGGCTTAATCGCCGGAATAATGCTTGAGATGCTTCATTTGAAGGCGTAATCGTTGCTTCAACAAATTTGACATCAGCACAACCAGGTCGATTAACAAGTTCTTCTAGCATTTTTGACGCGAGTCCTTTGCCGCGTTGAGAAGAATGAACGCCTATCTGCCAAACAAACACGACATCTTGCCGCTCTGGAGGGATAAATGCTGTAACGAATCCTACTACATGATCGTTCTCTTTTGCTACAACACAAGTCTCTGCAAAAAATTCACCCATCATAATGTACTTGTACGCAGAGTTTTGATCGAGTGTTGATTCATTGACTAAATTCCACATGCCTGCTCCGTCTTTAACAGTAGGTTTCGAAAAGACAACCTCATCCGTTTTCAACGCTACAGGAGTTCCTTGGCTTTTAATATCAGTTTCCTCCTTCGAAATTCAATTTGTTAAATGAACTATTATTATGATAAGCGTGTTCGGGAAAATGGCGCAACTTACCAAAAGAAGGATTAATCGTGATGAGCCACTCTTAGATTGGTTGAATGGAAGTAAGAACATGAATGGCTGTAAATACTGCTGTATGGTTAGGTTTCCTTACAATTTGAAAATATCAGAAATTTTCAAGTGGAGTTGTATCCTTTGCTGTATAAGGGTTTATGCGCTATTTGGATGGAAGGGATTTTTTTGTTAAGAAATTATGAAGAAGCAAATTTGAAAAAAATGGGTGAGTATTATAGTGAGATACCAATTAAGAAATCGATAGATGAGAGAGAGGGATGTCTTAAAAATACAGTTTGAGACATCCTCAGGGGAGATAGGAATGTTATCTTCGTGCGGCTCTGTCAGCAGCTCTGAATTCTGAACCAAATTTCACTTCTTGTGCTTTACGTAGTGTTCGTCTTTCTTCTTGAGCTCGGCGTTTTTTACTTTCCATTGTGTCTGTCACCACTTTCTGATTGGGTTAGTACTAGCTTCGTCAAAAGAAAGTCGTTTTATCCTAAGAGAAGGGGTATATAGTGAGTTAAATTCAAAAGCAGAGGAGGCTGATGCCACGCAAAGAGCCCGTAAGAGGGGCTAAAGGGAATCCTCCTGCCGTAAAAAAGCTAAATTCCCATTGTATGAGTAACAAATGAAATCCTCATTCCTTTAATCAGTGAGATCGAGTACAAAATAAGAAAGAAAAGTTGAAATAGAGGAATCAGGGCACCATAGCGATGCAAAAAAGTAAAATAGAGTGAGAATAGAGGAATGAGGAACCGAATGCTACGTGAGATCACACGCCAGTCATCTTGCCACGCAAATTTGAGCGCGTAAAAGACTAAAGAAAATCCTCCTGAAGTTAAAGGAAGAATCCCGCTAACTAAGGAGGAATAGAGGCTACAAATAGTGAAGCACAGCACACACATGGCATTCTAACTCTTGTAAAGGCTGCGTACAACGCAATTGGGGATTAGACTATGCTTCTTTTCGTTCGATTGTTGGTGAAGTTCTCATTAAATGAAGATGATAAAGATCCTTTTCAATTTGAAATAAGTTGTAGTCTCCCTTTTGGTTGAGCGCTTCGAAAATATCAGGACGTAATTCATTAGCCAGTGTACAATAAGGCAGCTTTAATGCAGCGTGGTAGGACCTTTCGTTATGCTTACGAATTCTCATATAGACCGTTTGAATGTCACAGGAAAAAAACAATTCATTGAAGAAGGCTTCCTTTGCTCTCTGGTTATAACCAAGTCCAAAATAAGGTGAGCCGATCCATGTACCTAAAAAGCCTGATTGTTCATGAACATCATACAAATTAATCGTGCCGATCGGAGAGCCCCATTCATCGACAATAGTCCTTGAAATTAATTCTCCGCACTCCTCAGCTTCGATTGTCTTTTTTGTCAAAAAGACATATTCATCATACGTATGTGCCTTTTCCCGTACAAAGGGAAAAACGGCTGGGTCTACTAATAATTCATATAAGTGATGGCAATCTGCGACATCTCTTTGTTTTAAAATCATCAAAAAAACCCCCCTTGATAGAGGTAGAATGGGAATCCACCCTCGAATTTAATAATCAAACACATCAAATTCGGGGTGGGAATCGAACCCACTAGAACCAGCCAAGCTGATGGCGCACCAATTGCCTTCCCATTCGCTATATAATGGAATAATAACGTATAATACGCTAAAATCGTTAGTTATTCATATGAAACACATCATTTTTATTAATATACGACGTTTAACTCTATATTCCTCTTTTATATTAAATGTTTTTTTGTAAAAAAGATACCACTTTTTCATGAAATTTTCATGAAAAAATTAATCATTTTTTTACAAAAAGATTAAGGAATAGACAAGGTTTTCAAAGAAAAAGGTGGGGTGCAAAAAAAGAGGGAAAAAGCAGAAGAAAAATGAACAAGTATGCGAATTGAACTTCTTATGAAAGAGGCCATTCAAAAACGGCAATTGTTCCCTTTTTGAATGGCCTCGAAGCAATGAGTGTAGTTGCTAGATCTTTTAAAGTGGTGTGGTGAATGACTTTCTCGCCATAAGACAGGTAGTGAATGGAGCTATTTCAACAGGAACTTAAAGAAATTCATTGTCCGGTTTCCTTAAATCATCACAGTCTTTTCAGTCAGTTCTTCCCTTTTAACGTATCAGTTAGAGCAGGTTCTAACGTAGCATATTGGAACGTGTAGTCGAAGTCTGCGCTTTTCTTTGGTAAGACCTTTTGTCCATCAAGTACTAATGTACTCATTTCTCCGAGTACGACCTTAAGGAGAAAGGTTGGGGTAGGGAACCAGTGAGGTCTATTTAGTATGCTTGCTAATGTTTGGCCGAACTCTTTCATTTGAACTGGGTTTGGAGCTGTTACATTTAATGGTCCTATAATTGCACTGTTTTCTATGGCAAGAGAGAATAAGCGCACAACATCGTCCATGTGTACCCAGCTCATCCACTGTTCTCCGGTACCGAGGTTTCCACCTGCAAAAAGCTTATATGGCAGAAGCATCTTCGGCAATGCCCCTTCCTTCTTGTCAAGTACGATTCCTAGCCGACAAAAGGCAACTCGTACCCCGAAATCACGGGCTTTAGCGGCTTCCGTTTCCCAACTATTTACGACTTTCGTTAAAAAGCTATCATCAACAGGCTCTGAGTCTTCAGAAAAGGTTTTACTCGTTGAATGGCCATAATAGCCTATCGCTGATGCATTGACTAATACGCGTAAAGTAGGAGTAAGCTGCTTGATTAAGTCGATGACTGCACGTGTTGATTCGATGCGGCTGTTGAGAATCGCTTGCTTTCGCTCTTCTGTCCATCTGCCAGAGCCGATTGATTCTCCTGCTAAGTTAATAATAGCCTTGACACCTTGCAATTCTTTTTCAGGAGTAGCTTTATCATGTAACCATTCGACATAATGAACTTTTTCTTTTACTGGTTTGTTTGTAGCATCTCTTGTTAAAATGTAAACAGTATGTCCTTGTTTCGTTAAATGTTCAGTTAAAGCAGAGCCGATTAAACCTGAGCCACCTGCGATTGCAATGTTCAATTGGTTGACCTCCCTTTAGACATTGACATGTATAGATTTATTGTAAGGGTTCTATGATAAATAGCCAACATTAACGGTTTGAAGGAGTCTGGAGAATATGGTAGCTATTACGAAAATAGAAGTTCAAAAGAAGAATAAGTCGAGGTATTCGATCTTTGTGAATCGCGGAAATGGAGAAGAATATGGCTTTAGCGTTGATGAAGATGTTCTAGTCAAATATCGTCTACATAAAGGACAAGAAATCAATGAAAAGGAATTGCGGGCCTTAATTGAAGCAGATGAAGAAAGGAAGGTTTACCACTTAGCTATTCATTATTTGTCTTATCGAATGCGCTCACGCAAAGAAATTCGTGATTATTTAATCCGAAAAGAGAAGGATGAAAAGTATATTGATATAACAATAAAGAAATTAGAGCAAGAAAAATGGTTAGATGACCGGGAATTTACACGAGCTTATATTCAATCAAAACAATTAACACAAGTGAAGGGACCGATGAAATTAAAGCAAGAATTAATGATGAAAGGAGTGAATGAAGAAATTATTGATGCTCATTTAATGGAAATACCATTTGAAGAATGGGTGGGAGAAGTGAGAAAGTGGATTGAAAAGAAAGAGAAACAGGATATACGCTTGTCACAACGAGCGAGGAAAGATAAGCTCGTTGGGCAGTTATATACAAAAGGCTACACCGAAGCGATTATTTCAGAAGCGCTAAGCACGTTTGAAAATGAGGATCACGAACGTGAAGAATGGAAAGCGATTTGTTATCAAGGGGAAAAGATAAGGAAAAAGTATCGACATTTACATGGCTGGGAGTTCCAGCAAAAGTGTAAGCAAGCCCTTTATCGTAAAGGCTTCTCAATCGATCTAATTGAACAATTTTTGAAGGAAGAATAAGGAGTGAATTCTAGTGACAGAGAAACGATTCAGTGAAATGACCGAACATGAGTTGAGAACAGCGATAGCTGATTTTAACGAGAAAGCTAAGAAGGCAGAACAAATGGGTATGTCGAACGAATTTGCAGTCTATGAACGAAAAATGTTAATGGCCCAAGCTTATATGTTAGATCCCATTGATTACAAGCCTGGTGAAATTTATTCTGTAAAAGGTAGCACGTCAAGCTTTAAAATTGATTATTTGAATGGTTATTTTGCTTGGGGCTATCGAGATGGAGCTAAGAGCTTAGAAGCTGTTCCAATTTCATTGCTTGAAAGAAAATAAACGAAAACGACATCCGAGCAGGTGATTTCATGTTTGGATGTCGTTGCATTTGCACAAGGCTATTTTGGGAATATCCCGCTTTGGATTAAACAATCTTGACCTAGGCTATTAACATCTTCATGTTTGATTAAAGATATTGTTTCCGATTTCGAGTACTTTCTTAAACGTATTTCCCCACCCGGAGCATGAAGCTTCAATTGAACAGTTAGTCCATGTAGCAGATCAAGCGCTTTATATAAAGGGAAGGATTGTTTAGCTTTTACGGTGTTCTACTGAATGGTAATGATAAAAGCGCCTTACGATGAGTATAAGGCTCATCGTAAGGCTTTCTACAGCGCATTAACTTCGTTGGATTCGGCGGTGGATTCTTGTTTTGATATCATGCTGTGACATTTGTGTTTCACCGTTCACTTGATGTGAAGCATGTTTAGGATTGGCTCGAGGAGAATCAAATGGACTTTTGTATTCGAATGCATGCATCGTTTCCTTATTCATGACGGACACCTCCGATTGATCAACTACTTTTCTTGCTCTTGGCTATTTTTCATTCGCTCTTGTGGGCGCGTATTAATTGTCCCGTTTGGTCGTAATGATTCATAGGTGTTGTAATCTTTCGGTGAACTTCCTTTGAAGTTAATATGATTAGGAAAGTCCTTTGCTTTGTTTCTCACGAATGCCCCTCCTTTAAACATGTTCAGTAATAGTATGGTTTGATATAATGTGATTATTTCACGCAATGATTGACAAAGGAGGCACCGATATGGAAATTCGCTTTCAACGTTTAACGGAACAGCTTCTTGAAGCGAACATGGGTTGAAAGTTTATGGGAGGATTTTGAGGTGACAAGAGCGAAGGGTGGCTGGAGCTACAAAGGGCAGGACATGACGGAGAAGGTTGTCACCAAATGGATAGCTCAATATGGCCCGCATCTTCATCATTATAAGCCGAAAGAGAAGAAGTTTAACCATTTGAACAACGAAGATCCGTTTCCACATTAACGAGTGTTTTCGGCGGTCAGCGACCGCCAAAATCTACGAACGATTAGGGGAGGACGATGTTAAGTTTCTTCTGTAAGGCTTCTTCGCTGAATACCCAGCCGGTATAGGAATTCATAACTGAAAGCTCCTCATCTAGCTGGACGATCGCCACAAATGGATAGTGGCCTTTGCTGCGATATCTAAGATCAACGAAACGAACTTCTGTTATGCCATCCTTCTCAAACGTTTCCCAACGATATGTTGGTGAAAAGGAAAGAAAAGCATCAAGGTTTGCGTCTTGTCGTGCAGCATTTAAGACCTCTGTATCAGGAATTGGATCAAAGGCATATTGCTCAAAGTATTCCAATTGACGGTTACGACATTCTGTTACATACATGACGCTAGGCGTTCGAATAACAACGTGCCATTGACTCCAGTTTATAGTTGGTGAAACAAAGACATGTGTTGCGTCTGGGTGGGCTTCTTTGGCGATTTGTACGACAGCTTTCTTTGATAAAATCCTCCATATATAATAGAGGGCGATTATGATGTACAATATCAGCATGACAGGTCCGGGTGAAGACCCAACTAGCCATAGGGAAAGAGCAACTAAGTGACTAATGAAAATAAAAGGGTCGAAGATATTAATGACGCCAAGTGCAATCCATTTATTCGAGAAAGGTCTTAATGCTTGCGTGCCATATGCATTAAAGATGTCAACGAAAACGTGTAGGAACACAGCAATAAAAGACCAAAGTAAGATCGTTTGCCAATTGCTTGTGCCTGTAAATAATGTAATCCCACCTGTAATGAGTAACGGCCATGTGAAAAGTGCGGGTACAGAATGGGTGACACCTCGATGATTCCGTATGTAGACGGCGTTGTTTTTTAATTTTAAAATCGTATCAAAGTCAGGAGCTTGTGAACCGATAATGGTTGCAGTCATGACCGCTGCTGGTAAGAGCGGGTCGTTTGCTACAATGGGATCTAATGTAGCTAATCCACCAAGTGCGATACCCATCACCACGTGTGTTCCAGTATCCATGCTGAGATCCTCCTTATCGGTTGAAATAGGTATAGTTTATTTATACCCGAAAGTGAAGAGATTAAAAAGGGAGACAAGGAAAAGATGACGAAACCTTTACAAATTTTCATGGAGTATAAAATAATACCACAAAAAATTAAAGAATATGAAGCGGCGATGGAAATGGTACTTACGACATTGCCAAATTATGATGTAAGTGAAATCGAATGGTTTGTCGCAGAGGATCAGCCATACCTATATGTTGAAATGTTTGAAGTGCCGACGGTCTCTCATTACCAAGCATTAAAGAAGCTAAGGCAATCTACGGAGCATCCTGTGTTCAGCTCAATTGTCCCGTTTATTGAGTGGAGAGAAGAAAATCCATTGCTGGGCCTTTCAACGAAAAGGTGTATAAGAGGTTGTTCAAACACGAAGTCTTGTCTGGATGATTTGTAGTCGTAACGGTTCCTCATTCCGCTAAATAAGGGAAAAATGCAGACAAAGCGAATTTGGGAATCCTTATTCCTCTAATGTGATTGTTTTTAGAGGAAATGAGGATGAGAAGGCTTAATAAAGGAATGAAGATCCGCTAAGCAGTCGAATTAAGCAGATAGAGATCAAATAGAGGAATGAGGATCCTAATTCTAGTTCTATGTGGCGCTGAAATAGGTAAAAAAATTTTTTCAATGCCTTTTTAACAACAAGGGGGAGAAGATGAGTCAATCATATGTAGAAGATTTTTCACAGAAAACATTTCAGGTAGCTCTTGTTGAGTGGTTCCATTCGCAGAAACGTAACTTGCCATGGCGACAGACGAGTGATCCTTATAAAATATGGGTATCGGAAATTATGCTTCAGCAAACCCGTGTCGATACGGTAATCCCTTATTATCAGGCATTTATAAGACAGTTCCCTACGCTTTTGGATTTAGCAAAGGCAGATGAGGATGCGATCTTAAAAGCGTGGGAAGGATTAGGTTATTACTCACGAGTTCGTAATTTGCAAAAGGCAGCGCAGCAGGTTCTCGAACAATTTAATGGAGTCGTACCAGACACTCGTGAAGAAATATCAAGTCTTAAAGGAGTTGGACCCTATACGGCAGGGGCGATTTTAAGTATCGCCTATGGAAAGGCTGAGCCTGCAGTAGACGGAAACGTGATGAGAGTGCTTGCGCGAGTATTGTTAGTTAATGATGACATTGCTAAGCCTGCTACTCGAAAGCTCTTTGAGACGATATTATACGATCTTATTCATAAGGAAGATCCATCTGGATTTAATCAAGGACTTATGGAGCTAGGAGCACTTATCTGTACGCCTACCTCGCCAGGCTGTTTAATCTGTCCAGTACAACAAGTTTGCCGCGCTTATTCCGCAGGAAAGCAGGACGAGCTACCAGTGAAATCGAAAAAGAAAAAGCCAAAGTCCAAAGAGCTCGCAGCAACGATTGTTCAAAATGATAACGGTAAAGTGTTGATTGAGAAAAGGCCGGAAAATGGCTTGTTAGCACGACTTTGGCAATTTCCGATGGTGGAAGCAAGGAGAGACGAGCAGGTAAACGCAATCTATGAGCAATTTGCGACATATAAGTTCTCATTAAAGCTTGAAGACAAGGTGCAGGAAGTGGAGCATGTCTTCTCACACTTGAAGTGGACAATTGACGTGTATGAGGGAACGGTAGGGAATCAGTCTTCCACTTATACTTCTGAAAGCAAATGGGTTGAAATCGAAAGGCTAGAGGATTATGCCTTTCCCGTTTCCCATCAAAAGATCATTGAAGCATTAAAAGAAAGACAGCAATTTGAGAAGAAAATGAAAGGTTATGGAAGGTGATTCGATGGATTTGCAGCTAAACGGAAAAGTAGCCTTAGTAACAGGCGGGTCTAAAGGAATTGGCTTGTCGATTGTTAACGGTCTGCATGAAGAAGGAGCGAGAGTCGTCGTCGTTGCGCGAGGAAAAGAGGCTTTAGCTGACATAGAACAAAAGCTTGCCAATGTCGAGACGATAGTAGCAGATTTAATGGATCCAACAGAGCGTGAGGGTGTTATGGGACATATCATCGAGCGTTATGGCAAGATCGATATTTTAGTGAATAATGTTGGTGGAAGTAACGGAGGGGCAATTAAGGAAACGAGTATGGAGCTTTTTTACGAGGGGCTAGAATTAAACTATTTCTCAGCCGTGCATTTTAGTAAATTAGCCTTACCGCACATGAAGACCCAGCAGTCTGGCGCGATTATTAACATTTCATCGATTTTCGGACGTGAGGCAGGAGGGAAGGCAACGTATAATAATGCGAAGGCGGCGATGATTAGCTTTACAAAGGCATTAGCTGATGAAGTGATGGCCGATGGGATTCGGGTGAATAGTGTCGCTCCTGGATCAATTTTACATCCGACAGGTAATTGGCAAAAAAGAATTGAGGAAAACCCTGAGAAAATGAAGCAGTTTGTTGAGGAGGAAATTCCAGGAGGACGCTTCGGCCGACCAGAGGAAGTGGCGAACGTCGTTGTCTTCTTAGCCTCAGAAAAAGCAAGTTGGGTATCAGGTGCTACTATTAATGTCGACGGTGGACAGTCAAATAGCTTTTAATAATGATAACGTACACCATGAAATGCTCCATGTTCATGGTGTACGTTATTCGTTACACGATCTATTGATCATCATTAATGAGGTGGATTTCGCGGATCTTTGCTTTCGTTTCTTCTGTTCCTAAGCGATATAGCTCCTCAAATACGTCATTTAAGCCCCTTTGGTATTCGTTCTTGTCACGATCTCCTTCCTGATCGTCGAAATGACGAAAGGTAAATAAGTTTCCAAGTTCAACGTCATGAGCTTGTACTTCGCGTAGAAGCTTTTCGAGTTCTTTCTTTTCTAATGATGTCGCTTCGATCTCATATTCAATGAGCTGACCATCATTCACGCGGATAGGGCTAATATCATCCATACTAATCGGGTTTAAATTTACATAATACAATTGCTTTTCCATTGGATTCTTCCTTTCTATGCAGTTAATCTGGATGAATTTCGGTTCCGTTAGTCCAGGTGGCGTCGTGCTTTAAGCCCCCTCTTTGTTCAATTTCCTCAATAATTTCGCGATGGATCGTCACACCCTCTATATTTAAATAAGGGGTTACTTGCTGCATACTATGATGGAAATAGGCTAATTCTTTATCTGTCCATTGTTCAATGGATAGCATCGAAAGCTCGGTCATATCACGTCCAACATACATATTTATACCTCCTAATGATTATGGCTCGCTCAAACCATTTTATAGAGATTGTTCTAAATGACCTCTATTTATTGCTTTTAAACAGGCTTTTATAGTGTTCCTGTTCGTCTTTTGCACTATACGGTATAATAGAGGGAATTGTTGATATTGAAGGAGGGAGTGTAAGTGGAACAAAGTAAAGTAGCACTAGTAACCGGCAGTAGCCGTGGAATTGGAAGAAATATCGCACTTAAATTAGCCAAAAGAGGATATGACATTGTCATAAATTATGCGCGAAGTAAAAAGGCTGCGCTTGAAGTGGCACAAGAAGTTGAAGCACTTGGGCAAAAGGCACTCGTTATTAAAGCGAATGTAGGGAAGCCAGAAAAAATTAAAGAAATGTTTACGCAAATTGATGAAGAGTTTGGAAGGCTTGACATACTTGTGAACAATGCCGCATCTGGTGTGTTGCGACCAGTGATGGAATTAGAGGAAAGTCATTGGGATTGGACGATGGATATTAATAGTAAGGCTCTTCTTTTCTGTGCGCAGGAAGCGGCAAAGAGGATGGAGAATAATGGAGGTGGCGCGATTGTCAGCTTAAGCTCTCTCGGTTCGATTCGCTATTTAAAAAATTATACAACCGTTGGTGTATCAAAAGCTGCAGTCGAAGCATTAACACGTTATTTAGCTGTGGAGTTAGCGGAAAAAGGGATTCGAGTCAATGCCGTATCAGGTGGCGCGGTTGATACAGATGCTCTCACTCATTTTCCTAACCGTGATGAATTATTAAATGATGCCAAGGATCGTACACCTGCAGGTAGAATTGTTGAAACGGAAGATTTGGCAAAGGCTGTTTTATTCTTACTTTCCGAAGATGCCGATATGATTCGAGGTCAGACTCTCATTGTTGATGGGGGAATTTCGTTATTAACGTAATTTTTTTGAATAAAGTTCTCACCCCCCGGACACCTTAATAATCGTGGAGGTGAGATACATGAATAACAACCAACAACAACAGCAACAAGCGCAGAAACAAGCTGCACAAACAAACAAGCAGCAAGTTCGTAAGCAAAACGCAGCTTCTGCACAAGGATCTAGCTTAAACACTGAGTTCGCTAGCGAAACAAATGCACAAGAAGTTCGCCAACAAAACCAGCAGTCTCAAGCTCGTAAACAACAAGCTTCTGCGAACCAGCAGCAACAAAAATAATTGCTGTCAATCAAAAATACCTTCTGGCATAACGTCCAGAGGGTATTTTTTTGTCGTTTCTATGAATGCGATTATTACATCCAATGGTTCTCTGTATATCGTCCTTTTTAACACTATCCAAAAAATGTGCATGTATAAAATAGTCAAATCATTTCAAATCGAATCTGAAAGAGTTATAATAGATGTGAAGGAAAATGTTTAGTGATTGTAAAGGGTAGTGAATAGAGAGGATACGTGTGGTTTTGGGCTGTATATAAGGAATCCTACTCTACCTACTGACGTCTTTAAAATGGAATAGAAAGGAGTAGCCTATGAATTTTCCCAAAGTTGGAAGCAACATCGAAATCCATAGCTACAAGCATAATGGATTGATTCATCGCATTTGGGAAGAAACAATTGTGCTTAAAGGGACGTCAAAGGTTATTATTGGAGGGAATGACCGGATTTTAGTGAAGGAATCTGATGGTCGACATTGGAGAACGCGAGAACCTGCAATCTGCTATTTTGATGCGGAGAAATGGTTTAATACGATAGGTATGATTCGTTCGGATGGGATATACTATTATTGTAATTTAGGTTCTCCGTTTACATGGGATCAAGAGGCGGTAAAGTATATTGATTATGACCTTGATATTAAAGTTTTTCCTGACATGACCTTTAAGCTCTTAGATGAAGATGAATATGAGTTGCATAGTAAAATGATGGAATACCCACCTGCCATTGATACGATATTAAAACGTAGTGTTGATGAGCTTATATCATGGATCCATCAACGAAAGGGGCCATTTGCTCCGCAATTTGTGGAGAATTGGTATGAACGTTTTTTACAATATCGATAGAGCAGGTTGCGATTATCCAGTTGCGTGGATGAAGGGCTTCTAATCAGAAGTTGTCCCGTTAATAGGGACAACTTTTTTAACAATAAGAACGTATAACGCCACCCTAAAAAACGTTTAAAAGTTGCTAGTTGAGTAGGACATTGGCTTCGGCGTTACACGCTTTGTCGCGGCTTAGCACGATGCAATGGACAATAGCCGTTGCGTGGTTTTTGTTATATTGAATGGAACGTCATTCTATTCTATTAAATGGGCGAAATACGAAGGTGGAACGTCAATCTGCTAATACGCCAGAAGAAGTGAACAGCGAGGCATATATGCTTAAATAGCGGAACGAGAATCCATCAATGAGAATGCAGGGGAACTCGCGGGGTGACGTTGTCCACGTAGCACGACTGCGCAACATACAATTAGTAAGAGTTGCACCAAAATGGTAGTAATTTTAGAGAAGAGATAGACGCTATGGCTTGAGGGGTGATTGACACTGGAGAGTATGAAACGTTATATGGCATTTGTAAAGCCATATTGGAAGGAAATTATTATTACTGTTTTAATTGGACTATTAAAATTCGGAATTCCATTAATGCTCCCGCTTGTGATGATGTATGTAATTGATGATATTATTTTTGCCGAAGCGATGTCGCAGGATGAGAAGATGTCCACTCTCGTTAAAGTAATGATCGTAATGGGGATTCTATTCGTTGTCGTCAGACCACCGGTTGAATATTTCCGGCAATACTTTGCACAATGGATTGGTAGTAAAATTTTGTATGATATTCGTGACCAGCTTTTTACTCATATTCAGAAGCTGAGCTTGCGGTTTTATTCAAATCGCAAAGTAGGAGAAATCATATCAAGAGTGATTCATGATGTGGAGCAAACGAAGAATTTTGTCATTACGGGACTTATGAATATTTGGCTGGATTTAGCGACGATTATTATTGCACTTATTATTATGTTTAATCTCAATGTTTGGCTTACACTCGTCGCGATTTCGATGTTTCCGTTCTACGGATTTTCCGTTAAATATTTTTATGCGAGACTACGTGAATTAACTCGTGTTCGTTCTCAAGCGCTGGCTGAGGTGCAAGGGCATTTGCATGAGCGTGTGCAAGGAATGAATGTCATTCGGAGCTTTGCGTTAGAGGATTATGAGCAAGGGCGTTTTGCAGAGCGTAACAAGCATTTTCTCAAGCGGGCGATTGATCATACGAAATGGAATGCTAAGACGTTTGCCGTCGTCAATACGATTACCGATATTGCGCCATTGCTAGTGATCTTCGTGTCGGGTTATATTGTCATTACCAATCAGCTTGAAGTCGGTGTGATGACAGCCTTTGTCCTTTATATGGAAAGGCTGTATGGTCCTTTGCGAAGACTAGTGAATTCGTCAACGACGTTGACACAGGCGATTGCGTCAATGGATCGTGTATTTGAATTTATTGATGAGAAGTATGACATTAAAGATAGTGAAAATGCACAGCCGTTGGATCATGTAAATGGGCAAGTAACATTTCATGATGTTAGCTTTGAATATGAAGAAGACGATCGTATTTTGCAAAACCTGAACTTTGAAGTTAATAAAGGAGAGACGGTCGCCTTTGTCGGAATGAGTGGTGGTGGGAAAAGTACACTTATTAGCTTAATTCCACGGTTTTACGATGTGACGTCAGGGCAGATTTTGTTTGACGGTACTGATATACGGGAATTTCAAGTGCGTTCTCTCCGTGATAAAATCGGCATGGTTATGCAGGATAATATTCTATTTAGTGATTCGGTTAAGCAGAACATATTAATGGGAAAGCCTGATGCAACAGATGCGGAAGTGATTGCAGCGGCTCAAGCGGCAAATGCCCATGAATTTATAATGAATTTACCAAATGGCTATGAGACCGAGGTTGGTGAACGTGGGGTGAAGCTTTCTGGTGGACAGAAGCAACGAGTGGCGATCGCTCGTGTATTTTTAAAAAATCCGCCGATTCTTATTTTTGATGAAGCGACTTCCGCCTTGGATTTGGAAAGTGAGCATTACATTCAGGAGGCGATGGAAAAGCTTGCCCGAAATCGTACGACATTCATCGTCGCGCATCGCCTATCCACGATTACTCATGCCGATCGGATCATTGTGATCGAAAATGGACGTATTATTGAAGAGGGGAATCATCAAGAGCTAATGAACCGAAGAGGAGCATACAAGAAGCTGTTTGATGTCCAACAGCTTTAAAGAATTGCTCTCTTATGACGTTGTAAGGACGTTGTAGGAGAGCTTTTTTGTGAAGGAAGCCAGGGCAGGTGAGAGAATTAAGAGTAATCCTCATTCCTTTAAAATGGGGATAACCTCGCTAAAGCGAAGGGAAAGGAATCCTTGTTCCTCTATTCAAGCTAAATGGATGGAAATAGAGGGAGGCAAGGACAAATAGCGGAATGAGGAACCGAAAGCCATTCAAACGCGTTGAAATGAAGGAAATAGCGGAATGAGGAACCGCAACGAATGATTCGAGGGAGATGTAAGCGAATTCGCAGGTGGCGTTTGCTTCGCTCGTTACAAGTTATTCTGAAAAACCCCACTTTCAGAATAACTTCAAACCATTGTAACGGCTCCGCACAATGCAAATAAGAAAAGACGCTAACGCGTTTTTCTTATTCTACCTTCACTTTGTTCTCGCTTGTGTGGTAGCTGAAGAAGCTGTCGATGAGCTGTTCGAGGTGCTCTAGTTGTTCTTGGTATTCGGTTAATTGGGTAATGGCTGGAAGGGTGTGCATCCATTCTTCTCCGGTTAATGTCTCCTGATCACGTAATACAATTAATTGATTAAATAAGGCTTCTTTTCGTTCATTTAGGGCGAGCTTCGTCGAATCGGTTTGTTCGACATGAGCTTTACCAATATAACGAAGCATTAAGAGCTCGTGGTAGGCTGTAAGCTCGTATAGTTGTTTCTCAAGTAATTCGTGAACCTCCTTCGCTTGTTCATGGAGGTTATTTAAGCGGCTTTCGATATTTTTCAGGACGAAGAGTGATTTCTTTGTTGTGATCGCCATTTGTCGGAAAAGAACGACCTTCCGTGCTTTAGCGTATTTATTACGCATGAAGTAATTTCGTTCTTCTTTATAATATAAATACAGGTTGTCGATCTCGACTAATTCTTCTTCAAGTCGGACGATATCCTTCTTAAGTGCATGGTGATCGGCGCTTAGTCTAATAAATAACTGTAGCCATTGATGAATATCTTCAGAGACTTTTAAGATTTTCTGGTATAGCTTCGTTTCATATTTAGGAGGAATGAAGAGCAGATTAATGATAAATGCCGACAGCACTCCTAATATAATAAGGGAAAATCGGCTTAGAGCAAATTCAATAAAGTTCGACCCTGGGCTTTCCATAATAATGATGATTGTCACAATTGCAATCGGAATGGTCGTTGGTTCAAGCTTGAATTTCAAAATAAGAGCGATCGCCAAGACGACTGTAAGCCCAATGACAAACGGATCGGCTCCTAGCGTTAAAACGAATATCACCGCAAGTACTGCCCCGATCATATTCGCTTGGAATTGATCAAGTATCGTTTGGAACGTCCGATAGATTGATGGCTGAACCGCGAGTGCTGCTGTTAAGGCAGCAAAGGTCGGAGGTTCAAGACCGATCCATGAAGCGATATAGAGTGAAAGTATAATCGCTAAGCCTGTTTTGAAAATGCGTGCACCTAATTTCATGTTTATCCCTCATTTATTTTGCGGCGTTCATCACAGCGAATGCTCCATCAACAGCAGCTAATGTTTGGTCTATATCCTCATCTGTATGAGCAATCGTCAAAAACCATGCTTCATATTTGGACGGAGCTAAATTAATTCCACGCTTGAGCATTTCTTTGAAAAATTCGGCGAACTGTTCACTATTGGAGTTTTCGGCTTGTTCATAATTCGTAATCGTTTCTTCTGTAAAATAAATGGTTAAAGCTCCCTTTAAACGATTAACGGTAATCGATTGATCGTGCTTTTTGGCCAATTGAATTATACCTTCCTCTAAACGAGCGCCTAAACGATCAAGGCCATCGTAAAGTCCTTCTTCCTGTAATACTTCAAGACAAGCAATTCCGGCACTCATCGAGGCCGGGTTTCCAGCCATTGTTCCAGCTTGGTAAGCAGGTCCAAGTGGAGCGACCTTTTCCATAATATCTGCCCTTCCGCCGTAAGCGCCAATCGGTAAGCCACCCCCAATAATTTTCCCTAGTGCAGTCATATCTGGTTGGACACCGAGTAAGTCTTGAGCGCCACCATACATAAAGCGGAAGGCTGTAATAACCTCATCATAGATCACAAGAGCACCATAATCATGAGTGAGCGAATTAACAGCCTCTAGGAAGCCTTTCTGCGGTTGAACGATTCCGAAGTTACCGACAATCGGCTCAACAAGAACAGCGGCCACCTCATCGCCCCATCTTTTTAATGCTTCTTCGTAAGCATTAATGTCATTGAACGGGACCGTAATCACTTCCTTCGCGATGCTTTTTGTGACACCAGCTGAGTCTGGAGTACCTAAAGTAGAGGGACCAGATCCAGCTGCGACGAGAACAAGGTCTGAGTGCCCGTGATAACAGCCGGCAAATTTAATGATTTTATCTCGACCTGTGTAAGCACGTGCAACACGAATAGTTGTCATCACTGCTTCCGTACCAGAATTAACAAAACGGACTTTCTCCAGTGAAGGGATAGCTTCTTTTAACATTTTCGCAAAAGTGTTTTCTAACGTCGTCGGTGTTCCGTACAAAACGCCACTTTCGGCTGCTCTTTGTATAGCCTTCGTAATGTGCGGATGTGCATGTCCAGTAATAATCGGACCATAGGCTGCAAGATAATCAATGTATTGATTACCATCCACATCCCAAAAGTAGGCTCCCTTTGCTCGTTCCATAAAAATAGGTGTCCCTCCACCGACAGCTTTGTAGGCTCGTGAAGGGCTATTCACACCACCTAAAATATGTTGTTGTGCTTCTTTATAGTATTGCTCTGATTTTGACCAATTCATGATGATCTCTCCTATACTTATTCCTTGTCATGATAGTATTCAATCATAGATGCCAAAGAAGGGCAAGTATCCAAGAGAGTACTGAAAAAGTTTGAATACCTTGCCTCCCTTCGGCTAATAGGAGAGATGAACATGTTTAAATTCGATCTTGGAGGTTTCTTCTTTTGATTTCTTCTAGTAATAATGTGAGAAAGGCTTCATTTAATTGTGCTTTTTTTGCTTGAGCATAGGCTTCTAACAGCTGTTCATCTGTTAAATTTTGCATCACTCAACCCTCCTCTTGTAATAAGATAAGTACAGATGTTCCCTTACTATTTTACCAGTGGAAAAGTAGAAAAACTATTAGGAAATGTAGGAAACATGTCCTTCTAACGGTCAATTACTATTCATATAATGGAAAGGAGGGAGGGGGAAAATATGAAGCTGATTGTCGTCATAATATTATTGATTTCAACGGTTGGAACAGTTGTGAGTCTACTAATGCTTTTACGATTTCATCCCCACCCTTCAACGCACCTTGTTTCGTTAAGGCACTTTGGTCTTCTCATCCTCGTATATGTTACGTTAATCTCCTCCTTTGCGATCCTGTATACAGGAGTTGAACTGATTGGCATTCGTGTCATTCAAATCGATGCACCGTTATTCGGAGAAACGATTAGTATGCTTGATATGATGTACTTTAGTGCAATCACGATGCTCTCAGTTGGATATGGTGATATCGTTCCAATTGGATTAGGACGTCTATTTGCGGTTGTCCAGTCTCTCATAGGCTTTCTTTTGCCAGCGGCATTTGTCATGAACACATTTTTGCAAGCAAAAATGGGACGGTAGTTGTATTTCTTCTGCACATCAGCTACTCTAGAAGAAACGATTGAAGGGATGATTGAATCATGGTCGAAATAGGACAAGCCGCACCTACTTTTACACTTGAAGACGTATCAGGAGAACGTGTATCGCTAGAAGACTTCCGTGGCAAACAGGTTGTCTTGTATTTTTATCCGAAAGATATGACACCTGGCTGCACGACACAGGCATGTGATTTCCGCGATCATATGGAGGACTTCTCTGCCTTAAATACCGTCATTATCGGCGTAAGTCCTGATCCGGTTTCAAGACATGAGAAATTTAAGGATAAGTATAACCTTCCTTTTTATTTACTAGCAGATGAAGATCATCAGGTGAGTGAGTTATATGGTGTTTGGAAGCTGAAGAAGAATTTTGGCAAAGAGTATATGGGCATTGAACGTTCAACCTTTATTATTGATAAAGAAGGAAAGCTAATCAAAGAATGGCGCAAGGTACGTGTGAAGAATCACGTCGAAGAGGCATTAACGTATATTAAGGATGAAATAGAAGGATAGACAGGAACCAATCCTTTCAACGAAGAGTATAAATAGATAACAGGATATAGGAGGAAAGGCGATGAAACTGCTTGTATGTATTATTGATAACTTCTATAGAGATGAAGTTGAAAAGCAATTGAAGCAAAAGGATTACCGTATGACAGAACTCGCGAGCTCTGGTGGGTTTTGGCGTAAGGGGAATACAACTTTCTTGTTTGGAGTTGAAGAACAGGATGTCTCTATATTAAAGGAATCGATTAAAGAGGCATGTCTAGATTTAGAGAAGAAAAAGCAACGAAAGAGTAAACAAGCTCATCGCTTCACCTCATTTTTAGTAGACGTGAAGGATTCAGCGCCTTTTCTGGCAGCGAACCAACGGTAAAAAATGTATCGAACTAGCGACATGATCTAATTACAAAATATTCTTCATGTGACCTTGATTGACAATGTGACCGTTCGATATTATACTAATTACAAAGTAAGAATGGTTTTTTAGAAAGAGAGGTGCATGACTATGTCTGGTCATCGCTTACAAGATGCACTTGAAACGTTGAAAAGTACACGTGTGCGTATGACTCCTCAGCGTCATGCGATTCTAGAATTCCTATTTGAATCAATGACCCATCCAACAGCTGATGATATATACAAAGCGTTAGAAGGGCGTTTTCCAAATATGAGTGTCGCGACTGTTTATAATAACTTACGCGTCTTTAAGGAAGCTGGTATCGTAAGGGAGTTAACGTATGGTGATTCATCGAGTCGTTTTGATTCGGTGACATCCGATCACTATCACGTCATTTGTAATGAATGTGGGAAGATCGTCGATTTCCACTATCCGGGATTAGATGAAGTGGAGACACTTGCTGAGCATGTGACAGGATTTAAAGTGCTAAATCATCGAATGGAGATTAATGGCATTTGTCCGGATTGTCAAACAAAAGCAAAGCAACATTAAACAATGGAGCTCAAATGGTTAATAGCTGTTTGGGTTTCTTTTTTTATAAGCTCACGATGGATACTGATTATAGAAATAATTTTACGAGAGACTAGGGATTGCTATAGCGTAGTATATAGATCAAGGCAGCGGTGAGCTACTACCATATTGCTTTTGCATGAGGTAGCTCACCAGTGCTAAGTAACGATCAGATAAGGGTATTTTGAGAGAAACTCACTTACATTTCAAATGAGAAAACATGCTTGATAATGATAGTCAGTTATGAAGGATCGCTTTTTTCTTGCTGCTTCTTATTAAAGGCTTCATCGAATTCTTTTCCTTCTAATGATTTGTCTAATGTAAGAGGTTCGCTACAGTGCATGCATGCATCGACACGTCCTAGCATTTTTGTGGCGCCACCACAATTTGGACAAACGACTTGGATCGTCCTCGTTGATAGCATACCAATCCAAAAGTAGACGACTGTGCTCGACATGACAAATAGAAGCCCAAGAAGCATGGCAATAATCATAATGACCTGTGATTCACGAAAGAAGATTCCGATGTACATGACTAATATCCCAACAAAAACAAGACCTAACGCAAAGGTTCTGATTTTGTTAATTTTGTTTGCGTATTTCAATCCCACGTTTTTCCCTCCTAACTCTTCATAAGGGCCTGAAAAAGTTTAATGTTCATCCTTTTTGATGCCCTTTAAGTAACGAGTGAAGCCATTGCTTGTCAAATCATAGGAACTGAAATAGTTGATTTGTACTTTTTCAGTGGCCTCCTTCATTCTAGTATATCATAGAAGGCCATTATCGGATTTGACAGAGAAATGAATTGTCGGTAGAAGGAATTTTTTTGAATGTGGAGAATAGTTAGTATAGATTTGCATGTGATTAATAAGGAGTGGGAAGAACTATGGTGATTGATCAATCTTTGCGTCAAATGTATCAGAAGTATGCAAGTCATGATGGGACTTTAGCTATTGTTGTGGTTGAAAAGGTGAATGTACCATTAACGGTTACGGATGGATTTGACGTTGTTGTTCTTCTTATTAAAGATGATTCTAATTATTCATGGGATATCCATCATTATGTAATAGAACAGAAGTCTGTTTCTTTTCATTGCATTAGTATGGAGATGATTGATCAAACATTAATGACGGGAAATCATCGCCGTTTAATCGATTGGGTTGTGAATGGAGAAGTGGCCTTTGATCGAAATGAAAGTTTACGTATGATTAAGGAGCGAATTGATGCTCTACCTGCTGGAGATCGTCAAAAGAAACTAACGATCCAATTTAGTAAATTGTTAAGAAGGTTTGAAGAGGGAAAAACCTTTTTTCGTGAAGGGCACTTATATGATTCGTTTAGTCATATGATGCACGCTCTTCATCACCTTGCTCGCTTGTCGATCGTTGATCAAGGAATGTATTCAGAAGTTATCGTTTGGGAGCAAGTGAAAAGAATAGATCCACAAATTTATAAATTGCATCAGGAGCTTTTTAATAGTAACGAATCGGTTGAAAAGAGAATAGAATTATTATTGTTGGCGATGGAGCTTGCTATTCAATCGAAGACGGATATAGGAAGTCGGCATTTCTTAATGGTATTGACAGAGCAGAAACGCCCCCTTACGATGACTGATTTAATGAAATTAAATGAACTTGAAGCATATCGTGTTGATTTAGAATTACTCGTTCGTCATTTAGTAGAAAAAAGAAAGCTAAAGGCTGAAGAGCAGCAAGTAAGTAATCAGGAGTATAAGCAATATATTTATTCACGTTGTTGATCTTGAAAAAAAGTATTGACGTTATTCTTCTACGATGATATATTATTATTTGTCGCTGAAATGAGCGATGAATTATTTCTGAAAAGATCTTGACATCAAAAATGATTTGATGTTATGATACAAAAGTCGCTGAAAA
>NZ_BAUU01000015.1 GCF_000513115.1 Halalkalibacter hemicellulosilyticusJCM 9152
CTTAAAAGTAAAGAGCATTCACATACGGTTGAAGAAACAGCTGAATATATTCGATATTTATTAGAGGATATCGTAGAGAGGCAGCTAGTAGCTGATGTGCCTGTTGGGATGTTTCTTTCAGGGGGCGTTGATTCGAGTGCATTAACCGCGTTAGCAGCCAAGGTGTATGAAAAGCAAGGGAAAGGACCGATTCGTAGTTACTCTGTCGATTATGATGAAAATGATAAATATTTCCGTGCAAATGACTTTCAACCGAATGAAGATGCTCCTTGGGTGAAAGAGGTTTCGAATGCAGTAGGTACACATCATCAAAATAAAGTGATTTCTATTGAAGAGCTGGCTGTTCGCCTTAAAGAGGCTGTGCATGTTAGGGACCTTCCAGGCATGGCGGATGTCGATTCATCACTACTATGGTTTTGTCATGAGATAAAAAAGGACGTGACGGTCGGTTTATCTGGAGAATGTGCGGATGAAATCTTTGGTGGATATCCGTGGTTTCATAAGCCAGAAGTGATGTACATCGACGGCTTTCCTTGGATGAGATCTATATCGGAAAGAGAAGGGCTATTAAATGATAAATGGAAAAAAAAGCTTAACTTAAAGAAATATGTATATGATCGTTATAAGGAAACCATCAATGAGACGCCTCGATTTGAAGCAGATACGAAGGAAGAAGCGCGTAGAAGGGAAATTTCATATTTAAATATTATTTGGTTTATGACCAATTTATTGGACCGAAAAGATCGTATGAGTATGGGAGCGAGCTTAGAAGTTCGAGTACCTTTTTCGGACCATCGTTTAGTTGAATATGTGTGGAATATACCGTGGGAAATGAAGAGGTTACATGGACGTGAGAAAGGGATTTTACGAAAAGCATTAGAAGGGCTCCTCCCACATGATGTATTGTATCGGAAAAAGAGTCCTTATCCAAAAACATACCATCCACACTATACGAAAGCTGTGCATGTGGAGATGAAGAAAGTACTTGCTCAAAAGGATGTTGCTTTGTTTGAATTTATTGATAAAAATTCATTGAAAACAGTAGCTGAAAATGGGGGATTCGATCAAAATATTCCTTACTTTGGTCAGTTGATGGCAGGACCTCAGCTTCTTGCTCATTTTGTTCAAATGAATGAATGGCTAAATCACTATAACGTTCAAATAGAAGAATAATCAATTAAAAGGTTTCTTAAGCATGAGTCGCTTAGGGAACTTTTTTATTGTATAGTTAAGTTGTATTCAATAATGTAAGAAAATTCCCTCATTGACATAAATAAAAAGAGGTATTTGAAGAAGGTTTATGTCAACGGAGCAAAAGAATATGACTAAATACTAAGCGAATCTTGAAAAGAGGAGTGGGTTTCGTTGGATAAGCGTGTCGTGATTGTGACAGGAGCTGGAAAAGGAATAGGGAAGGCGATTGCGTTTGCTTATGCAAAAAAAGGTTTCCAAGTGGTTGTCGTTGATGTAAATAAGTATGATGCGATTGAAACTGTACGTTTCATTGAAGATCATAATGGAGAAGCAGAGGCCATTTATTGTGATATTAGCAATGTAAAGGATATTCAGATATTAGTGAAAAAAGTAAACAAGTCGTATGGAAGAATTGATGTGCTTATTAATAATGCTGGTATTTCAGAATTTAAATCTCCTTATGAGCTTACTGTTCATGAATGGGATCGAGTATTAAATACGAATGTTCGGGGAGCATTTTTTTGTTCGCGAGAAGTAGCGAATGTCATGAAGCGACATGGTGGAGGCTCAATTGTTAACATTGCTTCTACGAGAGCATCCATGTCTGAACCGCACTCTGAAGCGTATGCAGCTTCAAAAGGGGCGATTGTTTCTCTAACACATGCATTAGCTGCCTCTTTCCAAGACGACTTGATCCGAGTAAATGCAATTAGCCCTGGCTGGATTCATACTGGAGAAGAGGAGAGCTTACGTCAGAAAGATCATGATCAGCATTTTTCAAAAAGAGTTGGTAAACCGGAAGATATCGCAAATGTATGTTTATTTCTTACAAATGAGGGGAATGAGTTTATCAATGGAGAAACGATTATAATTGATGGAGGAATGACACGGAAGATGATGTATGAACATTAAACTTTACAAAAAAGCAACATAATTTCAATATCAAACTATTTGACATTAAATCATTATCGCGTTACAATCAAACTTGTAAAAAGGATGGATATGTTCTTTTTATAATCGTATAATTCAGTACTGTATTATATGATTTCAAATTAAATAAAAATGTATGGGGAGGAATTTTCAAATGTCAGTAAAATTAGCGGTTATTTATTACAGCTCGTCAGGTACCAATTATCAGCTTGCCAATTGGGCGAAAGAAGGCGGTCAAGCAGCAGGTGCTGAAGTGAAAGTCTTAAAAGTACCAGAACTTGCACCTCAAGCTGCGATTGACTCTAATCCAGCATGGAAAGCACATTTAGAAGAAACAGCCAATGTACCTGAGGTAACACTTGATGATCTGGAGTGGGCAGACGCGATTATATTTAGTGCTCCAACACGTTTTGGGAATGTCCCTGGTCAATTGAAGCAGTTCCTTGATACGACAGGTGGATTATGGGCTGAAGGTAAACTAGCTAATAAAGTTGTAAGTGCAATGTCGTCAGCAATGAATCCACATGGTGGTCAAGAGAAAACGATTCAAGCTATTTATACGACAATGTATCATTGGGGGGCGATTATTGCGGCGCCTGGTTATACAGATCCGGTGACATTTGCAGCTGGAGGTAACCCTTATGGTACGAGTGTTACGGTTACACAAGATGGCAAATTGGTTGAAGATGTTCAAGAAGCAGTGAAATACCAAGCGAAACGTACAGTCGATGTAGCGAAAGCATTACAGTCTTTATAAGAAAAAACATAACAAGACAACGAGACAATTCAATTGTCTCGTTGTTCAGCTTGTCGATCGACAAGCTTTTTTGTTTAGAGATTTGCCACGATACAGATCTTCGAGCCCGCTACCGGGATAGGGGGCACGCTTTTTGACAAAGAACGTCCAAGTATTGATCTGGTCGCTTTAGTGAAATGGGTGTTTATTGAACACACCAACTGGCATTGAAGAAACAAACCTATCATCATCCAAAACGCCTTTGAGAGTCAGTTCTCAAAGGCATTTTATCTTTTTTTAAAAGATACTTATAAAGTGTTTAGAGACTTAATCAAGTTGGGGGTAAGTGAATTTAGAGAAAAACCGCGCAGCGGTTTTTTAGCAAACATATGCAGAGCCAACGATAACCAAGAGGATGAATAAAACGACAATTAACGTAAACCCGTTATAACCGTGACCCATTGTCCTCAGCTCCTTTCTTTACTTCTCTATAGTCTATGTCAAATAAAAAATGATGAATAGGCAACAGCTGAAAAAAATGAAGAACGATGGAGAATTGTACGTTTTGCTATTCTGATAAAGGGTATAGTAAGAGTAACTTGAACGCATGAAGGAGTGCACGAGAAATGCTAAAGAAATTGTTTGGAAAAAAAGAACGAACGAAGCCTACTGAAGAACAGATTTATAGCCCATTAACAGGCACATTAATTCCGATTGAAGAGGTGCCAGACCCTACTTTTAGTGAGAAAATGATGGGAGATGGATTTGCTGTTGCTCCAACTGAGGGTAAAGTTGTAGCCCCTGTCGATGGAGATGTTATACAAGTATTCCCAACTAAACACGCGATAGGAATGAAAACAGCAGGTGACTTAGAGATACTTATTCACATTGGCTTGGATACGGTTAATTTAGGAGGAGAAGGATTTATTACACATGTGAAGGAAGGAGATCACGTCAAAAGAGGGGATGTACTTGTCGAGTTTGATATCGATGTGATTAAAAAGAAGGCAACGAGTTCGATTACTCCTGTTGTCGTTACGAATGTGGAAAAAATAGCGCAAATGAGTAAGGAGTCGCATATAGATGTCATTGGGGGAGAAACAGAGGTCTTAACGGTCTCAATCGAAACATCTTGAAAAATATGATTATCATTAGGCCACTGAAAAGGTGTAAGTTTCAGCGGCCTAAAAGAAATGGTTTTAAAAACTAAACCGAGGGTATACATAAGGGCTATCCGGTGCTTCGACAATTTCAAAACCACGTAACATGACTTGTGGAATACGCATCTCACCATACGTACTTTCTCCAATAATGCCACTTACACGTACCCAAGTATCATTATCTAGTTCAAGAGGTTCATCTGAACGAACCATCGTTCCGTAAACGGAGGCATCGGCAATACAGCATGTCATTCCAAATCGGGCTACGACAAATTGGTCATCGTCAAAATCACCTTCTTGAAAAACAAACCCGACCATTTCAATTGATTTTCCAATGAAATCATTTAAATGTAGGTCAAGAATCGTCATGACATCTAAGTAATTCTCTTCAGTTACAATAACCGTTTCTTCTTCTAATAGTTCTGAAGCAAGCTCGCTGTAATATTGATTATACCCTTCTTCGGTGTAAAATTCTTCATTAGAAATGGAATCTGCTGCTTCCTGGTTTTCTAATTCAGCATAGTAGGCCTCAGGGTCATCAAGAAATGCTTCTGCTCGTGAAGTTGATGAAGAATTTGCAGTCTCTTGGGCAACTGGAGTCGTCTCGACTAAACCAGAACCAAATTGAACACCACGATTCGCTGCGACTGAGCTGTCTAATAAACGATCTGGCAAGACGAATCCTAATACAATTGGAGTGATGAAAATCGTATAAATAAGCAGCTTCACAAAAAACGGTCCTTGTACAGAGTGGTCAGTACCGCAATCACAAAGTTGTTCCTCTTCTTGTCCTTTTTTGGTACTTCGAATAATTTGAAGAATACCAAGTATTAAGAAGACGGCAGTGGCGAAATAAATAAAAGGAAACATGGTCGGTGCGATGTAATACGTAATGTTACCTGTCATTAAGAATGCGAGCATAAGTAAAGCAAAGCCTATTAGAATAATTCCACGAATATAGGCGTGGAATCCAGTATCAGATTGATTATTATCCATTTAAAGCACCTTCCTTACAAGATTTGGAGATATTGTAGTGCAATCATTGCGGCGAATACAACAACTGTAACGACACTCATAAAGATCACGACAAAGCGTACTTTGAAAAAGGCAAACAGCATAAACGTATTTTTTAAATCAAGCATAGGTCCATAAACTAAAAAGGCAACTAACGAGCCTGTAGAGAATGTATTGTTAAATGATGCAGCGACAAACGCATCAGCTTCAGAGCAAAGCGAGATTAAAAAGGCAAATCCCATCATGACTGCTGTCGAACTCCATTCGTTAGTTCCGATAGCTAGAAGGAATTCACGGTCAAGTAATGTTTGGAATAAAGAAGCGACAAAGGCTCCCATTATTAAGTATTTACCCATTAAGAAAAACTCATCAGCTGCATGATACATCGTTTGTTTCATACGATTCATCTTTCTAGGAGTGATAGGGTCTACTACCACTTGTCGACCGACAAGCTCTTCCTTTGTCCAGCGCAGTTGGTCTTTATTTTTGAAGATGATATATAAAATCGCTCCAATGATAATAGAAAGAATAAAGGCTAATCCCATTCGTGCATAGAGAACAGATAGATCTGTTCGGAATGCAAAAAAGGTTGAAGCAGCAACTATCGGATTCAAAATAGGTGCAGCTACTAGGAAAACAACTCCAACGTGAAGGGGCATCCCTTTTTTAATTAAACGTCTTACAATTGGAACGATCGCACATTCACAAATGGGGAAGATCGCCCCCATAATTGCTGCTGGTAAAAGGGCCGCATAAGCATTCTTAGGTAAATAACGATGAATAAATTCTTCTTTCACATAGATTTGGATCAACTGAAACGAAAACGCCTAATAGAATAAATGGAATAGCTTCCAAGACAATACTTAGGAAGTTCATATGTATGAGCAACCATGTATCAGGAACCGTTATGCCAGCTTGTTCATTTTTAAAAGAATCTATATTAAAAAAGAGAATAAGGAACAAAATAAGGAGAATAAATCCACTTAAGTCCTTAGCGAAACCTAGAAGGGTTCCTTTTAATGATTTCATAGTAATGAGCTCCTTCTAATAGAAACATAGTAGAAATAATTCTAACATATAACTTTTTTTTTGGGGATAATTCTTTTAAAATGTCATCAAGTTGAAAACATACTTGAAATATTTCCAAAAAAATATCATCAATTTAGCTAGCTTGATTAAGAAAATCCTGTTAGACTACGTAAGTTGAACTTAATAGAAGAGGTGAGATTTCATGCTACAAGCGATTATTATTTTCATCGCGCAGCTTCTTTTCGTTCCAGTTCTTACATTAAGAACAATCATGATGGTCAAGGGAATGAAAGAAAAAGCTGCAGCACTTGGCATATTAGAAGGATTTATTTATGTTATCGCACTTGGAATTGTTTTTAGTGATTTATCAAATTATTTAAATATGGCATCCTATGCAATAGGGTTTGGCGTAGGATTATATATAGGGCAAATTATTGAACAAAAGCTAGCAATTGGTTATGTTACGATTGAGGTTAACATTATGAATAAAAATGATGAGCTAACGAAACATCTTCGAGATGAAGGGTTTAGCGTTTCTTCAGCTGAAGTGGAAGGAATGAATAACGCTCGACGATATCGTTTAGATTGTACAGCAAGAAGGGATCGCGAAGAAGAGTTCATTAAGATTGTGAGTACGTATGAACCGAGTGCTTTTGTTGTATCCTATGAGCCTCGTAATTTCCGAGGAGGGTACATTACGAAAGCAATGAAGAAAAGAAGAAAACAGAAGGAAGCGATAAAAGCACAATAAAAATAATGGATCAGTAAGGATAACGGTCTCCGTACTGATCCATTTTTATTATTGTTCAACTCTTATAGTGACGTCGATGTTTGTCGATGCTTTCGTAGATGCCATACTAACAAAGAGATAAATAAAGATAGAAACGTATAGAATATGGACCATCCAAAAAATATGTTCCAACCAATCGAATAATTCATTGAAATAAAAATGGTCGGTAAATTAAAAAGAATAAATATGATCATCGGTGCAGCAAATAGGTCATCATATTTCCATGCAAATACAAGAGAAAGAATGATTGTCATCATTGGAGCAACCATTACATATAATAGAAGTTCCCACATGATGATACCTCCTTCCTAAGTAAGAATTTTGAACCACTCTAAAAGGATATTCGCGGAGTGTTTCAAATATGAATTAATTTATATACTTTTGCCCCTCCTGCTCATTAAGAAAGAACACTTCTTCTAACACCTTATTCTCAGAAAACAAAACGACATAATAAGAGCTGTGAGCATAAGGATGTATATCGCGGAGTAGCTTGTCGATTTCATCAGAAGAATCAATTTCAAAATAGTCAATGGAGAGTAAGCTTAGATCATTTTTTGATTGAATCGTGTCAAATATCTCATAAGGAAAATAGTCCCTTTTGATTACAATGGCGTGATGAATATGCTCGGATGTCAATCGGCTTTGTGATTGTAGCTCATTCTCCTCTAACCATTGATCAAAATGTGTGTACGATTTATTCCAAGTTAGCGACAGCATTTTTCCATTATTTAAATTGAACGTTATATCCGTTTCCCAATAGTTTGGGTTTAACGTATCATGAACCGATTCTCCTTCAATGTCTTGAATGAGGGTATCATATATACCTTGGATTTGATCTGGCTCATTAATATAGAGATAAGGTAGTTGTAAATGATATCGAATATGTCGATTATTTAGACTGATTGATTGAATATGATTTGTGTCAACGTTCATAATTGGATTGTGATTTCTTTTATATTCATTCGATTCGATAATCGGTTCAAGCCATTTTTCATAAGCGTAAGCTGGAAATGAATATTCTCTTAAGATTGTTCTGCCATTTTCTAATTGATAACCAAATGTAAAGCGTTTAGATTGGTCATCATACGTATGTGTGAAATTCATTAGGTGATTTTTGTCACGAACAAGCTGCTCATGTAAGCTTGTAAGTGCTTGAATGACTTCAGGATCTTCATAATAATGATCTTCAGGTTCTTCGCCGTCTGAAGCTTCAGTCGCTGAATAATGATACAAATAACCATATTCAGAAAAGAAGATCCGATTAACGGATTCAGCTTCTGGTATTCGGTTTTCGTAACCGGTAATGTCAAAATGAATGGCAAGCCCAATCACAAAAACAACGGCGACATATCCGATATACCCTTTCCACTTATGGAAGATTCGCCAAGACTTTTGGATAATCATTTCAGCAATGAAATAACCAATTATCGATGCGATGATATACCCAAAAAGAATCCAGCTCCAGTCACTCCCAACAGAGCCATAGTACAGTCCGCCTAGTAGCATGAAACAAAATGTTACACCGTATTTAAAAAACGGCTTTAAAGGTGAAAAAGAAATCGCTGATGTTGCCGCTTCAGCATGTCTTTTTTGATATAAAAAGTATGAGATGATAACGGCAACTAGACCGATTAGAGCATAAGCTGTTATTTCTGTCGTTGATACGTCCTCATACGTATATCTAGGTAAGACAGTAAAAGGGACCCAAGACTCATAATGATGATACATTAGTGAAAGTCCATACATGGCAAATGAAATATTATAAAGAAATAGCACAATGATACCTGCAGGAAAAACGAATAAAATATAGGTGAGTGCTCCTTGTAAAACAGAGATCCCGGTAAACATCCCGACAAAAACAGTGACATAAAACACAAAAAGATTCATGAGTATCATCATGCCAAACCATTCACTAACAGAAGATAAGGAAAGTAAGCTCGGTGCTGGAATGTACCATCCAATCATTAGTAAAATAAGAGCGATCAATACGTATGGTGTAACTAAAAAAACGGTCCCTGTTACGATTTTCTGGACGTAGAGCTGCTCTCTTCGTATCGGAAGACCATGGATAAAATCACTTGATAATTTGACTTGCATGTATCGAAATAAAAAGATCCCTAATAGTAATGGGAAAACAAATGTTAAAAAGTATAAAAAGCCATACGACACTTCAAATAATGATTCAGGAGGCACAAATGGTCTTAGTGGTGTTGCATTTGAATATTCAAATAGTAAATGAATGGGCATGGTAAATAATAAACAAATAAAGTATGCAAGTGGTAACCAGCCGATATGTCGAATATTATAATTTAAAATCCCACGATTAAACGAGAACATTTTCGATGGCATAGCCGACATCCCTCATTTCATAAATAAATATTTCTTCTAGTGTAAGTGGAAGAAGATCAAAAATGGCTGGTTGTAATTGAGTAATCTGTTTCTCAATCGTCGCTTGATTGCCTCTAACAATAAAAAGACGTACACTTCCACGCTTCTCTTCATATAGCACATCTATATTATCATTAAAAGGATGAGACACTTCTTGTTTAAAGGCTACTTGCACCTTATGAATGTCTGATTTTAGATCATCTAGTTCCTTTTCCATAATCATCTCACCACTGTACATAATTCCTACTGAATCACAAAGGTCTTCAACTTCTCGTAAATTATGAGAAGAGATAAGAATCGTCATTTCTCGTTCAGCGACGTCCTGAATAAGTAAATTTTTAATTTTTTGTCTCATGACGGCGTCCAAGCATCAAACGGTTCGTCGAGTATAAGTATATTTGGCATTGTTGATAAACTAAGCCAAAAAGAGACTTGTCTTTGCATTCCTTTGGACAATTGGTGAACCTTCTTTTTGATGTCAATGTTAAATACATGACGAAGTTGTTGAAAACGCTCTTCATTCCAATGCTCATACATATGTGAGTAGAACTGAGCAGCTTGTTTAATCGTCGTATTGGGAAAGAAGTACAAATGGTCGGCAATAAAAATAAGCCGTTGTTTTAATTCATTGTTTTCATAAATAGGCTGATTATTTATATAGACGGAGCCAGTATTTTGCTTGTATATGCCGGAGATGATTTTAAGCAATGTTGTTTTCCCTGCACCGTTTGAACCGAGTAAACCATAAATCGATCCTTTTTGAACAGTTAACGTAACGTCCTTGACCGCTTCAAACTTTTCGTATTTTTTATGAAGATGTTTAATCTCGATCATGAAGATCGCCTCCCTTGAGTGACTGTTCGGCATCGTTAATTAATGATACAAGCTCATCTTTATTTATTCCTAAATAAAGTGCTTCAGTTATAAGCTTAATAATCTCTTGCTTCATTTTTTTCACCTTTTCATCATTAATCGTTTCCGTTTTAGGGGCAACAAATTTTCCTTTTCCAGGTATAGAGTATATATAACCTTGATGCTCAAGCTCGTTATATGCTTTTTGGATTGTATTTGGATTAATGGTTAATTCTTGAGCTAACATTCGGACAGAAGGTAATTGTTCATCTGCCTGATAAACTTCTTGCATAATTAATTCCTTTAATTTATTGACAAGCTGTTCATAAATAGGCTTTCGACTACGAATATCTAATTGAAACATAAAGTCCTCCTTTCCTTTTCGTTACACCGAGATGTTTAACTGTATTAATTATAATAATACAGTTAGTAAATCTATGCAACAAAAATTTAAATCGAAACAGTTCTCGTTTGAGCGCGTGATAGAACTATGCTAATTTAATAAGAAGGGAGGGAAATGTCATGAGTAAATCAATTTCGACCTACATTCTAACAGGCTTCTTAGGAAGTGGAAAAACAACACTATTAAAACGCATGGTTGAGAAAGTGAAGGATGATGGATTAACTCCAGCCATTTTATTGAATGAACTTGGATCAGAAAATGTTGAAAAGCAGCTGTTCAAGGACGAAGAATTGATTGAGATGTTGGATGGTTGTATTTGTTGTACAATTCAAGACGACATGAGATTAGAAATAGAACAACTTGTAACAAATCGTCAAGATATTGATGTATTGTTCATTGAAGGGACTGGTATTGCTAACCCTATTGAAATTGTGGAAGCACTAGCTCATCCTAACGTCATTCATTATGTCGATGTTCACCAAGTGATAGGAGCAGTTGATGCAAGTCGTTATTTGGAGTTTCAAAGTATATTTCAAAGTTCTAAAGAAATAAGAGAAATGTTAAAGGATCAAATACGTACGAGTAGCTTAATTATTTTGAATAAAATCGATTTAATCGATGAAAAAGAGAAAGAAAAAGTAAAAAATCGGATACAAAAATTGAAACAAGAGCAAGTCGAAATAATAGAAGCGACATATGGACAAGTGTCATTAGAACGGTTATTTGAGAAGCGATACACAGTAATGAAATCAAGTAGCCATGATGTGAACGATTTAAACCATCATCACCACCATCATGATCATCCATTTCAAGCGGTAAATATAACAGACATTCCACCATTAAATAAAGTTATGCTTGAAAGTTGGTTAAAAAAGCAATCGGTATTATTACGAGCAAAAGGGTATTTGTATGTGGAGGATGATCCAACTTTGTATAGTTGCCAGTATTCATCAGGGCGTATGCAGTTAACGGCTGTAGATCAATCATTCGAACCATGTCTTATATTAATTGGGTCAGGCTTAAACGAAGAGCTCGTTGACCAATTTAAAAAAACGTTTCATGTTTAAGTTGGAAAAATGAAGGGAAAAGCTGAAAGAATGCTATTTATGAAGGAGAGATTAGATGAATGTACTAGTAGTTGGTGCAAATGGACAAGTAGCAAGACATACTTTAACGAAACTATCAGAAAAAGGCTATCGTCCTATTGCGATGATTCGTGATGAGGAACAAGCAAATGAATTAAAGCAACTAGGTGCAGTTGAAACAATGGTCGGAGATTTAGAGCAAAACATCGATCATTTGTTTACGATTCATCAGATTGATGCAGTTGTATTTGCTGCCGGTTCTGGTGGCCACACAGGTGCTGATAAAACGATATTGATTGATTTATGGGGAGCGATTAAGGTCATTGATACGGCAGAAAAATATGGAGTTAAGCGATTCGTGATGCTAAGCTCTATGGGAACCGTTGATCCTGATAAAAGTGACCGAATTCGTCATTATTTAGTGGCGAAAAAGCTAGCTGATGAACACTTGATGCGCTCAAGTTTAACCTATACGATTGTTCGTCCGGGAAGCTTAGTGAATGAACCTGCTCAAGGAAAGATAAAGTTAGAGGAAGAAATAAAGGTTCGTGATAATACGATCACAAGAGAAGATGTAGCGATTGTGTTAGCTGATGTCATTGAAAGAGAGAATACATTTGGTCAAACATTCGAAATTCTTAATGGCGATACGGTTATTCAAAATGCATTAGATAACGTGTAGATTTGTTTTTAACAATATAAACAAAGAAGTCTTAAAGGTCTTAGTTAAACCTTGAGACTTCTTTTTAAAAATCAGAATTTATAAAATTTATGGGAGGGAAAGGAAGTATGAGGCGAATCGAAGTAGCTAGAGCGTTGGCTTCGCTCGTTTCGCGTTTTTATGAAAGAACCCCACTTTCATAAAAGCTGAAACCCGTTGTAACGGCTCTTCACAACGCAATTTAGAAAAGACGCTGTCGCGTTTTTCTTAATCAAACTTCCATAATCGTATCTGGAGATAAGTAGAAATAGACAAATATGGCAGCAATAAAGCAATAAATGGCAAAGTAAATTAATTTACTCTTCTTCAAGAAGCCGATTAGCCATACGATTCCGATCCAAGAAAAAATAAATGTAACGATAAAGGCGATCATTAGCGGTACAATGCCGATGTCCGCTACTAATGAGCCTTGTGTAAAATCGCCGATCGCTAAAACGGTCGATCCAAGAATAACTGGAATGGAGAGTAAGAAAGAGTAGCGAACAGCCGTATCGCGGTTTAAACCGATAAATAATGCTGTTATTAACGTTGCACCAGAACGAGAGATGCCTGGAATTACAGCTAACGTTTGTCCTAAACCAACAATAATTGAATCTATGAAAGTCATTTGATCTTCTTTTCGATTTCCATAGCGTACAAATCGTTCAATAATAATGAGAAAGATACCTGTTATCGTTAAGGAAACAGCGATAAATGCAGGTGTTTTGAGTGAGTCACCGATTGAGTCTTCAAGTAGCATCCCAAGTATTCCAGTGATACCAGTTGCAACCACGATGTAAATCGCAAAGAAGAATTGAGTTCGGTTTTCTTTACTTTTATTTGTGAAATATTGAAAGAAGCCAACAATCACTTCGATTAAATCACGTCTAAAATAAATAACTACAGCAAGAATGGATGCTAGGTGGAGAAAGATTTCAAAAGAAAGACCTGGAAATTGATAGTTAAAAACCATTTGCGTAATGATAATATGAGCAGTACTTGAAATTGGAAGGAATTCCGTAATTCCTTGTACAATTCCAAAAATAATCGCTTCGATGATAGACATATGAACCGTCCTTTCAAACTAGGAATATTTTTATTGAACTGTTTTATTCTAGCAAACTTTTGATTGTTCGAAAAGAATTCTTTTAATTGACATATGTGTTCGTTGCTATTGAAGCTTGTTCCTTCTTATAATGACATTAGATGATTGAATAACGGAGGAATTACGATGAAAAAACTAAGAACGAAAATGATACTAGGAGCTTGTGTCATACTAGCTATAGCGGTAATCGTTTTTGCTGATCGCCAGCAGTATGGTAATGAAAAAGGATTGGTCATGGAAGATTTTCAGTTACCTATGTATGAACAGGATGAAGGTCAACTTTACGATTACCAAGGTGATGTCATCGTTCTAAATTTATGGGCATCTTGGTGTGAACCGTGCCGCGATGAAATGCCAGCATTAATGGAGCTACAAAATGATTACGTTGAAAAGGGCTTATCGATAGTAACAGTCAACATGCAAACGACAGAACGAACCTTGAATGACGCTCATCAATTTATTGAAGAGATTGATTTAACATTACCTGTTTTCTTTGATGAGGATGGCGAGCTGCTAGAACGATTACGAGCAAAGTATGGAATGCCAATTACATATGTCATTGATAGAGAGGGAGAAATTACGGAAGTTTTCTTAGGTGAGGTTACTTATGAAATGATCGAAGAAGAAATCGAGCCTCTCTTATAAATGAATAACATATAATGTGAAAATAAAGGGATACTACAGGATATATTAGGACGTTAAAGGCGTGAAAAGGATGTACAGAGAAATAGAAGTAACGGTCCAAGCGATTTCTTTTGAAGATGACCATATTCAAAAGCTCAGAACTGATAAAGGCGCTAAACAGGCAATCCTTTATAAGCGTTTTTGTTCCGAAGCAGCTGTAGGTGATATAGTCATCGTTAATGTGACGGCAACGGATTTACAATTAGGAACAGGTGGTTGGGATATTGTCGTTTCTCATCGGCATAAAGCTTTGCATTGGAAAGCTGAAAATGAAGGACATATAATGAAAGCTCGCTATACGCCTTGTCAGCACAGTGTTCAAACAATTGAATCTCAGGAGAGTGACTTTCATGCCCTATTTCAAAAGTCTTTTTCCTTAGCAGGACTACCTGTATTTTTGGCTGAGCTACATAGTATGATTCCTCTTGCCTTTTCTCTACTTAAAGTCAAATATCCGAAAAAGAGATTGTGTGTCATTATTGACGACCAGGCTTCCTTGCCGTTATTTATAAGTGATCAATTACGCGAAATTAAAAAAACTCATACACTTATAACGATAACGGTAGGACAGGCGTTTGGTGGGGATTATGAGGCCATTACAGTAGCCTCTGCTCTCCAGTTTGCTTACAATGTGCTCGAGGTTGATTGTTTACTGATTTCAGTTGGTCCAGGTGTTGTTGGTAGTGGTAGCTATTATGGTTTTGCTGGTATGATACAAGCGCATTGGTCTCATATCGTAAGTGCATTACAAGGGAGGCCAATTTGGATCCCGAGAATTTCGTTTATCGATAAACGAAGTCGACACTTTGGCTTAAGTCATCATACGTTAACGACGCTATGTGAATTTACATTTAAGCCAGCTAGTATTCCATTCCCATTTATGGACCAAGAGAAATTAAAGATTATTAAGGCGCAATTAGTTGAAAGAGAGCCATATGCGAGCGATCACCATATCTATTTTTCTTCGGTTCGAGTAGATGAGTGGGTTGAAGAAGCGCTTAAGGCTTCACCTTTACCGATTCAATCTATGGGCAAGACTTTTGCTGAAGACCCCCACTTTTTTTGTGCTGTGGCAGAAGCCTTAAGATTCGGCTTAGAATCATAACGGCTGTTAATATAATGCTCTACCGTTTCAAAGGAATGTTGTAATTGTTTTAACTTGGCACGTACTTCCCACACTTTCCCTGTTATTGTTAGCCCTTTATTGTGAATATACATTTTCAACGATCCAGTCACATCCTTTCTTATGGTACACTTTTATGTGGAGCGTCACAGAAAAAGAACTGGAGGAGAGACATGGATCATTTAAATGAAAAAACGATCAAAACGACCGAGATTTATAAAGGAAAAATAATTGATCTACAGCTTGAAGAGGTAGAATTACCGGATGGACGTACTAGTATAAGAGAAGTTATCAAACATCCGGGCGCTGTTGCTGTATTACCAATCAAAGAGGATGGAAAACTTGTTTTAGTGAGACAATATCGAAAAGCTTTGCAAAAGTCGATTATAGAGATTCCAGCAGGCAAGCTAGAAGAAAATGAGGAGCCGAAGTTAGCTGCTATGAGAGAATTAGAAGAAGAAACAGGATATAAGACTAATTCTTTAACGTTTATTGGCTCCTTTTACACTTCACCTGGGTTTGCTGACGAATTAATTCATCTGTATGTTACAAGAGACCTTGAAGTGGGGCAAAGTCAAACAGATGAGGATGAATTCATTGATGTGTTGGAAATTGATTTACAAGAGGCTGAGAAACTAATAGAAGAGCAAAAAATCCATGATGCTAAAACGATGTACGCGATTCAATATGCAAGGTTGTATGAAAAGAAAGGATGACTTTTGTGAATCATTATGTAACGGATCTACATATTCATATTGGTCGGACACGATCAAATGCAGCGGTGAAAATCACCGCTGCTTCGTCGTTAACATTGGAGAATATAATCTATTATGCTGAGCATGTGAAAGGAATCGATGTCATAGGGGTAATTGATAGCCATGTTAGCGAAATTCTTGATCAGATTGAAGAACAAATTCTTAGTGGAGAGGCATATGAACGCGCGGATGGAGGTATTCAATTTTCAAACGTGACACTTCTATTAGGCACGGAAATAGAAATTTATGATGAGAATTGTCATGGCCCTATTCATGTCATTGCTTATTTACCCACACTTGAAAAGATGAGAACGTTTTCTAATTGGTTGTCAAAACGAATGAAAAACGCTACTTTAAGCTCACAACGAATTTATGAGAAGGCCGTGACACTTCAAGAAACAGTTCAAGAACTACAAGGTTTGTTTGTACCAGCACATATTTTTACTCCGTTTAAAAGTCTGTACGGAAAAGGAGTAAAAAGTAGCTTGACGGAAGTATTTAAACCTTCACTAATTGATGCGGTTGAATTAGGCTTGAGCAGTGATACGGCAATGGCTGAGCAAGTGACAGAGCTACAATCTTATCCTTTTCTGACGAATTCAGATGCTCATTCCTTGGAGAAAATGGCTAGGGAATATCAAATCATTCAGATGAAGGAGCCAAGCTTTTCAGAGTTACGATTAGCGTTAAAAGAAGTTGATGGACGTAAGATTGTTGCTAATTATGGATTAGACCCTTTGCTTGGGAAATATTATCAAACAATATGTGCGAATTGCTTGCAACCAATGACGGGAAGAAGATGCCTTATATGCCATAGTGAGTCGATTATAAAAGGGGTCTCAGAACGAATTAAAGAGTTATCATTAGGTCAATCAAAGGTTTCACGTCCTTCATATGTCCATCAAATCCCTTTAGAATTTATCCCAAAAGTAGGTAGAAAAACATTAAATCGATTAAGAGCTGCATTTGGTACAGATATGAATGTGATTCACAATGCTTCACGAAAAGAGCTTGAGCAAGTGGTTTCACCGAAAATAGTAGACTCTATTATTCAAGCTCGAACGAGTGATTTAGTTATTCGTGCAGGTGGTGGAGGTCGCTTTGGAAAGATAATAGAATAAAAAAGTTTTACGTCATAGATTCTCCTTTTTACTCATAGAGTGTAGTAAGTGTAAAAGGGAGGATGGTTATGATGAGGTATGGTCTTCGTGAAATGATCTCGATGCACCTCGAAGAAAATCGAACGATGTATGTGTTTACAACGGTCTTGTTTTTAATGGGAATTGTATTTGGTGCTATTATAGTCAATAGTTTGAGCTTAACACAAAAGCACGATTTATATATGTACGTTAATCAATTTTTTGGACATGTTACCGAGGGGGAACTGGCTCAATCATCAACGATCTTTTCACAAAGCTATGCACATTATGCCAAATACTTTGGTCTTATGTGGATACTCGGGTTATCAATAATTGGTTTACCTGTTATTCTCGTTTTACTTTTTTTAAAGGGTGTTGTTGTCGGGTTTACAGTTGGATTTTTAGTGAACCAAATGGGAATGACAGGTTTTTTAATTTCATTTGTGTCAATCATGCCACAAAACTTTATATTAGTGCCAGCTTTTATTATTGTAGGGACAGCTAGTATTTCTTTTTGTTTAAAAATGATTCGACAGCAGTTTATGAAAAGAACGAACTTGCCGATTTTTCCTCAGTTTATGAAATATACGTTATTGATCCTATGTGTAGGTGCAATGCTTTCATTCGCATCAGCTTTTGAAGCATATGTGTCTCCTGTATTAATGAGGTTAATTATTTCAAATCCAATGTAGTAATAAATATAAAATTATAGCAATTATAATTTTATAAATAAGAATTGTTATCAATTGACACTCTTTTTTTGAATGATTATAATAAGAGGAGGTTTTAAGGGTTTGAGAGGGGGAAGATAACGATGGAGAAACGACTTGAACGGATAAAAAAGCATCTACACTCACAGAGCTATAAACTAACACCTCAACGTGAAGCAACTGTTCGTGTCTTGCTTGAACATGAAGAGGATCACTTGAGTGCAGAAGATGTGTACCTCCTCGTTAAAGAAAAGTCACCTGAAATAGGGTTAGCTACAGTTTATCGTACATTAGAATTATTAGCAGAGCTAAAGATTGTTGATAAAATTAACTTTGGAGATGGTGTTTCTCGCTTTGATCTTCGCCAAGAGGGTGCTGATCATTTTCATCATCACCTTGTGTGTATTGAATGTGGAGCTGTAGATGAAATTCAAGAGGATTTATTAGGGGATGTTGAAGAAATTGTTGAACGTGACTGGAATTTTAAAATTAAAGATCATCGTTTAACGTTTCATGGCATTTGTCATAGGTGCCATGATCCTGAGGAAACGGATGCGAACGAAGAGGGAAAGAGCTGACTTTATATAGATTCAGCTCTTTTTAACTGTTAATAATTTATAGATTTTTTGAATAGCTGTATTTACTAGTATAATTCCTTCTTATTTTGGCATAGCTTGTAACAGGAACCTTTTGTACGAGGAGATGAATGAGATGAGGTCATGGTTACAAGCGGTCATACAAACGTTAAAAGTATTTATTCTTTTTATGGGATGCACCTTATTGTTCTATTATGGTATTCTATGGGTAAGTCAAGAATATGAGAGTTATCATCGTTATGATGAGCCGGAAGGAAAGGCTGTTAAGGTCTTTCAATCGGAGGAAGGTCATGTCTCAAGTTTTTTTGAGAGGTTAAGGTTCTTCTATCAAGAAGGGGAATAACATCTTAGTTATGATAGGAGCGATATCATTTGGATAACGTAATAGCTCAATTTCTTCATTATATACAGGTGGAAAGAGGACTAGCTAATAATACGATTCTCTCATATAAGCGGGATTTATCACAATACGTTCATTACATGGAGAAAGTAGAGAAGATATCTAGCTTAAATCAAATTAATCGACAACACATTGTTTATTATTTATATGAATTAAAGGAAAAAGGACGAGCCGAAACAACGATAGCTCGTACGATTGCGTCCATTCGTGCATTACATCAATATGCCTTGCGAGAGAAGCAATCTGATCAAGATCCATCTGTCCACTTAGATATTCCAAAAGCGGTGAAAAAATTACCGAAAGTCCTTTCTACTACTGAGGTCGAAGCTCTATTAGAAGCTCCAAAGGGGAATGATGTCTTTTCCATTCGCAACCGAGCCTTATTAGAGACATTATATGCTACTGGAATGAGGGTTTCGGAGCTCATTCGCTTAACCGTTACAGATACACATTTATCAATGGGCTTCGTTCGTTGTGTCGGAAAAGGAAATAAGGAGCGAATTATACCATTAGGGAGTGCTGCAACTGCTGCGTTACAAGTCTATTTTGAGAAGAGTAGATTACAATTAATGAAAAAGAAACGTCATGATTTTGTATTTGTTAATTTACATGGAAATCCTTTAAGTAGACAAGGATTTTGGAAAGTTCTCAAACAATTAACTGAGAGTGCAAATATTCAAAAGGAACTTACACCACATACACTACGGCATTCATTTGCAACTCACTTACTTGAGAATGGGGCTGATTTACGTGCCGTACAGGAAATGCTTGGACATGCCGATATTTCTACAACCCAAATTTATACACATGTAACGAAAAATAGAATGAAAGATGTGTATACGAAATATCATCCAAGAGCATAAAGGATCATAAGCTAAACGAATATTCGTAGTTTAGCTTAATCTGCACAAATAGGTTGTCAGACATCAGACGATAATAATTAGTTGTTATGAAAAGTAGTGTTTGAATTGAGTTTTTTACCTTTATTAGGGTATGTTAGTAAATATAAGATTGAAGAAGGGGGAAATCTATTTGTCAAATTATACATTTAAGCGAGTGTTTTTAGTTGTATTAGATTCCGTCGGAATTGGCGAAGCTCCTGATGCTCATTTATTTGGTGATGAAGGGTCACATACGTTAGGTCACATTGCAGAAAAAATGAATGGATTACATATGCCGAATATGGCGAAGCTTGGTTTAGCACACATTAGAGAAATACAAGGAATAAATAAAGTCAAATCACCCTTGGCGCATTATGGTTTAATGCAGGAAGCATCAAGTGGTAAGGATACGATGACGGGACATTGGGAGTTAATGGGGCTTCATATTAAAGAGCCGTTTCGAGTGTTTCCTGAAGGATTTCCTCCTCAGCTTGTTGAACAATTAGAACGAGCGTGGGGACGAGAAATGATTGGAAACAAAGTAGCCTCAGGTACAGAAATTATTGCAGAATTAGGTGCAGAACATGTAAAGACAGGAAAGCTCATCGTCTATACATCTGCAGATTCTGTATTACAAGTGGCTGCCCATGAGGACGTTGTACCGATTGAAGAATTGTACGAAATTTGTGAAAAGGCACGAGCCATTACACTTGATCCGCAATATATGGTTGGTCGAATAATAGCTCGTCCTTTTATTGGAGAAAACGGCCAATGGGAACGAACGCCTAATCGTCATGACTATGCACTTAAGCCGTTTGCTCGTACGGTTATGAACGAGTTGGAAGATGCTGGTTTTGATTCGATTGCGATCGGGAAAATTTCTGATATTTACGATGGTGAAGGAATAACGAAGTCAGTACGGACCATATCCAATGATGATGGGATGAAAAAACTCGTTGACTCAATGAAAGAGTCATTTACTGGATTAAGTTTTGTGAACTTAGTTGATTTTGATGCGAAATATGGCCATCGACGTGATCCGATTGGATATGGACAAGCTTTAGAAGCGTATGATCAACAATTAGCTGAAGTGATCGAACACGTAACCGAGGATGATTTGTTAATCATTACAGCGGATCACGGCAATGATCCGACTTATTCTGGTACGGATCATACTCGTGAACTCGTGCCATTACTCGTTTACTCGAAAAGACAAAAGCGAGGAAGTCATTTAGGTACACGCGAAACATTTGCAGATGTCGGTGCGACGATTGCTGACAATTTTAACATTACAATGCCAAAATACGGTACTAGCTTTTTGTCAGAACTATGAATGTTGAAGAATATATGTTAGGAGTGAACAAATTGGGCAAAGAAAGTATTGGACGAGCAACACAATTTCTAAAAGACAAAGTGAATGATAGTCCTACAATTGGACTAATCTTAGGGTCAGGATTAGGAGTACTTGCAGATGAAATTGAAGAAGCAACAGAAGTCCCTTATAGTTCGATTCCGGATTTTCCAGTATCGACTGTGTCAGGGCATGCAGGGAAGCTCGTATTTGGAAAGCTACAAAATAAAAATGTCGTAGCTATGCAAGGGCGTTTTCATATATATGAAGGGTATCAAGCGCATGAAGTGACACTTCCAGTTAGAGTGATGAAGCAGCTCGGTGTCAAACAGTTAATCGTGACAAACGCTGCTGGCGGTGTGAATAAATCCTTTGAACCAGGACATTTAATGTTAATAAAAGATCAGATAAATCAAATGAATCAAAATCCATTAATCGGACCGAATGATGAAGAGTTTGGCCCTAGATTTCCCGACATGTCAAATGCGTATTGCGACCAGTTACGTCATATTGCCCGTGAGCAAGCAAAGAAGTTAGATCTTACGTTGCAAGAAGGGGTTTATGTTGCCAATAGTGGTCCTTCTTATGAAACACCTGCCGAAGTTCGTATGATACGTGAACTTGGCGGAGATGCCGTTGGAATGTCCACTGTACCTGAGGTTATCGTTGCTCGTCATATTGGACTTGAAGTACTTGGTATAACGTGCATTTCGAATATGGCAGCCGGAATTCTACCGCAGCCGTTAACACATGAAGAAGTCATCGAAACGACGGAAAAAGTGAAGGAAGATTTTTTAGCATTAGTAAAAGCAATTGTACATTCAATGTAGAGGAGATGTTGAAATGACGACATTATTAGAAGCCATTAACGAATCAACGGAATTTATTCAAGCAAAAATGAAACATACACCCAAAATTGGACTTATACTTGGTTCAGGATTAGGTGAGCTAGCGAACGAAGTGGAAAATCCAATCCGTATTAATTATAAGGATATTCCGCATTTTCCTGTCTCAACAGTTGAAGGACATGCTGGACAGCTAGTGATAGGATCATTAGAGGGACAAGATGTCATCGCTATGCAAGGTCGTTTTCATTATTATGAAGGCTATACGATGCAGGAAGTGACGTTTCCAGTTAGAGTAATGAAAGCATTAGGTGTGGAACTTTTACTCGTTACGAATGCGTGTGGTGGAATGAACAAAAGCTTTTCACCTGGGGATTTAATGGTTATAACGAATCATTTAAATATGACTGGTGATAATCCATTAATTGGTACTAACTTTGAGGAGTTGGGTCCCCGTTTTCCAGATATGAGTCATGCTTACACACCTGAACTTGTTACATTTGTTGAAAAGACGGCTAAGTCATTAGACATTCAAATTCAAAAGGGTGTGTATGCTGGTGTAACAGGTCCGACTTATATGAGTGGAGCCGAATTAATAATGCTACGTAAGCTAGGTGGAGATGTAATCGGGATGTCTACTGTACCTGAGGTCATTGTTGCTAGACACGCAAGCATGAAAGTAATTGGTATATCATGTATTACAGATATGGCGATAGGTGAAGAAATTCAAGGGATTACCCATGAAGAAGTCGTTGAAGTCGCTAATAAAACGAAACCGATCTTTATTAAATTAGTTCGTGAGCTAGTAGCAAAAGTTGAACTGTAGAGTAGAGGATGTGATCGTTCATGCGCATGGTTGATATCATTGCTAAGAAACGAGACGGAGAAGAATTAGAAAAGGCAGAAATTCGGTATGTGATTAATGAATATACGAATGGTTTGATTCCTGACTATCAAATGTCTGCATTTGCGATGGCCATCTATTTTCAAGATATGACAATGAAAGAGCGAGCTGAGTTAACGTTGGCGATGGTTGAGACGGGTGATCGAGTTGATCTTTCTGAAATAGAAGGGATCAAAGTAGATAAGCATTCTACAGGTGGTGTTGGCGATAAAACAACGATCGCCTTAGCACCACTTGTCGCTGCTGTAGGAGTTCCAGTTGCTAAGATGTCTGGTCGAGGGCTTGGTCATACAGGGGGGACAATCGATAAGCTAGAATCGATTCCTCATTTTTCTGTTGAAATGGAGCCATCTGAATTTATTGCCTTAGTTAATCGAAATAAACTGGCAGTAGTAGGACAAACAGGCAATTTGGCCCCGGCAGATAAGAAATTATATGCACTGCGAGATGTAACAGCATCGGTCAATTCGATACCTTTAATTGCAAGTTCCATTATGAGTAAGAAAATTGCATCAGGTGCTGATGCCATTGTGCTTGATGTGAAAACAGGTAGCGGTGCATTTATGAAGGACTATGACCAGGCTCGAGAATTAGCGGAGGCAATGGTGGAAATTGGCGAGCAACTCGGTAGAAGAACGACGGCTATTATTTCTGACATGAGTCAACCTTTAGGGTATACAGTTGGTAATTCGCTAGAAGTCAAGGAAGCGATTGATCTATTAAAAGGCGAAGGGCCTAACGATTTATATGAGCTATGTATGAGACTGGGAAGTCAGATGGTATATGCAGCGAACAAGGCTAAGTCTTTAGAGGAAGCGCGAGAGATGCTAGATGAAGTGATTGAAAATGGAGAAGCTCTAAATACGTTAAAAAGGTTTATTGAGTCACAAAAGGGTGACCCATCTATTGTTGATGATCCTTCAAAATTACCTACTGCTAATAAGCTCGTGCAAGTTGTTTCTCCATATACTGGTTATGTAAAAACAATTGATGCAGAACAAATTGGGATAGCAGCGATGCAACTAGGAGCGGGGAGAGCGACAAAAGAATCAAGAATTGATCTTGCAGTAGGAATAGAGTTACATAAGAAGCTTGGTGATCATGTTAAACAAGGTGATTATTTAGCGACATTGCATGTCAATGATCGTTCTTTTGAACAAGTCGTACAAATGGTTGAGAACGCCTATGGTTTTTCCGATAAAAAAATACTACCACCGAATCTTATTTATGAAGAACTTATTTAAGTCTTGGTGTTTTTGAAAATAAAAGAACAAATCCAGCCTGTCGACAGGTTTTGTGTTTAGAATTTGCCACAATTTAGCACTTCGATCACGCTACCGGGATGAGGGCACGTACCTGCAGGAGTCGATCCCCATCCCGGCCGCTTTGATTAGTACGAAAACAGGAATGACCTTCTCTTTAAAAAGAGATAGATGACCGTTTTTTGCCAGTATTATAAATGAAAATAAGACTGGAGTGAATGGGCAGTAGCTGCTAACGAGTAGAAATTACTCTTCATGCAGTTGAGCGTGAGCAAGTAATTGTATCGTTCGATCATCCATTGGAGGATTATGAATACCTGCTCTAACATCACGATAGTATCGTTGTAGCTTGTTAGTGTTGTATAGACTGTGAGCACCAACTACTCTCATCGCTCGATCAACAATCTTCTGAGCAGAGTTGACGACATGAAATTTAACGACTCCTAATTCTCCCTGCATCGACATTCGCTCCTCATCGGTAGCATGATCCCATTTTGAAGAAACGCCATAAAGTAAGTGACGTGCTTGAATTAAATCAGCTTCATTCTCTCCAACTTTAGTTTGAACGGCGGGTATATGTTTAATCGGCCCATTTAAACTGTTTGGAGAATAGCTTTTGGCAAATTGAATAGCTTCATTTTGCGCTGCTTGCGCAATCCCCAAATAGCAAGCTGGAATATGTAAGAGCCAACCTGAAGGGCTCTTTTGTCCAGGCGTAAATGTTTCAACATAATAATGGGGAGGTACCTCGACGTCCTTTAAAATAAGGTCATGGCTGGCTGTTCCTCGCATACCGAGTGTATCCCATGTTTCATCAATAGAAATACCATTAAATTCTTTCTTAATGAGAAAGTTACCGACTTCACCTGTTTCGAGTGTAGCTGAAACAAGAACATAGTCTAGTGCTGGAGCCATTGAGGTGAAGCTTTTTCGTCCAGAAATAAGCCAACCACTTTCAGTTTGGACCGCTTTTGTTGTAGGTTTACCACCCCTTGTAGGGCTACCTGTTTCCGGTTCCGTTGCAGCTGCATTTAATAGTGCGCCTTTGTTGATAATATCCCTTACTACTTCATCTAATGTTTCTTCCGGCCAATTTTTATCATGTAGTTCTGATGTAATACCAATATGCCAACCGATTGATAAACTAGTTGAGCCATCAGCAATAGCGATGATCTCTTGCAGTTCTAGCCATTCAGTCAATGTCAATCCTTGCCCTCCTATTGATGTGTGTAAACTTAAAGAAGGGTAGCCAATCTCTTGTAACTCATTTATATTTTTAAAGGGAAATGTTTTTTTCTCATCATGTTCTTTCGCACGATTAGCAAATTTAGCACGATTTCTCGTAATCGTTTTTTTCGTTCTTCTTGAACTAAATGGTGTAATAACATTGTTTCAACTCCTACTGTTTCCTTTTACTTATCTTACCATAAGTTATAGGAATCACGAAGGAAAGAGGTACAAGGGCACTAGTCTAATTAGCTGAATTCTCTCAAAAAACTAAGTCCTTCTTTCGGACGAATAAAGGCTTCACATACAAAAGCAGCCATTCCTAGAGCTGTTGAATGTGTGGCCAATGTTGAAAAATGAATGTGTAGATTTGCCTGTTGAAATTGATAGCGATTTTGATTCGTTACTTCTTCAATTGGCTCTTGTAAAAAAGGCTCTAAACTAGCAAGACGATTTCCGATGATGATTTCATCAGGGTTGAATGTGTTCATAATTGAATTAATGCCATACCCTAAATATAAACCTATTTCATGAATGATCGTAAGGGCACGTTTGTCTTTTTCGTTGGCATATTTAATGAGATCTTCTAAATCTATTTGATCTTGTTGATAGACTTTTTTCGCTTCTTTAAGTAATGCTCGTTCAGAAGCGTATAATTCCCAACATCCCTTGTTCCCACAAACACACTTACGACCACCTGCTTGTATGGTAGTGTGTCCCATCTCTCCAGAAAAACCATTAATCCCACGGTACATCTGATTATTTAGAATGATTCCAACTCCGATACCTGTTCCTGCACTAATATAAATCACATTTTCGCTTTGTTTTGCTGCACCAAACTTCTTTTCACCATATGCACCTCCGTTCGCTTCGTTATCAATAATAACAGGGAGGTCATAGGTAGCTTCTAACTCTTGTTTTAACTCAATACTTTTCCAGTGGAGGTTCGGTGCATGAACAATCATTCCACTATTATTAACAATACCCGGGACACCTACGCCAATTCCGACAATACCATATGGACTATCAGGAGCTTTTTCCATTAATTCTTTTATGATTGAATGAAAATTAGAAAGAACGACAGAATAATGATTATCGGCTAATTTAATGGTTTGTTCGACTATAATTTCACCTTGTAAATCGGTAAGCACAGCAAGAAGTCGGTTAACTTGAAGATCTATACCAATAGCAAAGCCTGCTTTTTGGTTGAAGTGTAACATGACAGGGCGTCTACCGCCGCTAGATTCACCTGGTCCCGATTCAAATATAAGCTCTTCTTCAATTAACTCGTTAACTAAAGAGGAAACCGTTCCTTTATTTAATCCTGATTTTTGAGAGATGCTTGCTCTTGACACTGGTGTTTCAGATATAATTGTTTGTAGAACAAGCGATTTATTGCTTACTTTAACTAGTTGTTGATTCATCGATTGGTTCATCATTTCATCACCTTTACGCGAGGCTGGGACAACAGTGTTTTAATAATGAGAATCTGAACAAATGCACGCGATGAAAATAAATCGCTCCGATATATACTTTGCTCAATTCGTACAATATTTAGATTCCTAACTAAACACATTCGTTATGTTCTAGCCACTTTTCCTTTCTTATATTTTGACATATGAGCGTATTTAGAACAATTTCTATTTTTCAGTATAAACTTAGTTTATCCAATAGACAAACAAAGTTTTGTGTGCTATGATCAATTTATTCAAACAAGTAGCAATAGTGAAAGCGTTCGCATTGTTATTTGATCTTATTTTAGGAGGAATGGTTCATGAGTTATTTTAAAAATGTTTCAAACATTCAATTTGAAGGTGCTCAGTCTAAAAATGATTTTGCGTTTAAGCATTACAATCCAAATGAAATAATCCAAGGGCAAAAAATGGAAGATTTAATGCGTTTTTCAGTTGCATACTGGCATACGTTCACAGGTGATGGAGGAGATCCATTTGGAGCTGGAACGGCAGTTCGTCCTTGGGATCATTTAAGTGGAATGGATTTAGCAAAGGCTCGAGTAGAAGCTGCATTTGAATTCTTCGAAAAGCTAGGTGTACCGTATTTCTGTTTCCATGATTTTGATGTGGCACCAGAGGCGGATACATTAAAAGAAACGAATAAAAATCTTGATGAAATCATTGCTATGATTCAAGATTACATGAAAACAAGCAAAGTGAAGCTACTTTGGAACACGGCTAATATGTTCACACATCCTCGTTATGTTGGAGGGGCTGCTACTTCAAATAATGCTGATGTCGTTGCTTATGCAGCGGCAAAAGTTAAAAAAGGTTTGGAAGTTGCAAAAGAACTAGGCTCAGAAAACTATGTATTCTGGGGTGGACGTGAAGGTTACGAAACATTACTTAATACAGATATGAAGTTAGAGCTTGATAATTTAGGACGCTTTTTCCACTTAGCTGTTGATTATGCAAAGGAAATTGGTTTTGATGGACAATTTTTAATCGAACCTAAACCTAAAGAGCCGACGACTCATCAATATGATTTTGATGTAGCAACAGGAATTGGTTTCTTAAAAACGTATGATCTTGATAAACACTTCAAATTTAATATTGAAGCGAATCATGCCACGCTTGCAGGACATACATTTGAGCATGAGCTACGCTTAGCTCGAGTAAATGGTCTTCTAGGTTCCGTTGATGCGAACCAAGGTGATACATTACTAGGGTGGGATACAGATGAATTCCCAACAGACCTTTATTCGACAACACTTGCTATGTATGAGATTTTGAAAAATGACGGATTAGGTTCTGGTGGATTGAACTTTGATGCGAAAGTTAGACGTGGATCGATTGATACTGACGATTTATTCCACTCTCACATTGCCGGAATGGATGCCTTTGCGATTGGTGCAAAAGTAGCTAATCAGTTAATTGAAGACAAAGTATTTGAAACGATTCTTGCAGATCGATACGAGTCTTTCAATGATGGAATTGGCCGAGATTTCGTTGAAGGAAAAGCAGATTTCCATAAGCTTGAAGAATATGCATTAGGATTAGAACCAATTCAAAATAAATCAGGTCGTCAAGAAAAGATTAAGGCTGTTCTAAATCAATATATCTTGAACGTTAAGTAAGGAAGAAAGGGGCTGTCCAATGGGAAACGTATACCAAATGGACAGCCTTTTCAAGCATAAAAGGGAGGAAGAATAAATGAGCTATGTAGTAGGTGTAGACTTAGGGACAAGTGCTGTTAAAGTATTATTAATGAATAGAAAAGGCAATGTAGTAGCTGAATATTCTGAATCGTACCCATTGATTCAAGTGAAGTCAGGCTATAGTGAACAAGATCCAGAGCAGTGGGTAGAGAAAACAACGAATGTTTTGTCTCAACTAGTGAAGGAAAATCCAGAAGAAGCGGCGAAGATAGAAGGGATTAGTTTCTCTGGGCAAATGCACGGACTTGTCTTATTAAATGAAAGTCATGAAGTCATTCGTCCGGCTATTTTATGGAATGACACACGTACAACGAAGCAATGTCAGGATATTTATAACATTGTCGGAAAGGAACAAGTTCTTTCATTAACGAAAAATCCAGCATTAGAAGGATTCACATTGCCGAAGATCTTATGGGTAAAAGAGAACGAACCTGAAAATTTGGCAGAAACAGCTGTTTTCCTACTTCCAAAAGACTATTTACGTTTTAGACTAACAGGTCAGTTGCACAGCGAATACTCTGATGCTGCAGGTACATTGCTTTTAGATATTCAAAAGAAAGAATGGAGTTCTGAAATTGCCAAAAAGCTTGATATTGATTTAGCCATTTGTCCACCATTAGTTGAATCACATGAATGTGTGGGGACGATTACCGCAGATTTTGCTTTTGATAGTGGTTTACCACAATCGACTAAGGTGTTTGCAGGTGGTGCTGATAATGCGTGTGGAGCGATTGGCTCTGGAATACTGGCAGAAGGAAAAACGATGTGTAGTATCGGTACATCCGGAGTTGTTCTTTCATATGAGGATAACGGTGAGAAGGAATTTGGTGGGAAAGTCCATTACTTTAACCATGGTCAAGAAAATACCTTTTATACGATGGGCGTCACATTAACGGCAGGTCATAGTTTAAGCTGGTTTAAGGATGTATTTGCTAAAGACGAACCATTTGAACAATTAACGGCAAACATTGATCAAGTTCCACCAGGTGCTAACGGACTGCTGTTTACACCATATTTAGGTGGTGAGCGTACACCACATGCAGATTCGAGTATCCGTGCTAGCTTCATCGGAATGGATGCTTCACATAAAAGGGTTGATTTTGTTCGTGCTGTTTTGGAAGGAATTACGTTCTCGCTTAATGAATCGATCGAATTATTTCGTGATGCAGGTAAGCAAATTGATACGGTGTTATCAATTGGTGGTGGCGCGAAAAATGAAACTTGGTTACAAATGCAAGCGGATATTTTTAATACGAAGGTGGAACGACTAGAAACGGAGCAAGGTCCTGGTGTTGGTGCAGCTATGCTTGCGGCATATGGTTGTGGTTGGTATGATAAACTTGCAGACTGTGCGGATGAATGGCTGGAAGTGAAACAAACGTATGAACCAAATCAAGAACGCGTGGAAGCATATAAGCAATTGTTTGCCATATATCAAAGTGTTTATACACAGACTAAAACATTAAATGAACAATTAGTGAGCTTCCGCAAATAAGAAGATTAATTGGGGGGACTTTCATGAAAGCGTTACAATGGGGAGTTTTGAGTACGGCTAAAATCGGTCAAACACAAATGATACCTGCAATTCAGCGTTCAAAAAATGGAGAAGTAGCTGCAATTGCAAGTTCTAGTGAAAGGGCAGCCGAAATAGCTGAATCGTTATCTATAAAAAAAATTTACGATAGCTATGAAGATCTGTTAGCTGATCCTGATATCGATGCGATTTATATCCCATTACCTAATCATTTACATAAAAAGTGGGTGATTGAAGCAGCGAAACATAGAAAACACATATTATGTGAGAAGCCTGCTGCGCTTACGGCTGATGATACTGAGGAAATGGTGAATGTTTGTCATAATCAAGGTGTTACATTTATGGAAGCATTTATGTATCAGTTTCATAGTCAACATGAACGAGTTCGCAAAATTATTGCTTCGGGAGAAATTGGTGAAGTGAAACTTATTAAAGGGAGTTTTTCTTTCTTACTTGAAGACCGTTCTGGCAATATAAGAGCAGATGCTAAAAAAGGTGGAGGTAGTTTATTTGATGTAGGTTGCTACCCTGTGCATTCCATACGTCATATATTAGGAACGGAACCATTAAGTATTCAAGCATACGGCGAAGTGGATCCCGAACGTGGGATTGATTTATCTGTTTTTGCTCATATGAAAATGGCCAATGGTGTGAATGCGATGTTTGATTGTAGCTTTGATATGACAAATCGTAATGAATATGAAGTGATAGGCTCTAAAGGTGTAATTCGTGTTCCGAGAGCGTATCGTCCAGATGTTGTTAATGAAGGTGAGGGTCTTATTATTGTTGAAGCAGGTGGAGATGTACGGACGGAAACGGTAATAGATGACCAATACAAAAATCAAGTAGAACATTTTGCTAAAGCAGTGTTAGAAACTCAAGATCCTTTTTACCCTGGGGAGCAGTCTATCCGTAATATGAAAGTCATTGATGCTTGTTATGAATCATTAAGGTCAGGCCATCGGATAATGATTTAGTACATTCATGAAAAGACTACTGAATATATTCGTCATTCAGTAGTCTTGTTTTGTTATTTCTAATATAAGTGAGGGCCAAAGCATGAGTAGTCTTCGTGAAATGTAACAATGTCGATATGAAAAAGTCATAGCTTGCTTTCTCAGTAATGAGTAGACCCGCATTAAAGTCTTGTAGGGAGTGATTTTCTCTCTAAAAAAGCGTAGCGATCGGGGCATTGCTATAAACAGACTCTTATAGTGAATACGTGGAATATGAGTGGAATATGAGTGGAATATGATAAGATAAAAGGAGCAAGGAGGCCACTGAAAAAGTACAAATCAACTTTTCCAGTGCCTTTGGAACAAGTGGAAGGAGGCTCATTCATGAGACCACATCAAATTTCGGCAGAAACGGCACAAAAGCTGTCAGAAAAGCTAAAGCTCCCACTGGAGCAAATTATGCATATGCCTCAGCATATTTTAATAGCTAAATTAGCTGAATTGGAAAAGTCTGAACATGATCGAGATGATTAAAAAAGTCGATGTGAGTAGCTAGTGTAGCTATCATCACATCGACTTTTCTTCATTTATATATGAATAATATTAGTACCTAAAAAATTTATACCGGTAATTATTTATCATGTCGTGAATAATTAATTCATATCATAATATGTTAATGTTGTTTTAAATGTTTATCGTGGTCAAGGTGACAAGAATAAAAAAGCTTCTATTTTACCGTTGTAGACCTTACAATCGTGTATTACTTTTTACGCAATCTTGCTTAGCTAATAGCTAGCTTTTCGGCCACTTATAGGATACAGATTGAAAAACCTTCATTCTTGTGAACTTTTACTCACAAGGGTGGGCTGATTTAGGTAGGTTTTAATATTGTCCAACATTTATTTGTTTTATATATTTTATAAGGGATAAGTTTTTATATTACAAAGTTTGTTAAAAATGCAGTCGGTGAAAACGATTGATTACTATTTTGTTATCTATACACTGCAAAGAACCTTTGAATTTATATAGAAAGGGGATGAAAGGAATGAAAGTTCTATTTGTATTTAAATTCTTAACTGGTGGAATTGCTACATTAAACTATAACAGAGCTAAAGCACTTTTACCAAAAGGAATAAAGTGTCATTTTTTATATTTAAAACAAGGGAGTAAGACTCACTTATACAGCAGTGAAGACACTTTTATTATGAGTGAAAACCCCAAAATTGAAAAACTCATAAACGAACATGAATATAAAGCTATTGTTGTTTGTTCAGATTACACGTTTTTAAGTAAATTAAACAACTGGAGGTATGACGGGATCGTTATTTATGATTTTCAAGGAATTGGAGATTTACAATTAACAAAACGTTGGCTAAGCAATGCACAAAGGCCGGTAGAAACGTATGCTAATGCAATATTATATCCAAAAAATTCTGTATTCGATGAACTTATTTCTACTTTTTATCCATATAAAACTAAATTTTCATTCCATAATTGTATTGATTTAACTCTTTTTACTTACAAAAATGTTACCTCCCCTGATCAAATCATTATTGGATGGGTTGGTCGAATTGAAGAAAATAAGAATTGGAGAGAGTTTCTTCAAATTGGAGCAGGTTTATGTGCAATCAACTTAAATGTTCACCTTTGGATGTTCATAGACGATTCTTTTATTACATCAAGCGATCGAAAGAAATTCAAAAAATTTGTGAAAAAGTTCAAGTTAGAAAGTAAGTTAACCTCCCATAATAATATCCCACACCTTAAAATGCCCCATTATTATTCATTAATTGCTTCATCTGGTGGTTTCGTATGTTCAACCTCTTATCTTGAAGGTTTTGGGTATTCAGTACTTGAAGCAATGTCCTGCCAATGTCCCGTGTTAACAACCCATTCTGGTGGTGTTGAAAGCTTTGTTATTCACAATATTACAGGGAAATTATACAAAATTGGACATATTCATAAGGCAATAGAAGAGGGAAAGGAAATAATAGAAAATAAAAAGCTTAGAACCCAAATAATATCTAACACACAACATACAATCAAAAAGCAATTTACTTCGGAACAATATGCAAACTGTTTTTTGGAAATGCTTAAAGCGTTGAGTTAAAGCTTTCATTTAAAAATATACTATTGTCTAATGTTCTTTACCCACACTAATCATTAATAATTTAATAGTATAAAAGAGAAATAAGAATATTAAAAGAAAGGTGGCTATATATATGCCAACGGCGCAGACTAAACTAGTATGGACTACAGAGCCGGTTAGTAATGAATTTGGTACACCGCCATATACGTCCCAAAGATTTACCAATGTCAGGGTTGCTGTGAGGAATGGTCACAAAAGGAAACCTGTAATTATTATTGCTACAGTACTAGATGAGAATAATAATGTAGTAGAAAAAGTAAGATTTAGAGTAGATCCAAGAACCATTGAAACTCGGTTATTTGATGTATCGACCGAAGATGCCTTTATTGTAAAGATTAGAAGTACAATGGAGGTTCCACCATTACGCTCCAAGTGGGCTAGTATCATTCAGCCTAGTGTAACTGCTGAGAATAGTTCGACAGGTGAGTCTGAAGTACTCCCTCTTACAATTGTACGTCCAAGAGGGTTTACAGTGTGACCGTCAAATAATAGGCTCTTACGCAATTTTGGTCCTAACCTTTTGGAAGTATGATTTTTTTACAGTCTATGAATAACTCACTTTTTTAAGAGAGTAAGACTTACGCGAGTCCACATAACAATCGCTTAATGGTTATTAAGAGATTAATAATTAAATATAGTTATGTTTTTTGTTGTGATCATATCTCGAAATAATTGTATGAAACCATAAAGTTCTTTCATCCTTGGAAAACGTTCAAGGACTTGATTAAGCGTTTCTCTTTTGGATGGTTTTAACGTTATAAGTGGCTTCCAAAAAAGCGATTTAATATGTTTTCTTGTTACGATATTTTCCTTTTCTAATGCACGCTTTGTGTCTTTTCGTAGGTCTTGAACACGAGTACGAATGGCGGAATAACTTTCCTTATATCCTGTGTTTCGTAGCTTATAACCGGTATACCCAAGACTTACGAACTCTTTTAAATCGTTTAAATAGATTAATAGAAGAAACTCACCGTTTCTTCCTCTCGGTTTTCTAATAGATTAACAGGTTCATGTGTTTTTAAGTCGCATATTAAAGTGCCGTAAAAATGACCTTGCCTCCAAGAGAAGTCATCCAATCCGGTGAAAGAGAGAAGGCGACTTCACCGCCTCTTTTCGATAGATTAAAGATAATCATGCATCATAGAGCACTTAGGGCAAACTGCATTTTTTGATAATAGTTCCATAACAAAAGAGAAGACCTTCTCCCTCTTGCTGGTATAATTAGATACTTCAGCTAAAATCATTTCAAAATCACCCCTTACAGTCGTTACCCATAAGAGAAACACTAAAACAAAAATCACCCAAATTGCGTAAGAGCCAAAAATAACCCCACCTTTGCGCTTAATCGAGATAGCCAGGGAAATGTCGTCATAAGTCACGAACTATTTTGACTTGTCTGCCGAAAAAATCATGAGTTGCATCGCTTTCGCTGTAAGATCGAGACTTTTTTCAAGTGACAACACCTCCCTGTTCAAAACGCTCTATGTGGCAAGAGAAGGCGGTGTGTAATCAACTCTTGGTTGCGCTTATCACGTACTGTTTACAAGACTTTTCCAAGAGCGGTTGCGACACAACGGTCCTTTACTCGATATAAAGAAAAGCCTACAGAACTGTTGTCTATTTTTCACTTTGACTTGAATAGCTTCCCCTTAATTTCTAATTAATTATTTAATTGGGAAAATTTTTTTGATTTTTTCTATTTTTCAGAAGCTTTTTTTCGTAGTTTAGTAATGAGGTTCTTTAGAGGCTGATTATATCTACTTTTTACTATTTCAGTTTCCTTTATTATCTCATAAATATGTTTTTTCGTTCCCATATTTTCGTGAATACGGTAGAAGACAAGGGGTTCATGAATACAACAATAATCATATTTTAGTAAAATACGACACCACATATCATAATCATTTGCATAAAGTAATGATTCATCAAACAATCCAACATTAGAAAAAACATCCATTTTTGCTAGGACTGTGCATCCATTAATAGAGCAGGTCTTTAATAGAGATTTTATCAATGCAATTCTTTTCGAAACTTGATCTATTTTTCGCAAGGAATCTCCATTAGAATTAATTAAAATATACGAAGAAAAAGAAAAAAACGATCCACACCTTTTCATGAACTTTAATTGTTTGGAAATCTTATCAGGCTTGAAAAGATCATCGGAACTCAACCAAGCAAAATATTCTCCAGTTGCATAACGAATCCCTGTATTTAATGCACTGGCTGTACCACCGTTCTTTTTTTGAATATAATGTATGGAATCTAAATAGGGGGTTATTCTTTCTATATATTTTGTAGAACCATCATCAACAACAATGACTTCTATGTTTTGATAAGTTTGGTTCAGTGCACTTTCAATTGCTTTCTCAACATATTGGCAATTGTAGAATGGAATAATAATCGAAACCTTTTCCATTGTTTTCTCATCCCCATTGGATTTTATTGATGAATGAATTCTAATTATTACAATATAAAGTAATTAGAATATTCTCTTTAATTACTAGTGTATTACTTAGAGTGGGCTCAAAAAAAACTAAAAATCATAGACTTATAAAAAGAATAGGAGGGAAGTTATTTTGTTACGTAATATCTGGTATTGAAACTTCTCTCAAAGATTGGCACAAATTGAAGTGGTTATTATAAAAAATAGTAGTCCCTTCAGTGGTAGAAGGGTTCCTAATGGATTTTATGAGATCAGGCGATTTTTCCTCTAGAGAGATGTCAACCGTGGTATAATTTTTATTACTTCGTTTTTGTACATTTAGATTATTGAATGTATATGACAATGTCTTTCTTTATTCACTCATTATTTCCCCATACTCTTTTGTTTATAATTTTAGTATAACTTTCAATAAGTTTAACAATTTTAATTGATACATTTGTGTCTTTATAATCAGGTGATAAAATTCTTTGTACATTATGACTAGAAATTTCTGTGGCCAGCTCAATAGACTGTATTATTTCTGTTGCAGTAATTCCGCCTATTACGATTGATCCTTTATCCAATACCTCAGGACGCTCAGTACTTGTTCGAATTAATACTGCGGGAAAGTTTAAGATAGATGATTCTTCACTTAAAGTTCCGCTATCGGAAAGCACACAGAAAGCGTTTTGTTGAAGTTTATTGTAGTCTGAGAATCCAAATGGTTTGTGGATTTTGATAAGAGGATGTAATTGGATATTGGAATCTTGAATTCGCTTCATGCTTCTTGGATGGGTAGAATAAAGGACTGGTACTTTATATGTGTCAGCTACTTGTTGTAATCCATGCATTAAATTTTTAAAGTTTTGTACATGATCAATATTTTCTTCCCTATGGGCACTAACTATAATATATTTTTTCGGTTCTAATTTTAAATCATCTAAAATTTTGCTATTATCAAACTTTTCTTTGTAAAGTTCAATTACTTCGGGCATTGGAGATCCTGTAACAAAAATGAATTCCTTTCTGATTCCTTCACTCAATAAATAACGGCGGCTATGCTCAGTATAAGGTAAATTAACATCACTAATATGATCGACTAATCTTCGATTGATTTCTTCAGGTACGTTTTCATCAAAGCAGCGATTCCCTGCTTCCATGTGAAATATTGGAATTTTTAGTCGCTTAGCAGCAATTGCGCTCAATGCACTATTGGTATCCCCTAATATCAATAAGGCATCTGGCTTTTCTGTTAATAAAATTTCATATGATTTAGAAATAATATTCCCAATGGTTTCACCTAGATGTTTCCCCACAACATTTAATACATAGTCTGGTTTTCTTAACTCCAATTCATCAAAAAAAATATCATTTAAATTTCGATCCCAATTTTGCCCCGTATGCACAAGAATATGATTAAAATATCGATCACATGCTTGAATGACAGCCGATAAACGTATAATCTCAGGTCTTGTACCTACAATAGTCATAACTTTTTTTTTATTCATTTTCCACCTCTCTAAAATAAGTATCTGGACGGTCTTTGTCAAATATTTCATTCGCCCAAAATAACACAATCAATTCACTTTCCCCAATGTTTTCAAGGGAATGTGTATACCCTGGAGGGATATCTACAATTTGTGCTTTATCACCCGTGACTACGTACGAAGAGATTTCATCAGATATTATATTCTGGAGTTTAATATTTGCTTTTCCTTTAATTACACAAAATTTTTCAACTTTAGTGTGATGATAGTGATTGCCACGAATTACACCTGGGTGGGATGTTGAAATAAAAATTTGCCCAAAATGGTCCGACTTTAAAAGTTCCACTAGACTCCCCCGAAGATCTTTTTTGATTTCTAAATTATAAGCAAATTGGTATTGGTCTAAATAAGATAGATAAGTTGAATAAAGTGCTTTAGTTAGTGGATTGGATAAATCAGGCATGATCAAATTTTTTCGTAGATTATAAAATTCATAAATTTGAGCTGCCAGTTTTTTTAGAGTTATTTTATAAGTGGGGGTCACTTGATGAATGAATGGTTTACTTTTTTCTTTTAAACAATAAATTCGATTTTTAAATTCTTTAATGACATCATCGATATATACTAATTCTATTTCGTTAAGAGGATCATGTATATCGACGTCTAAACCACGTGATATGTTATAACAAAAAGTCGCAACTACTGAGTTATAATTTGGTTTTCCCCATTTTCCAAACACATTTGTTAAGCGGTAAATAAAAACCTGGTTATGATTCGTCTCTTGTGCGTATTTTTCTAAGATTTCTTCTGCCTTTTTCTTACTTTCTCCATAAGGTGTGTTATTTGTTACTTGAATACTGGATGACATGACAATGATTGGTTTCCTGTCAATCTTTCTAAGGATTCCAGTAATCTTTTCTGTGAGATTGATATTCCCTTCTACAAATTCAATATCCTCATCTTTTACTCGATTAACTCCTGCCAAATGGAAAACTACGTCTGCTTGGTTTAAAAATTGCTCCAATTCTTTAATTGTTTGATCTCTCGTATAGGTTTTAATTGAAACATTCTTCATTTCTTCTAAAGCAACATATAAATTCTTGCCTATAAAACCATTAGCTCCAGTTATTAAAACATTCACATTTTTCATTAAAGCACCGCCTTACGAAGAATGAACATTTGCTTTTTTAAGGATTTTTTCTATTTCACTAAGCGACATTAGTTCATCATTGGATTGATATTTGTTGAACAATACTTTAGGTAATTGACTATATTTTTTTACTAGATTATCTGAAGGATGTGAAGGGAGAATGACATAGTATTCTTCATCAAATTTATAAGTGTTTTTTGATTCGTAATTTGATATTAATACTTCATGAAGTTTTTCTCCTGGACGAATACCAATCTCTTTTATTTCAATGCCTTTCGTTGCATATTGTTCTTCCAAAACTCTAATTAAATCGACAATTCTACATGACTTCATCTTCATTACAAAAGTCTCTCCGCCAATAGCTATCTCGGAAGCTTTGAGCAGTAAATCAATTGCTTGCGAAACCGTAAGGAAAAAGCGTGTCATTTCTTTGGAAGTAAGCGGTACTTGATGGCGATGGATAATTTGTTCCTTAAAAAAAGGAATGGCGCTACCATTGGTGCCAATAACATTTCCGCCACGGATACAAACAAATCTTGTATCTTTACTTAATTGGTTTGCTTGAATGATTAATTTTTCACCGACAGCTTTCGTTAATCCATAAAGATTCACTGGGTCAACCGCTTTGTCTGTCGAAACATCAATAACTTTCTTTACCCCATGATGGATACTGGCTTTAATGATATTTTCTGTACCAATAATATTGGTTTTTATAGCTTCTAAAGGTTGATCTTCACATACCGGTACATGTTTCAATGCTGCCAAATGAAAAACATAGTCAACCTCTTTCGTTGCGTTAGATACTGCTTCAAAATCCCGCACATCACCTATCACATATTTTAAGCAGTTATAATCTGAAAACATTCGATTCATCTTGACTTGAGCATACTCGTTTCGTGAGAATATATGAATTTCTTTTGGGTTAAAATGAAGTAATTTTTTGACTAGTTCATATCCCCAAGAACCCGTACCACCAGTTACTAATATAGTCTTATTTTGAAACATTAACATCTCTCCTTGTATAAAGCTGTTTCTAGAAGAATTTCCTATTAATTTAAAATGACTCTGTACATACTATGAAAGAGGAGTTTCACTGACACGGCTATTATACTTATGCTATTGTTCTTTAGACTTAAGATAGAGACGAATATGTTGGTGTTGAAAAGCGGTAACCGGATGGTATTTTGGAAACGCCATCTTTACAGCAATGGTACGTACCATAAAACTAAGGTGTCAAAGAAAAGTGAAGTTTGTTAACATGGCTATATTGATGATTCGCTCACTAGCGCGCCCGTTAAATAGTATAATATTTCAAGTTATTTAAATGTTTAATCTATTAGGTTTAAGATAATATAGAGGGAATAAGGTAAGGCATACCATTTTCGATCATCTCTCACGGGAATATGGGCTGGAGCATAAGGCTTCCACAAGAAATAGAAGCGAATATTTATATAAATCATAGCCATAAGGGTAATGCAGCATTGTTCATGGAGAATAAAAAAGTATAGGACTTATGGATAGACTAAAGTGAAGTAATAATAACCGATTAAAAAGAAAAATAGAATTCTCTATATTTGAACAGATATAAGGCTCAGTATTTCTCATTGTAGCAATTTAGGAGTTACAAGAGTTGCTGTACTAATAAAAAAACCTTCGAATACTGAACTTTCAACAAAGGTTGTTCATCCTTCTTCAATTATTGATCCATGGCTATATAGGCTACTTCTCAATACTCTATCCATTTGAAAAGACGAAACAGATCTTTGGTTTAAAGGAGGGGAAGTTTCAATCTTTTATACTACGTTGGTCTCTAATTCACCATCAAGTACAAAATGTACTTGATTAAGGAGACGCTAAACAGATTTCCAGCATCGTTTCATCCTTTTTAAAAAACGAGCTCATCTTATTTGTTATACCTTAACCGTTTTTCAAAATGTTTTTTAGCCCATTTATATAGTTGTATATCGAAGAAGTTTGCTTTTTCTATTTTTTCTATTGTTTCTTTTGGTATCGTTTCAATTTTTGGTTTCTTTTCATTTACATTTATTTTTGAATAAGGAGAGTTTTTCCACCCGAATGTCTTTTCCATCAACACTAAGGACTCTGAAAACATTTCCGTTATTCCAAAAAATGCAAAAGTTTTTAAATTGGAAATAGCTTGCTTTACATTCACTGTACCACCAGCAATATATTTTGTTTGCAAGTTTACATTGTAATCCAATTGTGCATATTCTTCTAAACTATATCTTGCAATACCATCGATTTTTAGTACATATTTGTCATAATAATACTGTGAGATCAAACGCTCAACTGGGTCCCGTAGCATCGTTACGTATACACATGGTCCTGTGTCTTGATAGTGGCCGAAAACGTGGTGACCTGTTACAAGTTTTATGTTTTCGTTTATTTTTTTAATTGTATTTATCGATGCAAATTTAACTTCTTGAACTTCGGCTGGATTGTAATGCTTTTTTATCATTTCAGCTAATGAAGTTCCTCCAGTCTTGGGTATATGAATGAAGATTACTGTTTTGTCTTTATACATATGGCACCTTCTTTCTTTTTTTTTGACAATGACCATTTTCTTTATATCAGAAGCACATTATCAAAAATCATATAATTATGTTTTATACGATCAGTGTATTCCCGTAGAGTATGATGATCACGGCATATTCCTGATTTAGTTATTAGTTTTGATCTACAATTGAATCACCTTATGATTCTTTATATGAATGGTAATTTCACTTTGAGTAGTCCGATCTCTTTTATAAAAAACTATATAATTAAATAATGGTTTAAAATGCTGACTGGAACATGTTATTCATACAAAACATCACTAGCTTTGCATAAACTTGTTCATTGGCCTCTAGATAACCGCTGGGATTTGAAAAAAGGGAGAATAAACAATTGCTTCAAAAATGAAATGAAGGGTACAATAACACAGGTTTCAGATGTAAAAAGAAGATTAATGAAAAGTGAATCAAAGTTTTCTTTCAAAAATTTCACTAAATCTAGGTAAGTTATTCAAACCAACATAAAATAAGATTCATATTATTTAGGAGTGTATATGAACTAATTTTATGTAAGGAGTGATGAATATTGGGGAAACCTGCGTATAAAGGCCCGAAAGTTGCTAATAACCGTATTATTGTCTATATTCCTTTTAATAATTTGAATGTTCGGAGGACGCTATTGTCAGATAATATTGATTATCCGAATATTCCTAGGGATGATACACATCTTACAAAGGAATGGATTAATAAAAGGGTCGCTATTTTCATGAAATTTACTTTATTGAGTCTTCTTAACCAAACAAATCCAAACTATCTCGCTTTTATCGTGTATCATGATAGTTCCAGAAAATTTATTGAAGAAGCATTGCAAAATTATCCGCCTCTACCTTTCAATATTAGGTTTGTTTCCAGTAGTGAATATGAAGGAGCTGTAATAAACGCAATTAAAGGCTATACATTTTTCTATGAACTCCATCTTTATAGCGATGATGCGTACCATAAAAATTATATTAATTATCTTTATCATTACAAACCCCAAAGTCAAACAAAAGTGTTAGTTTGTCAAAATGGCTATATTTATGATTCTGTCACGAATGAGCTCGCTGAATATTATAACATCTCAAGTTCATTTAATTGTTTAATCTATCGGGTTAAAGATTATTTAGAGGGAATGAGGCATAACATTTTCCAACCAAATCCCATGGGAATATGGGCTGCAGCGATAAGGCTTCCACACGAAATAATAAAAAAGAGGGTCTATATAAATCATAGTCATAAGGGGAATGCAGCATTTTCCATGGAAAATGAGAAAAAGGTGCAGGGCTTATGGAAAGATGAAAATGGTAATCCACTTAACGTCATTGGAGACATGATATCTGATGAAAAAGAAAAAAATAGAATTATCCAAGATTTTCTAGGGAAGGAATATCGATTTGATGCTTCCTGTTGAACGGCTTGGTCACTGCTTTAATAAAATAATGACAATTGAAACAACCTGTTGCTTAGAATCATGGGCGATAGGTGTTTCGATTTTTATTGCCGTTTTTGAATGTTGCATTTTATAAAGATAAGATACCAACCAGAAGAACAGATTGGTATCTTTTTACCTTATGAATTCATTTAATTGTTGTTGTCGTTTAGTAAAGATGATAGATATTCTTTTGGATATATTTTTCCGAATTTAGGATACACAAGCCCGGCTGAACCTTGGCTATTAAAAGGGTTGGTGCAAGCGGCATTTAACATTTCTTTAAGTTGTTCCGGATGCTGAAAGCAGTTTTCTGATCGAAAAAACATGACGAACCTTGTATCCGCTAACTCCAAGCTTTTTAATGAAATTTCGTCTAAATTGCCGCTTGGTGCCGAAAAATATTGTGTGCGAATATCAGGAATCTCATTTATTACAGGAAGAAATTCTTTATTGGCCGAAACGTCATAAATGATCAACTTAAAATTTGATAAAAATTGATCTAGAATATTCTCCAAAGCTTGTATGGATTTTTCTGAAGAATCTCCTACAGGGAAGATAATCGTTAGCTCAGGGCTGATATTCCTCCGCTGAAGCGCCTCGTTCATAACAAGGAACATCAAATAACGTCTCATCCTACGTTTTTCCTCTGAATTATTTATTTCAATCGAATTACTGTGAGGAGAGTTAAGTCTGAAATCCATAAGTTCTATTGGAACAAAGGTGATATCACAGTGTTCAGTTAAACGTAAAAAAAAATCCAAATCCTCGACTGGCGTGTATTTGTAGCCTTCTATTTTCTGAGCGATCCTTTTCTTATACATGAATGCGTAACCGAGAAAGTAATAGTTTACTAAGTTTTCTTTCGGTTGATTTTGCCATTTTAATAAATTGTAATTTTTATCAATTTTTTTACCTTGGTCGTTCACGAATCTAAAACTTCCATATGCTAAGCCAACTTCTGGCGGTGATTTTTTTAATTGTTTTCTTAAAACTTCAACAAAATTAGGATAGTAAATATTATCGCTTGATACCCAGGTTAAAAACTCTATTTTTCTTTGCTTCATTAAATAATCAAAGCCAATATTTAGAGCAGCTGCAGTTCCACTATTATTTTGCCTTGAAATAACAATAATTCTTGGATCTTTTCTGGCGTAGTGTTGAGCAATACGCTCTACATTGGGGGTTATGCCATCAATGACTATAACAAACTGAAAATTGAAGTATTTTTGATTAATGATAGACTCTATAGCTTTTTTGAATATTTTACTGTTTTGTTTATACACCGGCATGACAATCCCTACATCAGCCACAATAAACATCGCTCCCTTTACCTTATACTATAAATTTATTTTATTCCTGTATGTACCTATGGACACGGCATATTCCTAGCTTTGTTCATTTTTTCGCTTTTTGTGTTTAATTCTGTAATTGCCTACACATTAAACAAGCGCTAACAGTTTGATAAATCGATATAAGGATATGGAAATTATTGGGTGAATAGATGGTTCTAGACAATTTTTGAATTAGAATTAGATGAGTCCAATTTATCCGAAACCATTAAATAAAAATGCGGTACCACTAAGGTAGAGACTGGGACATAACAAAAGTCTTTAGCTGAGGTTCTGAGCATTTAGAGAAAGTAGCGGATAAACTCCTGGGGATGAAAAGGAGAGCACTGAAAAAGTCCTTTCTAGTAACTCAAAGAAGAGTAGTGGCTCCGCTCGTTGCGCGCATTTCTATGAGGAACCCACTCATAGCAAGGCTTTCAAATTCGGGCAACGGCTACGCACATTACTTAAAGGCCACTGGAAAAGTGTGATTTTCACTTTTTCAGTGGCCTCATGAAAAGCAAAGGTGAGACCCCGCCGTGTGTAGCACGCGGAGGCTCACCAGCTTCCCGCGGAAAGCGAAGTATATTTCAGGAGCGGTGAATGTGCTCCACTCTAGATTTGTTCGGTTTTTCATTTATAGAAATACTTTTGTCCCAGCCTCTCAACATTGAATTTTTCTTTGATTGAACTACTTTTTGTTCCTGACTCGATATTAATTTGAAATAAAAGCAAAGAGTAATTTGCCTGTCTAGTTTTCAAATTCTTCGTTTAATTCACTTATGGGTACAATCGTACGTTCTTCAAGAGGTCCACGTAAATGAACAACAGCTGTATGATCAGATTCGTTGAACTCATCAATCCAAACAGATGTTCCATTATATGTGACGTCTACATCAGCTGTTGATGAAAGAATTTGTTTGATTCGTTTCATTTCCATGATTTAATTTTATCCTTTCTTTCTGAAATAGTTTTCAACGATAGTTTGCGTACTTCGAAAAGTTTTATGTAGCAAAGTGAAGTTTGACGCTCAAAGAAGATGATTTTGTTGGCAATTTTCACTAAGTATAGATTGAAGGAGTGGAAGCAAGCTAATGGTGAACACAACAAAGTGAGGTGAGATAATATGGCTAACAATAATAGTAACCAATTAGTAGTACCTGGTGTTCAACAGGCATTGGATCAAATGAAGTATGAAATTGCTTCAGAATTCGGTGTGAAACTTGGTCCTGATGCAACGTCTCGCGCAAATGGTTCAGTTGGTGGAGAAATTACAAAGCGCTTGGTACAACAAGCTGAGTCACAAATGGGTGGCTATTCAAAATAATTAAGTTCCTTTTATAATGATGGCGTAGCTCGGGAGGTACATCCTTCCGAGCTATTTTGCTCTTTCAAATGCCACGAGCAAAAATGAAATGTATAAAGATTAAAAAAATGGTAAAGATGGAAAGAGCAAACTTAGGTGAAGTGTCACAAAGGTTGTGAGTACGACAATGAAAATAAAATTGGAGGTCGGATGGAGATGAGGAAAGTTCTATCCAGTATTGTATGTGTCAGTATTATTATCGGTTTATGGGCACCGACAGTTACTGCAGCCGAGAAACAAGTGAAATTAGCTGAAAATGCAACCTCAGCAATTGTTATTGAACGAGATACAGGTGAAATTATTTTTGAGAAAAATAAAGACGAGAAATTACCACCTGTTAGTATGACTAAAATTATGACGATGCTATTAATTATGGAGGCACTTGAACGTGAAGTGATTACATATGATGACATGGTTCGTACAAGTGAATATGCAGCCTCTATGGGGGGATCACAAATCTTTTTAGAACCGGGTGAAGAGATGACTGTCCGTGATATGCTGAAGGCGATCGCGGTTGCTTCAGGCAATGACGCATCTGTCGCAATGGCTGAGCATATCGCTGGGACAGAAGAAGAATTTGTCGATATGATGAATAACAAGGCTAAGGACTTAGGATTAGAGCATACTCACTTTGTAAATGTCAATGGTCTTCCAGCTGATGATCATTATTCATCTGCTCATGACTTGGCGATCATGTCGAAGGAATTATTAAAATATGAAGACATCACAACTTTCACTGGGATTTACGAAGATTATTTACGTCAAGATAGTGAAGACCCGTTTTGGCTTGTAAATACGAATAAGCTAGTGAAATTCTATCCTGGAGTAGATGGGTTGAAAACTGGCTTTACTCAAGAGGCGAAATATTGCTTAGCAGCTACAGCTGAGAAAAAGGGAATGAGAATTATTACGGTTGTAATGGGGGCACCTTCTCCAAAGGAACGAAACGCTCAAATTACGTCGATGCTAGATTATTCGTTTAGTCAATATGAAACACATAAATTATATGACCGTGGTTATGTGATGGCAGATGTGAACGTTAGTAAAGGGGATAAGAAGCAGGTTGCAGCAATGACTGCTGAATCGGTATCACTACTAACGAAAAAAGGAGTAAAAATAGATGATGTTGTTGAACGCATACAGTTAAATGACGACTTACGTGCTCCGATTGAAAAAGGTGCTGTAATTGGAACTCTTTATATTGAAAAAGAAGGACAAGTGTTAAACAAAACGAATTTATTAGCAGAGAGCGAAGTGCAGGAAGCATCATGGTGGACGATATTCAAACGAACGATTGGGAAATTTGCTGTATCTTCTTAAGGAGATTGACTACTTTGTTCGAAATCACACTAGTTTTGTCATGAAGCAGGAAGTAACAGTGAATAAGGAGAATTTCTCTAGCAAAGGAGCACATCTTTTGTGCAAATTGAACCTAGAGGGAGAGTGATCATGTTGAGTTTGCAAATTGGTGTAGAGGAAAGAGGAGCTGTATTACTTGTTCGCCTCGTTGGAGAGCTTGATCATCATACGGCAGAGGAGTTGCGAACGCAGGTAGAGAATAAGCTAGTACAACATGAAGTGAGACATATCGTTTTAAATTTGGAGCAACTTTCATTTATGGATAGCTCAGGTCTTGGCGTCATATTAGGTAGGTATAAGCAAGTAAAGGCAGTGGGTGGTGAAATGGTTGTTTGTGCCATTTCACCAGCTGTTAAACGCTTGTTTGAACTTTCAGGCTTATTTAAAATTATTCGTTTAGAAGAGAGCGAGCAGTATGCGTTACAGACTTTGGGGGTGGCCTAAATGAAAAATCATATGGACTTACAATTTTCGGCTGTTAGTCAAAATGAATCATTTGCTAGAATAACGGTTGCTGCTTTCATTGCTCAGCTTGATCCGACGATGGATGAACTAACGGAAATTAAAACAGTCGTATCTGAAGCTGTTACGAATGCGATTATTCATGGATATCATAACGATCCAAATGGGCTCGTATATATTCATGTTAAATTAGTTGAGAGTGCTATTGAACTCATTATTCGTGATGAAGGGCTAGGAATACAAGACATTGAAGAAGCGAGAATGCCATTATATACGTCAAAGCCAGAGCTTGAACGATCAGGAATGGGCTTTACGATTATGGAAAACTTCATGGATCAAGTTGATGTTGTCTCAGAACCGATGATTGGGACAACCGTTTATTTGAAGAAAACTCTTACAAATAGCAAAGCTATGTGTAATTAAGGGGTTTTGACTATGGATGTGGAGGTTAAACAGCAAAAAAAGCAGCAACGACCTCATTTTACTGATGAGGAAGTAAAGGAATTAATTGCGAAAAGTCAAGCCGGAGATCAAGAGTCAAGGGACATGATTGTTAATCGTAATACTCGCCTCGTGTGGTCCGTTGTTCAGCGCTTTATGAATCGAGGGTATGAGGCTGACGATTTGTTTCAGATTGGGTGTATTGGATTAATTAAATCAGTAGATAAATTTGATCTTTCCTATGATGTGAAATTCTCAACATATGCTGTTCCGATGATTATTGGAGAAATTCAGCGCTTTTTGCGAGATGATGGTACGGTAAAGGTGAGTCGTTCTATTAAGGAATTAAGTAACAAAATTCGCAAAGTAAAAGATGAAATGACAAAGACGCTAGGACGAACGCCAACGGTTAATGAAATTGCCAAATATTTAGATATTTCACCAGAAGAAGTTGTATTTGCTGGAGAAGCGAGTAAATCATTGTCATCAATCCATGAAACTGTCTATGAAAATGATGGCGATCCAATTACACTCCTTGATCAAATTGCTGATCAAACAGAAACGAAATGGTTTGATAAAATCGCTTTAAAGGAAGCGATACGAGATTTGGATGAACGTGAACGATTAATTGTTTATTTACGATATTATAAAGATCAGACTCAGTCTGAAGTTGCTAACCGATTAGGGATTTCACAAGTACAAGTTTCAAGATTAGAAAAGAAAATATTGGAACAAATGAAAAACGAAATGAGCGAACCATAAATAATAAGGTTTGTCGCAAAAGAAACAAGTAACCTTTTGTGACAAACCTTTATTTCTTATCTAGTTAAAACAATTTAGCTAACTTTTCGATATAATTCCCTTTAATAACTCCCTTTTCTGTTATGATACCAGTAATATACTCAGACGGAGTTATATCAAAAGCAGGATTGTATACTTGTATATCTTTAGGAGAGATTTGCTGACCATTAATCGTTCTTATTTCATCAGCATGTCGCTCTTCAATTTCGATTTCACTACCAGAAGTTGTATCTAAATCAATTGTTGATAGTGGAGCAGCGACATAAAATGGAATATTTAAAGCTTTAGCGATTAAAGCAATACCGAATGTTCCAATCTTATTAGCGGTATCTCCATTAGCTGCAATTCGATCTGCTCCGACTATTACTGCGTTGATCCCTTTTGATTTCATTGTATGGGCAGCCATATTGTCTGTGATTAGAGTGACGTTTACACCAAGGTTTTGTAATTCCCATGCCGTTAGACGTGCTCCTTGCAAGACAGGTCTTGTCTCACAAGCAAAGGCATTTAATGAGATTCCTTGCTCCTTTGCAAGGTAAAAAGGTGCAAGAGCTGTACCATATCGTGCAGTCGCGATTCCACCAGCGTTACAATGTGTAAGAAGAGTATCACCTTCATTAAATAAAGTTAACCCGTATTCGCCAATCGCTTTACAAACAGCTTCATCTTCTTCTTGGATAAGCTTTGCCTCATTTAGTATGAGTTGCTTTGCCTCTGTTACAGAGCTTACTGATTTAGTAACGTTAACAACTCGTCTAATAGCCCAAAATAAATTGACAGCAGTAGGTCTTGCTGACTCTAAGTAAGTGGCCTGTTCTTGGAGTGAAGTTAAATAAGTCTGAAAATCATCTCCTTCAAATGCTTGAGACCATAAACATAACCCATAGGCAGCAGATATACCAATGGCTGGAGCACCTCTTACTTTTAATTCAAAGATAGCATCCCAAATATCTTGTATCGTTGTTAATGTTAAAAATACGGTTTGCTGTGGTAATAGTCGTTGGTCCAGAAGTTTAACATGATTGTTCTTCCATTCAACTGAACGAATCGGTTCTACTGCTTTTGTCATTGTGTCACAACCTTCTTTAGTTCATTAATGGATGTTATTTGTGAGCGGTTTTGAATAAGTAATTTACCCAGTGTAATTGCAGTACGCTTAACGTTTAAGCGTAATTCCTCATTTTCAATCGCTTCAACGTCTTCGACACCAGCTAATCCAATCATGCGACGAATCATTTTACATCCAGCAAAGCCAAGAGTATCTTGAAAGATTTGATTAAGAACATCATCTAAGTAACCATCTACTTTCATAAATGAATCTTGAGCATTGTCTTGCCATAGGGCACCGAATTCCACATCAAATACATTCCATGTTTCTGTTAATACACTTAGTAAATAGTCTTGATATTCGTTTCTTGCCTGCTCATCCTCAATATGACCTTCTTGAGAGAGATAGTTTAGTAGAATATTAGCAATAAAGGCACCGATATCAAAGCCGATTGGGCCGAAGTAGGCAAATTCGGGATCAATGACAACTGTTTCTTCTGCCGAAGCAAATATACTACCAGTATGTAGGTCCCCGTGGATGAGCGCTTCTCCTTTTGTTAAGAATAGGTGTTTCAAAGAAGCAACTTCTCTTTTTAATGATTTATCTGACCAAAGTGTTGTTTCGACAAACTCTCTTAATTTGCTCGGAATATTATTTGTGTCATGATCAAAGAATGGGTCTGTAAATACAAGATCTTCTGTAATTTTACAAAGCTCAGGGTTGTTGAATTTTAACGTCAATTTCTTTTTCTCTTGTTGATTCATCCCAAAATCAGAATGGTAAAATAACGTATGCGCTAAAAAAGTCCCGATATCTCGCGCGAGACGAGGATAAACATTCCCCTCAATTAATCCTTTTCGTACTATTTGTAAATGAGATAAGTCATCCATGACCGTAACAGCCAATGTATGATCAGAATGATAAACACGAGGCGTAAACTCTGGTACCACTTCATAGGCGTGTTTCAATGCTTCGCTTTCGATACGAGCACGATCAAGCGTTAATGGCCAGCTAGAACCGACAACCTTTGCGTACGGTAAGGCTTGCTTCAATATAATTGATTTATTCGTATTTTTATTTTGAATGCGAAAAACGAGGTTGAGATTGCCATCTCCAATTTCCTCAGCTTCTAATAAATCACTTTGTTCAAATAGCCCGATTTGTTTACTATAGTCTACTGCAGTTTCAATTGTAAAAGGTTCGTATTTAACAGTATCTATTGTCATCATCTTTCCTCCCTTTCGCTCTATCAAATGAAAAATCCTCTTGATTGATCAAGAGGATTGAAACAGTACTGTTCGTTCCTCTCATCTTTCAGAATGGTTTCATTCTGTTGGAAGTAGCACCTTTGCGTAATGCAGGTTGCCGGGCGTCATCGGTCCAAATCCCTCAGCCTTCTCATGATAAGAGTGTTATTCATCGCCATTTAATATACGGTCATGTTACACTTTTTCAATATAGTTTGTCAATTCAGATTGTTTGAAAAGTAAAAAGATTGACGAAAAAATAGAATACTGTCATAATTTTTAATTAATGAACGAATACATAACTGTTGATATATAGGTGGTGGCAAATATGGGTGAGGTACTAGCAACCTACCTAATAGATGGAACAACGAATATTGAAAAAAAAGCCGATTCGATTGCTGTTGGATTAACGGTTGGATCATGGACAAACCTTCCTTCAGTCGAGCAAGAACAATTAAAAAAGCATAAAGGGCGAGTTGTTAATACAGAAATCTTAGCTGGAAAATCAGTCATAACGATTGGATATCCAAGTTTGAATTTCACGAATGATATTCCGGCCATTTTGACAACTGTATTTGGAAAGCTCTCTTTGGATGGTAAAGTGAAGTTAGTGGATCTTTCCTTTAGTGAAGACTTAAAGAAAGTATATCCTGGACCAAAAGTTGGGATAGAAGGTCTACGAAAACTTTTAGGAGCTTATGATCGTCCATTGTTGATGAGCATTTTCAAAGGGGTAATCGGCCGAGATCTATCTTCTTTGAAGGAACAAATGAAAGGTCAAGCACTTGGTGGTGTCGATATCGTCAAAGACGATGAAATCTTGTTTGAAAATGAACTGACACCTTTAACTAACCGCATAAGAGTGTGCAAAGAAGCACTTAAGGAAAGTGAAGAAGAGACAGGGAAAAGAACACTATATGCAGCCAATATTACAGGCCGTACGTTTCAGTTGAAGGAGCAAGCAAAGCGGGCTGTAGATGCAGGAGCAGATTTGCTCCTATTCAATGTATTCTTATATGGATTAGACGTGCTACAAGAATTATCAGAGGACCCGGACATTCCGCTGCCTATTATGGCACATCCTGCATTTTCAGGTGCGATGATTTCATCAGCTGATTATGGTCTATCTCCTTCTCTTCTTCTTGGAAAGCTTTCGCGCATGGCAGGTGCGGATCTTGTCTTATTCCCATCGCCTTATGGATCAGTCGAGATGGCCAAGGAGGAAACGATTAAGATTGCTCGTGAATTAACCGCTAAAGATCTGTATCATCGGGCCTTTCCAGTGCCTTCTGCTGGTATTCACCCTGGTCTAACACCGAAGTTATACGAAGACTTTGGAATCGATAGTGTGATTAATGCTGGCGGAGGAATTCATGGTCACCCTGGAGGTGCACCTGCAGGTGGAAAAGCATTCCACCAAGCAATTGATGCGGTTATGCAAGGTCAATCTTTAAAGGATGCCGCCCAGCATTCTGTAGAACTCCGCCAAGCAATTGAGCTTTGGGGAGGAGCGTAAGAAGAATGAAGCCTGTTATATTTTGTGATTTTGATGGAACGATTACAACGAACGATAATATTATTGCGATTATGAAGGAATTTGCGCCTCCTGAGTGGAATGAAATCAAGGATCAAATTTTAGAAGAAAAAATCTCAATTCAGCAAGGTGTCGGGCAGCTCTTCCGCTTGTTGCCATCTTCTTCGAAACAACAGTTGATCGATTTTATTTTAGCTGATGCTAGAATTCGCGAAGGCTTTGACGATTTTGTCACGTATACAAAGGAACAAGGAATAGAATTGATCATTGTAAGTGGTGGAATTGACTTCTTTGTTGAACCTTTATTAAAAGCGTATAAATTACCTGTTTATTGTAATTCGGCAAGCTTTGCTGAGGAGACGATCAAAATTGAATGGCCCCATGAATGTGACGCTTTTTGTGAAAATGATTGCGGTTGCTGCAAGCCTTCTATTATCCGTAAGGAAGCAAAAGGTAGAGATATTATTGTCATTGGTGATTCAATTACGGATTTACAAGCAGCCAAACAAGCTGATTTTGTTTTAGCACGAGATTTATTATTAGAAAAATGTCAACAATTGAATCTGAAACATGCGCCATTTGTCACGTTTCATGATTGTATTGAAGTCTTGAACGAAAGGGGGCTTGAGGCTTGATTTTGCAATGGAATGAACTTGCAAGTATTAAAAGAGAACTAGCAGAAAGAGATTGGTTTCCAGGAACTAGTGGAAATTTATCAATTAAAGTACAGGATGATCCACTTCAATGTTTAGTAACGGTAAGTGGAAAGGATAAGTACAAAGAAACGCTTGAGGATTTTGTTCTAGTTAACGAAGATGGACAGCCATTAACGGATGAAGGTAAGCCGTCGGCTGAAACGGTCATTCATTTAGAAGTGTATAAAAAGACGGATGCTGGTTGCAGTTTGCACGTACATACGCTAGATAATAACTTAATATCTGATCTCTATTTTGAACAAGGATTTATTACTTTCAAAGGAGTCGAGCTTATTAAAGCATTTGGTATTTGGGAGGAAGATGGTCAATTAACGATCCCTATCGTTGAAAATTACGCTGACCTTCCTACGTTGGGCAAGGCTATTAGTCATGTGATTGAACCCGACACAAAGGCCGTCCTAATTCGTAATCATGGTATTACTGTGTGGGGGCGTAATGCGTTTGAGGCCAAGCGTCATTTAGAGGCTTGTGAATTTTTATTTTCATATCAAATGAAGTTGCTTCATGCAAAAGCAGCAAATTTAAAGGAGGTTATTAAAAATGGCAGTTATTAAAATTCGTAACACGAATGAAGTGATTCAAGGGACAGAAGAGGTGAAAGCATTTCTTGAAAGTCAAGAAGTATTGTATGAAAAATGGGATATGTCTAAATTACCAGATCATTTAAAGGAACGCTTTGATTTATCAGATGAAGATAAGCAGGAAATTTTAAATAGTTTTGATGATGATATTCGCTCATTAGGTGAACGGAGAGGCTATGTGAACTGGGATGTGATTTCATTATCAGAAAGTACTCCTAATTTAGAGGAGCTTTTGAAAAAGTTTGAGAATGTTCATACTCATACAGATGATGAAGTTCGTGCTATTACAGCAGGGCATGGTATTTTCATAGTAAAAGGTGAAAATGGATATTTTGACATTGAACTAGAAGCCGGTGATGTGATTTCTGTCCCAGAATATACACCTCACTTTTTCACGTTAATGGATGATCGTCAAGTTGTCGCTGTTCGTCTATTTATTGATACTGAAGGATGGGTTGCTCATCCTTATGAAGAAAAAGAATACAAGCTTTAAAATAAATTAAGTCGAATCGTCAACGATTAAAGGTCGTTGACGATTTTTTGTATAGATCAGCTGTAATAAATGATATGTTTGAAAAATCGTCATATGTTTAATCCATGGATGACCATTTATCTGTCAAAAAACATGATCGATCGTTTTTTGAGATCTCTTACGTTGAGGTGTAGGCATGGGGAATGATTTTCTATATGAACAATTAAAAAATTTGTAGTAATGTAACCTTTATCGATCTTCAATCGTTTTATAATCAAATGATGCTTTCGATGAAGAAGGGAAGATGAACATGTGTGGTTTTGTTGTTCGAATAAGTGAGCAAGCTGAAAAAGGCTCCTATAAAAAGATGATGGAGTGTAATCGCTATATTCATCATCGTGGACCAGATCAGGTCGGTTACTTAAAAGGAGATTATATTGAGATGGCGTTTTCAAGATTAAGCATTATTGACGTAGAAGGGGGAAATCAACCACTCACTTATGAGGATCACCGCTATTCAATTGTATTCAATGGTGAGATCTATAATTATATTGAATTACGTGACGAATTAAAGGAAAAAGGAAAAGAATTTCAAACATCTTCAGATACTGAGGTCATATTAGCTCTTTATAGTGAGGTTGGTATACAGTTTGTGGAAAAACTAAGAGGTATGTTCGCTTTCGTTATTTGGGATAAGGTTAAGAATCAGGCGATTATTAGCGAGATCGGTTTGGTATCAAGCCTCTTTATTATCATGAAGATGAAGAGAGCATTATTTTTTCTTCAGAAAAAAAATGCATAACTCAACGAATTCAGGAAGGAAAGCTTAATAAGCAAGCTCTGCATCATTATTTCTCATTCCAATATGTACCAGAGCCTTATACGATGACTGAATCGATTTTACGTGTAGAGCCTGGCATGGTTGCGATAAAAGAAATTGGTAAACCTTTGAAAAAAGAATTTTATTGGAAACCTATTTTAACTACGACATATCGAACGGAAGATGTCTGGATAAAAGATATCAAAAATGTTGTTTGTGATTCAGTTGAGAAGCATATGAGAAGTGATGTAGCAGTAGGTTGTTTTTTATCTGGTGGTATTGACTCTACGATTATCACAACTTTGGCAAGTGAACATCACCCTGGTATAAAAGCTTTCTCAATAGGTTTTGAAGAAGATGGTTATAGTGAAGTGGATGTAGCAGAAAAAACAGCAAAGGATCTTGATATTGAACATCACGTTTCTTATTTATCAGCCCATTCCTATAAAGAGGAGCTGCCGAAGCTTCTTTGGCATTTAGATGATCCGTTTGCTGATCCTGCTGCTGTACCGTTATACTTCGTTGCGAAAGAGGCAAGTCAACATGTCAAAGTGGTTCTTTCCGGGGAAGGAGCAGATGAGTTATTTGGAGGATATACGATTTACAGGGAACCAATTAGCTTATCTCCATTTAACAAGCTCCCACCATCATTGAAGCCAGTATTGGCCAAATTGGCTCACCTTATACCAGAAGGTGTAAAAGGGAAAAGTTGGATCGAACGAGGAATTACTCCACTAGAAAATCGTTATATTGGTAATGCGTTTATGTTTAAAGAAACAGAAAAAATGAAATTATTAAAATCATATAACTCATTATATACAAATGGTAGGATAACTGATGCTATTTATCAGCAAAGTGTTGGAGAAGATCCGATACAACGAATGCAGCATATTGATTTAATGACTTGGTTACGTGGTGATATTCTCATGAAGGCTGATAAAATGACGATGGCCCATTCACTGGAATTGAGAGTACCTTTTCTTGATCCCTATGTATTTGAGGTAGCCTCTAAATTGCCACCCGAAGCTAAAACAACTAATGGTACAACAAAGTATATGTTACGAAAAGCCTTTGCTGATCGCATTCCTGCACATGTAGTTGCTCGTAGGAAGCTAGGATTTCCTGTACCTTTACGTGTATGGTTACGAAATGAGTGGTTTGAGTGGGTAGAGGAACTCATTCGAGAAAGTGAGGCATCTTCTTTCCTTAATAAATCGTTTGTTCGAGAACTTCTTTATGAACACGCTCGCGAAGAGGCTGATCATAGTCGGAAATTATGGACGGTTATTTGTTTTATCATTTGGCATCAAGTTTTCATAGAAAAGAAATATGACATTGAAAAATGGATAACAGATATCAAGGATCAAGACAAGCAACCATTTTGTAGTATTGGTTAAAAAGGAAGGGTAAAAAGGTTTCATTCAGTGGCTACTGAATGAAACCTTTTTTATATAGAAAACACTAAGAAGTTTAATCAAGATGGGTGTAAGTCGAGTCAGAGGTGGCATTGGCTTCATACGTTACACGTTAATCTGAATGGAAGGGCACTTCAGATTAACTCAAGCTTTGTAATGACTACTTATGACGTAGTTAAGAAAAACTGCTAGGAGGTTCTCTTAAAATACGTTACGAGTTGAGTTTAGAAATGAAGATTAACAATTCAATGTATGTTCTTAAAATAAATTTATCATACTAACATTACTATTTAATTGACTAAGGTAAGGGGGAAGTATATGTGCAAACAGAAGAGGAAAAGAAGCAGTATCAAAAAAACATAACATTATACCAGCCCAAAAAGCACGTTTTAAAAAACGGATTAAAAGCGTTTATTATAGGTGGTCTCATTTGTATGTTTGGCCAATGGTTGAGTAAGGTTTACATGACTTATTTACCTTTTACAGAAGAAGAGGCAATGAGTTCCATGCTGGCGACGTTAATATTGCTAGCTGCACTTGCAACAGGGTTCGGTGTGTATGATCGTTTAGGACAATTTGCCGGTGCAGGCTCACTTGTTCCAGTTACTGGATTTTCTAATGCAATGACAAGTTCAGCACTTGAGCACAAAAGTGAAGGCCTCGTATTCGGGATTGGAGCAAATATGTTTAAACTAACTGGTGCCGTTATTGCATTTGGGGTAGTTTCAGCGTATGTGGTTGCCTTAACAAGGTTGTTGGTTTCAATGCTGATTAATTCGTAAGGGGCGTGTTTACTTGCAAAGAAAAGGGAAAAATACGTGGTTATTTAATGCTCCTGTTTATGTTCAGTCTACTGGCACTGCAGTAGGCCCCGAAGAAGGGAAAGGACCCATTCAAGATAGCTTTGATAAAGTGTATGATAACTTGTATGCCGGTCAAGATAATTGGGAATTAGCTGAAAGACAACTTATGAAAGATGCCGTTCACTATGCTTTGAAAAAAGCAGAAAAGAAGGAAGAAGATATTGACTACTTTTTAGCAGGAGATTTATTGAATCAAATTGTCACTTCTAATTATATTGCTCGTGAATTAGAGATTCCTTATTTTGGATTATTTTCAGCGTGTGCAACGGTAGCTGAAGCGGTTTCATTGGGGGCATTATTTGTGGATACTAACCTCGCTGACAGAGTACTAATCGCTGTCAGTAGTCATAATGCTACGGCTGAGAGACAATTTAGAAACCCTACTGAATTCGGTGGTCAACGTCCTGATACAGCTACCTTTACTGTGACAGGAGCTGGTGCGATGGTCATCGGTTCAGTTAAAAGCCAAATTCGAATTACGAGTGCGACAGTTGGAGAAGTTGTTGATTTAGGTATGAAAAACCCATACGATTTGGGGTCCGCTATGGCTCCGGCAGCAGCCAATACTATTCTTAAACATTTTAAGGAAATGAAACGTGATCCATCTTATTACGATGTTATTGTAACAGGTGATTTATCACGAGTAGGAAGTGGAATATTGTACAGACTATTGGAAGAGGCTAATCTTTCACTAAATAACCATGAAGATTGTGGCATTATGATATTTGATCAAGAGCAGCCTGTCTTTTCTGGTGGTAGTGGAGCAGCCTGTGCAGCAGTTGTAACGTTTGGTCATTTAATCAGTGAAATGAAACGAGGTGCAATTAGGAAAATGCTTGTTGTGGCAACAGGTGCATTATTAAGTCCGCTTATGATGCAACAAAGTGAGTCTATACCTTGTATTGCACATGCTGTCTCCTTTGAATGGGAGGATTGAAATGTTTGAGTATGTTGCTGCATTTCTTGTCGGTGGAACGATATGTTTTATTGGTCAAATGTTAATGGATATAGGAAAGCTTTCACCAACACACACATTGAGTACATTAGTTGTAGCAGGAGCTTTGTTGGATGGCTATCATCTATATGATCGACTAATTGACTTCGCCGGTGCTGGAGCGACAGTACCGATTACTAGTTTTGGGCATTCACTCGTACATGGAGCTATGTCTGAAGGAGGACGATATGGATTCTTCGGAGTAGGAATGGGCGTTTTTGAAGTAACGTCGGTAGGGATTTCTTCAACTATTTTATTTAGTTTTTTAGTCGCTCTTTTCTTTAAACCGAAAGGATGAATGGACATGGTATTGAAGCGGAAAGTCATCTTTATTACTGATGGAGATGAAGCAGCTCGCAAAGCGGTTGAGTGTGCAGCTGCAGATTTAGGTGGGCGCTGTATTAGTCGATCAGCAGGAAATCCGAGCACGCTCAATGGTGAACAATTGCTTTCCTACATATTTGAAACTTCAGTTGACCCTGTTTTGGTCATGTTTGATGATTGCGGTTATCGAGAATTAGGACCAGGAGAGAAAGCAATGCAAGTTGTCGCCAAACACCCAAACATTGAAGTCATTGGAGCAATTGCGGTAGCATCATCGACACATTGTTCAGAGTGGACGGACGTAAATGTAAGCATAGATCGGTTTGGGGATTTAACAGAGTTCGGTGTAGATAAGGAAGGTCTCCCAGATTTAGAAAAGGGTAGAATAAATGGAGATACCGTATATGTGTTGGATCAATTAAATATTCCGATTATTATCGGTATTGGTGATATAGGAAAGATGGCAGGACGTGATTCAGTTGAAAAAGGAGCGCCAATAACAAAGAAAGCAGTAGAGATTATTTTAGAACGGAGCGGATATCATGAGTCAAACAAAGGAAAGGCAAACACCGATATCACCCGAAATTAAGAAGAATGAAGAACTATTAAAGCAACGGCTTGGTTTTGATCAATCGTTTGATGTAGGTGTTAGGAAGCTTTCTGTATTTGATAAAGAATTGCAAATCTATTTTGTCAATGGTCTTTGTGATAACCTGTATATTATTGAAATTTTACGTGAGTTAATGCTGCTCGATTCTTATGGAAAAAAATCTGATGTGATCGATTATAAGCAAACAGTCATTAACCATTTGCCTCATGTTCAAGTTGAATTTGTCGATACACTTGAAGATGCGGCAACACAAATGTTATCAGGTTTAATTTCTATTTTAGTTGAAGGTGAAAAGCAAGCGATCGTCATAGATGTCCGTGATTATCCAGGTCGTGGTCCTGAAGAACCTGATACGGAACGTGTTGTACGTGGAGCTCGAGATGGTTATACGGAAAATATCATCTTAAACACTGGTTTAACAAGAAGACGAATTCGTGATGAGCGTTTACGTAATGAAATTTTGAAGGTTGGAACTCGTTCAAAGACGGATGTATGTATATCTTATATAGAAGGCATCGCCGATCCGAAAATGGTTAAAATCGTAAAGAAAGAGCTTGAGGCGATCCAAATTGATGGCATTTCAATGGCAGATAAGATTGTTGAAGAATATATGGTTAAGCAAGGGATGAATCCATTTCCTCTTGTGCGGTATACAGAGAGGCCAGATGTTGCAGCTGACCATTTATTGGAAGGGCATATCATTATAATGGTGGATACATCCCCAAGTGTTATTATAACGCCAACGACTTTATTTCATCATGTACAACATGCTGAAGAGTATCGTCAAGCACCTATGATCGGAACGGTATTAAGATGGGTTCGATTTACTGGAATTATGTTTTCGTTACTTATTTTACCATTTTGGCTATTGTTGGTTATACAGCCGACGCTTTTGCCTGCTGGATTAGACTTTATTGGTCCTGAAGAAATGAATAATATACCGGTTGTTGTACAAATCTTATTTGCGGAATTAGGAATTGAGCTTTTAAGAATGGCTGCAGTGCATACACCATCACCGTTGGCCACTGCCCTTGGGTTAGTTGCCGCCATTCTTATAGGGGAATTAGCTGTAGAAGTCGGTTATTTTACATCAGAAGTTATACTCTACATTGCTTTAGGGGCGATAGGGATGTTTGCAACACCAAGCTATGAATTAGGAATAGCGTTTAGAGTCGTCAGAGTGCTGCTCATCCTCGTTGTTGCTTTCTTTAAAGCGCCAGGGTTTATCATTGGTTTAACGGTTTTTATGCTAGCATTAACGATCATTAAGACATTTAATAAACCATATTTGTGGCCATTTCTCCCATTTGATCCACCAGCCATGTGGCATATTCTAGTCAGATCAACTGTACCAACATTACGCTTTAGACCGTCAATTGTTCATCCTCAAAATGTTGTGAAGCAACGGTCGGAATGAAGATACTCCTCCATTTAGTTCATACTTACAATGAAAGAGAATCACTAAAGGAGACAGTTCTTCTTTAGTGATTTTTATAATTTTAGAATTGGTATAACTCTTAGAAGACTAATCAAGTGGAGAAAAGTGAATTCAAGGAAGTGCATCGGTTCCTGATGTACACGGTTGTTGAAAGAAGAGTACTTTCATCCAACCGTCATACCTTTGTAACGACCGCGCACGACTCTATTAAGCAAAGGTCGCTAGAGCGTTATTCTTAATTGAATATTCTACTTTTCTGTGATAAAGTTGAGATCGATATTTCGATCGTTTTTGATAATAAGGAGAGAACTGTATGTATAGACATGGTACGAGTCAAGTGAATGAAAAAGGTCATTTAGAAATCGGCGGCGTTGATATGGTTGATTTAGCTGATGAATATGGAACACCGTTGTTTGTTTATGATGTTGCTCTTATTCGTGAACGAGCTCATCAATTTCAGGAGGCGTTTCGTCAAGCCAATGTTCCGTATCAAGTTGCTTATGCTAGTAAAGCGTTTAGCTCCATTGCAATGTTCGAATTGGCTAATCATTTAGGCTTGAGTTTAGATGTCGTTTCTGGTGGTGAGCTATATACAGCAATTGAAGCAGAATTCCCAATGGAACGCGTTCATTTTCATGGCAATAATAAAAGTATAGAAGAATTAGAAATGGCAGTTGAGGCTAAAATCGGCTGTGTGGTCGTTGATAACTTTTATGAATTGAAAGAGTTAAGTCGAATTTGTAAGCTTCGAAAAGCACATATGCAAATTTTACTTAGAATTACTCCAGGTGTCGAAGCACATACTCATGATTATATTTCAACTGGTCAAGAGGATTCTAAATTCGGTTTTGATCTTACTAGCGGGCAAGTACATGAAGCGGTTAAACGTTCCAAAGACGATGAATCGCTAACATTACTAGGGTTGCATAGTCATATTGGTTCGCAAATTTTTGAAACATCAGGGTTTGTTATGGCTGTTGAGAAAATGTTTGATTTACTAGAAGATTTAAAGGATCAGTATGATTTTGTTCCTTCGGTTATGAATGTAGGTGGTGGGTTTGGCATTCGCTATGTGGATGGGGATACACCATTACAACCCGGTAGTTATGTGAAGGAAATGGCTGCTATTGTGAAAGAAAAAGCTGAAAATGCTGGTATGGCGATTCCGGAAATATGGATAGAGCCAGGACGTTCATTAGTTGGTGATGCTGGGACTACTTTATATTCAATTGGTTCACAAAAACAAATCCCAAATGTACGACACTATTTAGCTGTAGATGGCGGAATGAGTGATAATTTACGACCTGCGCTATATCAGGCTGAGTATGAAGGTGTGTTAGCTAATCGAGCAAATGAAGTCGCGACTAATACGTTTTCAATTGCTGGTAAATGCTGTGAGAGTGGTGATATGCTCATTTGGGATTTACCCCTTCCTAAAGCAAATCATGAAGACATCTTAGCTGTTTTTTGTACAGGTGCCTATGGTTATTCGATGGCTAACAATTATAATCGTATCCCACGTCCTGCTGTTGTATTTGTGGAGAATGGAGAAGCGGTAGAAGTTATTGAGCGGGAAAGCTATCCAGACCTTGTGAGGAACGACCTTTCGTTACCTAATCATATGTTGAAATAACAATAAATTAAATAATGAAGGAGGTGAAAAAGATGAACATTTTCATCTCCTTTTTTTCAATGGCACGGTTAAGTAGTGATTAGTCGCTTTTCTTATTTAAATCATGTAAAATAAGATGAATAATTTTTGAGGAGGATTTTACATATGAAAAAAGGAAGTATTATGTTTGAGAATGGTGAAAAAATAGTCATTGATTTTTACGACAATGAAGCGCCCAAAACGGTTGAGAACTTTGAAAAGCTTGCCAATGAAGGATATTACAATGGATTAACCTTTCATAGAGTCATTCCTGGTTTTGTGGCACAAGGGGGGTGTCCAACTGGAAATGGAACGGGTGGTCCTGGATATACCATTAAATGTGAAACAGAAGGAAACCCTCATAAACACGTAGCAGGTGCGCTATCTATGGCACATGCGGGAAAAGATACAGGTGGTAGTCAGTTTTTTATCGTTCATGAGCCGCAGCCTCACCTAGACGGAGTACATACTGTTTTCGGACAAGTTGTAGAAGGTTTAGAATCTGTTTATCGCATTAAACAAGGTGATGTAATGGCAGAAGTTAAGGTGTGGGAAGAATAATTCCTTTTAGGTTTGTTTCATATGATCTCCTTGATCGTATGGTACAAACCTTTTTTGTAGGTCGGGATTTGTTAATGGCCTGAAACCTAAATTATTGAGGTGAAAACGTGCCCATCACGTAGTACCTTTGATTAGACTTGTAATGGCAGCACTCGTTGCAAGACAACGGTTTCACACATTTTGTTCCTTTTGCGAGAGCTTATTTAATATTTAGACCTTACGTAATAGTCACTTATGGTTTATCTTGATAATGGAAATACTTCTTATAAGCGGATTTTAAGGAGTGACGGCAATCATATGTTTGATGTTATGATTATTGGTGGGGGACCGAGTGGACTTTCAGCTGCTCTAGTTTTAGGCAGAGCTAGACGTTCTGTCTTAGTTATAGATAATGAACAAGCACGAAATTTTGTCGTACAATCATCACATGGTTTTTTAACAAGGGATGCAATTTCACCAAAAGAATTACGTCATTTAGCTAAAAAAGAATTGAAAAAATATAAGACTGTCCAATTCTGTCAAGGAACGGCAAGAAACCTACAGCAAAGTCATTCAAATTTTTTAGTTGAGGTGGGAAATCTTGAATTTAGTGCAAAGAAGGTAATTGTAGCAAGTGGTTTAAAGGAGCAACTTCCTAACATTAATGGATTAAAGGATTTGTATGGAAAATATGTGTTTTCATGTCCGTATTGTGATGGATGGGAATTTCGAGATCAGAAATTAACGGTTATTGGTAACGGTAATAAATTGATTGAGTATGTGAAATTAATCCGTCAATGGAGTAAAGAAATTGTATTATTAACTGGGGGGCCAAGAACCTTCACTAGTAAAGACTATGAAGAGCTTACACATAGACGAATACCGATCATGGAGGAGGAAATTTCGGGATTTTCTAGAGAACGAAATGATTTGCAAATAACTCTTTCAAACGGAGTTGTGATTACTTGTGATGCGGCGTTTTTGCTAAAAACGAACGCAATACAGCACCTGATACTTCCTGAACAATTACAAGTTAAATTGAAGAAAAATGGCTCCTATGAAACGAGTCTGCACGGACAAACGATACAAAAAGGTCTTTATATTATTGGTGATGCTGCCAAACGTTTTACCGGTTTAGTTGGAGCAGCAAGTGAAGGCTATGAAGCTGGAGTGCACGTAAATAAAGAGCTTGTAGATGAAGAGTGGTAGGCTTTAAATGCTTTTTAGTAATGAAGCATTTTCACTATTTAAAGGAACGTATTTAGTCGAACCTGTTTACCATTTATGCATATGCTAGTATGAGCAGAAAAATCAATACATCTAAAATTGATTTTCTGACATTTAATTTAGGAGGAGATTCGAATGGGTTACGGCTATGACTGCTATGGCTATGGCGCGCCAGTTGCTGGAGCAACTTATGGTAAAGGCAGTGGCTTTGTATTAATTGTTGTCTTGTTCATTTTGTTAATTATTGTTGGTTCAGCATGGTGCTAATGGATGATAAAGTGTGCTTGGCGTTTATTGCCAAGCACTTTTTTGTTATGCCTTTGAAAATGATCGGCTATACTAGGGATTCAAGAGAACTTCAAGCGTTAAATAAAAAAATACTTTTCTTTTTCGAGATAACCGTTAATATGATAATATAGATCAGGCAGTATTAATTTGATAATCGAATAAAATACCAATGATTTGGAAAGTATAGATTTAACTTTACATGAAGGAATGATGTATGATGTGTGGATTTGTTGGTGTAATAGGGACAAGCCTTCCTACGGATGAAGAATTAAAGCAAATGACAACGGTGATCACACATCGTGGTCCAGATGAAGTAGGCTATTATCGAGATCATTATATTAAATTAGGCTTTAGACGCTTAAGTATCATTGACTTAGAAAAAGGACAACAGCCACTTACTTTTGAAAATGGTCGTTATACAATAGTATTTAATGGTGAAATTTATAATCATATAGAAATACGGAATGATTTAAAGCAACGGGGCATTACGTTTAGAACGGATTCTGATACAGAGACAATTGTAGCTTTATACAGCCTAAAAGAAGAAGAAGCTGTAAAAGAACTACGAGGTATGTTTTCCTTTATTATTTGGGATAAAGTAAAAAAAGAAATGTTTGCTGCGCGTGATCATTTTGGTATCAAGCCCTTTTTTTATTTAGAGAATCAAGGAAACGTATATATGGCTTCTGAAATGAAATCTATAGTAGAAGTTTTTAAGGAGGTTCAAGTACATTCGCAGTCATTACAGCATTATTTAACCTTTCAGTATTCACCAGAGCCGCACACTTTAATCGAGAACATCATGAAATTAGAACCTGGTCACTACATGAAAAAGACATGGCAAGGAAAATTAGATGTACAAGCGTATTGGAAACCTTCTTTTGCTCCTTCTAATGACTCGTATGAAAAGCAAAAGAAAAAGGTATTAGATGTATTAAGGGAATCAGTACAATTTCATATGCGTAGTGATGTCCCAGTAGGATCTTTTTTATCTGGAGGTATTGATTCGACCGCAATCGTTGCATTGGCTAAGGAAGTGAATCCGTTAATTAAAACATTTAGTGTAGGTTTTGAAGTTGAAGGATTTAGTGAGGTTTATGTAGCCAAGCAAACTGCTGAGGCATTAAATGTAGACAATATTGATTATGTGATTACTCCTGAAGATATTTACAACAATTGCCAAATATTATATGGCATATGGACGAACCTGTTGCTGATCCTGCGGCTGTGCCTCTTTACTTTGTGGCCAGAGAAGCAAGTAAACATGTAAAAGTAGTGCTTTCTGGCGAAGGGGCTGATGAATTATTTGGTGGATACAATATATACCGTGAACCAGAATCATTGAAGATGTTTTCATATATTCCTAATAAGGGTAAGCTGTTATTACAGAAAATCGCGAAAATGCTACCAGAAGGTGTGAAGGGACGTGGTTTTATTGAACGTGGAACAACAGCGCTAGAGCGTCGCTTTTTAGGAAATGCGCATATTATGAGTGAATCTGAAAAAAAAGCCGTGTTACGCTCGTATCTAGCAGATAACGAATCGATTGATCATATTCAACCGATTTATGAACGAGCGCATTATTATGATGAAGTGGCAAAAATGCAATACATTGACCTTCATACTTGGTTAAGAGGTGATATTTTAGTTAAGGCTGATAAGATGACAATGGCTCATTCAATTGAGTTAAGAGTACCATTTTTAGATAAGCAAGTGTTTGATGTGGCAAGACAAATTCAAACGAAGTACAAAATCTCTAATCATACGACGAAGTACATTCTTCGTGATGCTATGAAGGATATCATTCCAGAACACATATTTATGCGTAGGAAATTAGGCTTCCCTGTACCGATTCGCCATTGGCTGAAAAACGAATGGTATGGTTGGGTATTACATCTATTCAAGAAAAGTGAGACGGATTACTTGTTTGAAAAGGATGTTATTATTCGAATGCTTGAATCACATAAGAGGGGGGAAGGAGATTTCAGTCGAAAGCTGTGGGTTGTGATTGTGTTTATGGTTTGGCATCAATTGTATTTAGAAGGAATAGAAACATTTTCTGAAGTGAACATGAGCGATTCAGAAGAAGCTATTTTCTTATAAAGGAAGAAAGCGCGCTGAGCAGAGCGCGCTTTCTTTATACCGTATATTATTGATGAAGAAATTTCACACAAACAGGATTCGGTGTCTTTATCTCAACATTAGCTGGCGTTAGTGAACCAGATTGCTCATTAATATTGAAAAGGACAATGTTACTCGTATCTCTATTCGCAGCTAAGAGATATCTTCCACTTGGGTCAATCGAAAAGTCTCGAGGGTGCTCTCCACCTGTTGATGTAATCGCATCTCTTGTAACTTTACCTGTACGTCCATCAATCGTAAAGTGAGCAATACTATCGTGACCACGGTTGGAGGCATAAACGAAACGACCATTCTTTGATAAATGAATAGCTCCTCCTGTATTTTCACCAATGAAGTCTTCAGGTAATGTAGAAACGGTTTGGATTTCTTCTAATAAGCCTTGCTCGCTATCGTATGAAAATACAATGAGTTCTGAGCTTAACTCAGCATTTACGTATGCAAATTTGCCATCGTTTGAAAAACGAATGTGTCTAGGTCCTGATCCTGGTTTAACATGTATTTCTTTATGTAATTCTAGAGTTTGGTTGCGTAAGTTGTATAAAGCAATCGTATCCGTTCCTAAATCAACGACGGTGACATACTTTCCATCAGGGTTAAACCAGCAAAATGGGCATGTGCCTTCTCCTGTCTTGCTTCGTTAGGTCCATGGCCTTCATGAGTCACTGTAGAAGATGACGGCTGTAAAGAACCATCTGATTGAATAGGGTAAACATTTGCTTGCCCTTTATGGTAATTTGCAGAAAATAATAGGTCATTTTTTTCATTCAATTGAACATGACAAGGAGAGCTTCCAGCACTTAACTGACGGTTTAACTCTGTTAATGAATGATCCTCATTAATCGAATATGCTACAACGCCGCCTTGATCACCTTCTTTTCCAACGGCATATAAGTGTAAGTTGGTGGAACTTAGCGTTAAGTATGTAGGGCCTTCTATTTCAGCAGCAACTTGTAAATCTTCTATGGTTGCTTTCTTAGGATTAAGCGATAAGCGATAAATTCCTTTGCTTTCTCCATTTGTGTATGTACCAATGTATGCTACAAAGGTTGTTTCGTTTGACACAATATCATCCTCCTTTGAATTTCTACATTTACTATACCATTTACATTTTGAATTTGCCTAATAATTGATCCTATTCTACAATAAATGTATCAATAATTCATACAGTTGTTGTAGATAAATAATTGGGATGTGGAGGATTATATGGCTACAAAAGCAAAAAATATTAAATTAATTGCAATTGATATGGATGGAACGCTATTAAATAAAGATCATCAAATCTCTAGTGAAAATCGAAAGGTGATCAAGGCAGCGCAAGATCAAGGAATTCATGTAGTCATTAGCACAGGAAGAACAAGAATGACCTTAGATCCATTAATTGAAAATTTATCTTTAAATTCTTATTTAATTACGGTTAATGGTAGTGAGATTTGGAACGATTCACTTGAGCTTATTGAAAGAAAAACTCTCGATTCAGATTTAGTTGAATATATGTGGCGTTTAAAGGAGAAGCATCGTACATATTGTTGGGCAGCGTCAGTTGGTAATGTGTGGCGTGAGTCATTTCCGGCAGAGGATATTCATTCACATGAATGGATGAAATTTGGGTTTGATATTGAAGATGATACGATCAGAGAACGAATATATGAAGATTTATCAAAATTAGGTATGTTAGAAATTACAAATTCTAGCCCGACGAATTTAGAAATTAATGCAATCGGTGTTAACAAGGCAAAAGCTGTAGAGCTTGTGTGTCATAAATTAGGATTCACTTTGGAAAATGTTATGGCAATCGGTGATAGCTTGAATGATATAGCAATGATTCAAGAGGCTGGAATCGGTGTGGCTATGGGGAATGCACAAGACTTAGTAAAAGAAGCGGCAGATTGGATTTCAACGAGTCATGAAGAAGATGGTGTTGCGAAAGCGATTAAAACATGGTGCTTGTAAAAGAGAGTGAGAAAATGATTAGTAATAGAAAAGGAAAACTTATTTTTCACTTGAAATATGAATAAGGTAAGGGCACTGAAAAAGTTTGATTGTTTAACTTTTTCAGTGCCCTTAATAAGCTTGTTGACTTTTCACTATTCTTTTAAAAAGTGATGAATATGATCAGTGAATGGTTCTTTTGGATAGGCTTGATAAAGAGCGGAAGCGAGTCGGATAGGATCTCCGAAAAAGTACCTTTCATATTGGGTTTGTCTTGAACCAAAGGCACTCATCGTTAAGTCCCATGCTAATCTCGATAGCTGAACCTTCCTTTTTCCATCTAATGTTTGAGTACGTAAATAATGCTCAAGGGATAATGTCGGATCTAGTTCGAAATCAGCCTCTATAGGAAGAGAAATTAGTCCGCTTGCTCCTATTTGATGGAGGAAGTCAGTCAATTTAGGGTACATTTTTTGATAAAATGTTGAAGCGCTCATAAGTGGAGTTGCTAATGGTACCATCATGCCATAAGCATTAGGAGATGCATTTTGTTCCGCACGATAGAGTAGAGCTTTCATGATTTCTAATGTTACGATTATTTCGCTTATTTTTTCTTGAATATGTTGGTATTGGGTAATGGCTATAGAAGAAGCTAATGATTCACTGATTCCTAGTAAAAATTCAGTTTTAATGATTTGGCGAGATACAGCTTGGAAAAGAAGCATCATATTAAGATCGGTTTGTTGAAAAACGGTTTTAGCCCGTTTGCAATCATTGTAAAAAAATATACGTTCCCAAGGGATCAGAACATGATCAAATATAACGACCGTATCAATTTCATCAAACCTTGAGCTTAATGGATAGTTAAATAAATTGTTATTTGTTGAAGTGGAGTAAGGCTCTCGACAATAAAAACGTACGCCTTTTGTGTTTGAAGGAATGGTGAAAGCAAAAGCATACCATGGTTCCATGATTGTACTTGCTGCAGGGAGTACGAGAATCTCATCGGTTATACCACCCTGTGTTGCAAGTAATCTTGCTCCATGAATGATTATTCCTTCCTCTGTTTCATGCAACATTCGAGCTGCAATAATCTCTCCCTCTTTTAAATCATGCAAGTACTCCGTATAGTGTGTTGATCTATTTGTTTGGGGGTTTACGAATGAATGGGTATATGATAAGTCATTTTCGATTGCACGTTCTAATGCAGAATTAAGATTTTTTTGAAATCGAGTATCAAAGAAAGACTTGGACTGACTTAGTGTCATAATAGCAGTATGGATATAATCAGGAGAACGGCCGATCGTTCCTCCATTGGTTCGAGCGATTAATTGAGTCGCTTGCCTTCTTTTTTGTAAATCCTTAATCGTTTTTGGTATCTGAAAAGATATTTTTTGGTCAATTCCATTGTTGGAATAGGTCAATTTCGCCTTATATTCTTTATCAAGATACATATTATATATGTGCGCCTTAGTATTTAATATTCCTTTAAATGCTGGATGTGCTGAGATTTTCCCTCGGACTCTTTCACCTGCAACCCAAACGTCATTATTCATTTGATCTAAGCGGTCAATATATTGTTTACCTGATAAGAGAGTCATTCTTACCACACCTTTACGTTTGATGTGCTTTTTAAAATTTAGATAAAAAGGATTCAGCTATTTATATGTTGGTAACATGCAACACATGCAATGAATTTCTTTAAAATGATCGATTTTTCTATACGGAAGTTGAAAACTAATTAATTTAATGAAGTTAATACTAAGTTTTTTATAGTTTAAGAACCCTTTAAATTGATTAAAATAATTTTTATATATGCATTTCGATTGCTGTTCGACTGTGAACGTTTATATTGGATAAATTGTTATTAAAACAGTTTAAAAAAGTGATGAAACCTCTTAAGGAGCCTTGCTTCATAAGAGGTTTTACTTCAATTTAAGAAAACTAGAAGTTTGTAACATTATTTATGGAATCGTTTTCAATTGAACTAAAAAGTATTACAATAGAGATATAGTTGTTTTTAAGTCTTCCTGTGTGAAAGGGGTCAAAAAAATGCTAAATAAAGTCATTTTAGTAGATGATGAGCAGTTTGTAAGAATAGGTTTAAAGAACCTAATTAATTGGGAGGACTGCGGGTATGAAGTATGCGCAGAAGCAGATAATGGTGAAGGAGCACTACAAAAAATAGAAGAATATGAGCCAGATGTTGTGATAACAGATATAAGAATGCCTGTTTTGGATGGTTTAGAATTAATACGATCAGCCATTGAAGAAAAACGATTAAATACAAAATTTATTATATTAAGTGGATATAGTGATTTTAAATATGCCCAAAAGGCAGTACGATATGGCGTATATGATTTCATTTTAAAACCAATAGAAAAGGAAGAGCTAGAAGATACATTAAAGCAGCTAGCAACAACACTACAAGAAGAGAAAGTGATGAAACAAAATAACGAGAAAGTACAAATATCGACGAAATTAGAAGAATTGATAAGTGGAAAAAGTGAATATGTCCATGACTTTCATGATATTTTACAGTTACATCAAGCGAGTTGTTTTTATTATTTAATTGTAGAAGTGAATACAGCATCACTTGAAGAGGAAGAAGATATATGGTTTCAAAATGAACAAATTGAAATCGAGCAAGTTATAAGAGAGTTAGTATCAGATAAGGCACCATTACCTATAAGAAATCATCAACGTCATAGCTATGGAGTGGTGATTTCTGACGCTTTATTTTATCGTTGCATGAATTCACTTGATATTTTTGTTGAAAAATTACAAGAGTTATTGGAGCGACGTTTAAAGAAAGCGGTATCACTTTATATTGGACAAGCGGTAGAAAACCTTGAAAATGTATCTGTTTCATTTGAAACAGCCAACGTTACAATGCAATATAAATATACGATTATCAATCATCGTCCACTTTTTTATAGAGACATAGAAGATAAAGCGATTAATCATACTGAAATGGAGGCTTCGATTTATCATACTTTATTGGCAGCAATTGAGGAAAATAATCAAGGTGAAGCTCTATCAGCGGTCGATATCATGTTTGAAGAGTTTCAGTCGAAGTTATTTGCTCCCGAAGCGATAAAGACATCGATTAATAGGTGCATTCATAGTGTGATTAAAACAATTCGAAACATGGAAGGTGATGAAAGTGAATTAACAAAATTACCTTTCATGTTAAGTTGGCATCACTATTCACTGACCTTTGAACAACTAAAAGAAATGTTTATTCATTTTGTCGTAGAAACATCCAATTATTTAATAGAATTAAGGAAGCAGAACGGAAAAGGAGATATTCAAAAGGTCAAAAAATACATTGAAGCCAATTTTCATAAAAATATTAGTTTAAAAAGTATAGCGAGTCAGTTTTTTATGAATCCAGTTTATATGGGGCAACTATTTAAAAAAGCTTACGGAATGTACTTCAAGGAATATTTACTAGAAGTGAGGATAGAGGAGGCAAAGAAGCTATTGCGACAAACGAATTTACGGGTGTACGAAATTGCTGAAAAGGTTGGTTTCCAAAGTCCAGATTATTTTGTAACACAGTTTGAGAAAATTAAGAAAATGACACCTACTGAATATCGAAATCAAATTCTTGAGGAAAGTGATACAAAATAAAAGAGGGTTGTACATGAAGAGATTTCATCTGAATAATATTAACTTAAAAAATAAATTGTTAATTATTTATTTTTTCTCCGTTTTTATTCCGATATTATTAACGAATATTATTTTTTATCATGTGACAATTAGTAATGTGAAGAAGCAAAAAGAAGCAGATTTAACATTAGCTGTCGAGCATATGGCTGATAGCTTTGAACGAGTTGTGAATGATGCTATAGGTATTTCATCAACATTATATACAGATAAGCTATTACATGACTTCCTTGAAAAAGATTATGAATCGATTGTTGATTACGTTCAAGATTATGACAGTGTCTGGCGGAATTATAAGTACAGTGCTCTATATAATTCCATCCAAAACATTTTACTGTATACAGATAATCCAACGGTTTTGTATGCAGGTGGTGTGCGGAACGTAACTGAAAGTGCTGCTACTAAGGAATGGATTCATGACGTGTTACAGTCGACATCTTATATGCCTAAAGTTATACGAACAGTTGATGAAAATAGCCCTGAAACGAATGTTTTTAGTATTGTAAGGATACTTAATCACTTTCATAGTAATACAAAAATCAAAATCGTAAAAATTGACTTAAATACAGAAATGATTAGAAAAGCGTTTGAAAATGCAACGTTTCAAGGTGAGGTATATTTAGTTAATAAGCAAAATGAAATTCTCTATAGTACAGAGTTAAATGAAATCGAAACAGGCAGTCGTATTTTCTCTGAAGAGTATGTTTTAGCTGATTCATTGCTTTTTTCGGAAACGTACCATGATCATTATATGGAAAATTGGCGAGTCATTGGGGTGGTTTCTGAAAGTGTTGCGCTTGATGAGGCACATAATTCAAGACGGTTTATATTTATCATGGCTTCGATTAATTTCTTTGTACCATCTTTTATCATTATTTATATAACAAGCTCACTTCATGTACGCTTACTACGCATTCTACGAAAGATGAAAAAAGTAAAAAATCAAAAGTTTGATATTATTGAAGGTGTTGAGTACAAAGATGAGATAGGTCAATTAACATCCGAATTTAATCATATGTCGAAAAAGATAAAAGACTTAATCAATGATGTATATATTGCCAATATTCAAAAGAAAGATTTGGAGTTGAAAAGTAAACAGGCACAGTTAAGTGCATTACAAAGTCAAATTAATCCGCATTTCTTATTTAATTCATTAGAGACAATTCGCATGAGAAGTATGTTAAAAGATGAAAACGAAACGGCTCATATCATAAAGAATATGGCTAAGATATTGCGAAATTCGATTTCTTGGGGCAAGGAATGGGTTCGCGTAGAAGAGGAAGTAAAAATGCTTGAATACTTCTTAGAAATACAACAGTACCGTTTTGGTGAAAAGCTAAACTATCATGTTCAATTGGATGAAAGTGTTAAAGGGTGTATGGTACCGAATATGGCCTTCACACCATTTGTTGAAAATGCAAGTATTCATGGCGTTGAACCGAAGTTAGGGAATGGTTTTATCACGGTTAAGATTATGAAATGCGAGGATTATATCGTATGTACAGTAACCGATAATGGGGTAGGGATGGAGCAATCATTCCTTAAGGATTATTTACATTCATTAGAAGCTGACGAGTCTATGGGAGATCGCGTTGGCATTCGAAACGTTTATTATCGGATGAAATTACTATATGGCGATCAATTTTCATTTAAAATGGAAAGTGAATTAGGGAAAGGAACAACAGTAGAAATCATATGCCCAGCTAGTAATGAAATGAAACCATCGTAATTTTTATAAGCTACTTTGAGAGTCAACGTTGCTCAAAGTAGCTTATTTGTATGTTTAAATCCGTATTCACGGCACGCATCGTTTTCAAAAGGACACCTCGTAGGATCGATGTACCAATGTTAAGTGGATGAAAAAGGAAAATCATTGTCGAATTGAGTACTAAATTAATTTTTCAAAGTAAGAACTATAGTTTTAATGGTCGTTGAATTGAATTGTAAGCGTTAAAATAATAGTAATAGTTGAAATCGCTTACAGATGGGGCTTTAGATTTAAAGGGGGAAATGAAGTAGAGAATTGGTAAGTTAAGGATGAAATGTAAGAAGGAGTTTAAGGAGGGATAGCATTGAGTTTACAAAGTCAGCCATCACCTGAAGTACCAACCATTCAGAAGAAAGAATCAAAATTAGTACAAACATTAAGGCTATGTTCTAAACAAAAAGCGCTTTTAGTTATGACAGTCCCATTTATTATTTGGGTTTTAATATTTCGCTATTTACCGGTTTGGGGCTGGACAATGGCCTTCCAAGACTACCGACCTGCTAGAAGCTTTACAGAACAGGAATGGGTAGGGTTGGATCATTTTATGTTTTTATTTCAAGATAATGCGTTTTTAATCGTATTACGAAATACGTTTGCGATGAGTTTTATTAATATGGTTTTAGGATTTGTTACAGCAATTGGTTTAGCTGTTCTTTTAAATGAAATTCGGAATGTAGGATTTAGACGAATTGTGCAAACGATTAGTTATATGCCTCACTTCTTATCATGGGTTGTTGCGGCCAGTATTGTATCTTATACACTATCGTTAGAAAATGGTATCGTAAATATCCTATTGACGAATTTACGTATTATTGATGAACCTATTTTGTGGCTTGGAGTAGGGGAATATTTCTGGGGGATTATTGGTGCCGCGGAAACATGGAAAAATGTCGGATGGAATACAATTATTTATTTAGCGGCTATAGCTATGATTGATCAATCACAGTACGAGGCAGCTGAAATAGATGGTGCATCGCGTATCCAAAGGATTATGCATATTACAATTCCAGCTATGAAGCCGGTAATTATTATTCTAGTTATTATGAACTTAGGTTACATTCTAGAGTCTGGGTTTGAACCGCAATATTTACTAGGAAACCCGATGAACTATCATTATTCTGAGAACATTGATATTTTTGTATTGAAATATGGTATTTCAATGGGGAACTTCTCGCTAGCAACTGCGGCTGGTATCTTCAAAACAGTTGTAGCCTTTGTCTTCTTATTTGCAGCGAATGGGTTAGCGAAAAAATTTGGTCAGGCGAGATTATTCTAGAGGAGGTGCGCCATGGGTCTGTTTAGTAAAAAGAAAAGAAATATTCGTAGAACACGAGAAGATTATATATTTGATACATTGAATACAATATTCATGATTTTACTTTGTGTCGTGATGCTTTATCCATTTTTAAATACGTTGGCGATCTCACTGAATGATGCGTCTGATTCCATTCGTGGTGGCATTTATCTTTGGCCAAGGGAATTCTCATTTAAGAGTTATGAGCATGTTTTCGGTCAAACAGCTATTTATCAGGCAACACTCATTAGTGTGTTGCGTACAGTAGTCGGGACTCTTTTATCCTTACTATTTACAGCGATGGTTGCGTATGCAATTAGTCGTAAAGAATTTGTATTTAGAAGATCATTTACGATCATCTTTGTATTAACAATGTATTTTAATGGTGGATTAATTCCAACATTTTTGTTAATGCGTGACCTACACTTAATTGGGAGTTTTTGGGTATATATTTTACCTGGATTAATTAGTGCATTTAATTTGATTGTTATGCGCTCTTTCATTGATGGTTTGCCTGAAAGCTTATTTGAATCAGCTCGAATTGATGGCGGTGGTGATTTTACGATCTTTTTCCGGATTGTGCTGCCTCTATCGTTACCAGTTCTTGCGACGGTTGCTTTGTTCGTAGCTGTTTTCCAATGGAATCAATGGTTTGATGTTTTCTTGTATAATTCAAGTATTCAATCTTTAAGTACATTGCAATATGAGTTAATGAAAATCTTACAAACGTCATCGATGTCAATGGGTGGAGGATCTGCTGCAAGTGGGTTCGCTGATTCTCAGTCCGGACAATCTGAGCGTGTTACACCAACTTCAATTCGTGCTACTATGACGATTGTAGCGAGTGTTCCAATCATCATGGTTTATCCATTTTTACAAAAATATTTTGTTAAAGGTTTAACTTTAGGTGGGGTAAAAGAATAAGTAACTTTAAGTTAGGGTGTCTCACTGAAAACGTTCTAGTAACAGTGAGGCACCTTTCTATTAGTTAGAGGGGGATTATGATGGAAAAGGAACTACCACGATTAAAAGATGTGTTTGAAGACTATTTTAAAATTGGAGCAGCAGTTAACAAATGGACATTGCATTCAGCAAAGGATTTAGTAACCACTCAGTTTAATAGCATCACAGCTGAAAATGAAATGAAACCAGAAATGCTCCAGCCCAAAGAAGGCGAATTTAATTTTGAATATAGTGATCAACTTGTCTCATTTGCAAACGAGCATCATTTAGGTTTAAGAGGGCATACACTCGTTTGGCACAATCAGTGTCCTGATTGGATGTTTAAGAATGAATCTGGACAAACGGTGGACCGGGGACGTTTATTGAAGAGGATGGATCAACATATTGAAACAGTAGTAAGTCGATATGCTGACCAGATCTATAGTTGGGATGTTGTAAATGAGGTGATCGCAGATGAAGAGGATCGTTTTTTAAGAAAGTCTCAATGGCTTGAATTAGCAGGAGAAGAATTTATTGAACGCGCTTTTCATACAGCACATAAAGCTGATCCGAATGCAACGCTTTTCTATAATGATTATAATGAATCAGACCCAATAAAACGGGATAAAATATATAAGCTTGTGAAATCATTGCTAGAAAAAAAGGTTCCTATTCATGGAGTAGGTATGCAAGCACATTGGAATATTCACACTCCTTCCATTGAACATATACAACAAGCCATTGAATTGTATGCATCACTTGGTCTTGAAGTTCAAATAACTGAAATGGATCTTTCTGTTTTTTCTTGGGATGATAAACGAACAGATTTAATGAAACCGACAAAGGAAATGCTCGATTTACAAGAGAAACGTTATGAACAAATCTTCAACTTGTTCAGGGAATATAAGGATGTCATAAGCTCTGTTACTTTTTGGGGAGCGGCAGATGATTATACGTGGTTATCTAACTTCCCAGTGAAAGGGAGAAAAAACTGGCCATTTTTATTTGATGAACATTTTAATCCTAAGCAATCTTTTTGGAGCGTTGTGCAATTTTAACTGAGAGAACAGAAGGATGAATGTGAATGTAAAAAAAGCGAGTCTATTAGGGAGATCATTGAATTTATATCTTCAGTGAGCTTCTTCTAGAGCTTGCTTTTTTACATGTTTTACTGATAAGTGATTGATAGTTTATTCGGTTGATCTATGATATAATGAAAAGGGATACATGGGAGGTGGTTTTATGAACAATCAAGAAGGTATGTGGGGGAGTTTTTATCGTATTTCAGAGAAAATCATGTATGCCTGTTATTTGAATTTTTTATGGATCATTTTCACGGTACTAGGCTTAGGTGTTTTTGGTTTTATGCCAGCAACAGTAGCTATGTATACCGTTTATCGAAAATTTTTATTGGGTGAGTCTCATGTTAGGATTTTTAAGCTATTTGCAACAACGTATAAAAATGAATTTATAAAGTCCAACCTATTTGGCCTCTTGTTAATTGTAGTTGGCTATGTCTTGTATGTAGACTTTGTTTTTCTTTCTACCCTTAGTGGATTTGTTGGAACATTATTAACAGGAGTGTTTTTAATTGCTGCACTTCTTTATTTGATATTGGCTCTTTATTTAATACCTGTTTACGTACACTATGATTTGAAGTTTTTTCAATATATTAAGCAATCGATATTAATTGGGTTTATTAGCCCGTTAATGACTATATCTATGCTATTAGGTTTGTTTCTATTGTATTTGCTGTTTGATTTTATTCCAGGATTAATACCGCTCTTTTTCTTTAGTGTGATTGGCTTTTGTATTATGGGGAATGCTCATGTTGCATTTATGCGCTTAGAACGAAAAAAGGAAGCGTTGAAGGAACAAACAGCAGAAAATGCATCTTAACATCTGTCTGTTTTTATTACACATTACCTAATTAGGAGAATAATCTCCTTCAGACCGTAGACAAAACGCTTTGAGAAATGGGTTCTCAAAGGCGTTTTTACGTGATTTTTAGTTTCACTTAGATTTATTAGCTTTGCTTTGGAAAGTAAATATTAAATTGACCACTTAATGCAAGAAGGGCAAATAAGTATAGACAGTTGTCATAATAACGTCTTTCTCCTTTTCTAACAGGAGTATTCCAAAAAAGCTCTACGGATGATTTAGCGTCAGGGCCATCCGGTGATGCAAGCGCTGCCATTGCATTGGTTGCAATTAATCCTACCGGATGAAGTGACTTCTCTTCGAAAGCTTCACCTTCGATGGTATAGCGACGATAATCATCGGGGTCTATATTAGCAAAAAAGGCTTGGATTTTTTCTGCTTCTTCTTGTGCCCAGTCGTTCTCGCCAAACCATTCACTATCAAGTCCAATATTTGCGGCAACTCGATACGAATCACTGAAAAAATGGCCAAAGCCGCGAATATGATTAGGTTTACCATCATAGAATGAATATTCAGGAGCTAATCCTGTTTCAGGATGGCAGGCTGTTGGTAAATACTGGCGACTAGCAGTTGCAGCCTTTTTCCAAAAGGCTTGATCTTCTTTATTTGCCCATAAGCTGAATAATTCATAGAAATGGGGAAGGTGATAAGAAGGATCAGTAAATTCACAGTTTGGAATAAATTTAATTAAATAATTATCTGGGTTCCACATCGGATAACCGTCATTATTTTCCCCTTTATGAACACAGTCATGTAAAAGCTGTCTTGCTTGTTCTCCATAATTAAAAGGTTGGGTTCGATCCCCCCAACGATGTGAAGCAAAAAGTAATGCCATTGCAAAATATTCTTCACCATCTGGCGCAGGTCCATATGCAAGCTTTGTCCCATCTGGTTTACAAGACCATGCAAAGTACCCTGCATTTTCCCCACTATCCATATACATATAAGTCATGGTCCAGTTCCATAGTTTATCAAACATCGCTTGATCATTCATTTGAACAGCCATCATCATACCGTAGGACATTCCTTCAGTACGCACATCAACATTACCAGTATCTAACATATAAGCGAGTGTATCATTGACTTCATAGTAAATTCTTGTGTCTTCGTCACCATGAAAAAGCTGATTCCATGTGTCTGTAATACGTTGATTAATCTCTTCTGTAGAATATCCATAGTATTGAAAAAGATTACGGTATTCCCCAGTATAATAAGCGCCTTTATGTGTCGTCATCTTAGTCCTCCTTTTTATCTTATTCCAAGCATTATAACAAAGGTTGTCCATTCAAAAACTAGTGAAATTAAAGAAGTCACTTTGGAAAGTTTAGCTTAAGATGAATTTAACTCCTAATTGAATTCATGTTGATCGTTTGACTTGTATGATTTTGTTGTATAGTTTGAAAGAAAAGAGAATTAGGAGGGAAGAGTGAACAGGGGTTAAGATTGTTGCTGTTAATTTAACAACGCAAGAAGAAAGTGTACACGTTGTAGAGAGATTTGCTCACAATGAACAGCAATTGACATTTCCTGTTTTCTTAGATAAAGAAGGAGAAGCAAGGCACTTATATAAAGTTTATTATACTCCTACTACTTATTTTATTGATGAACAAGGAATGGTTAGAGATTAAGTGATTGGCGCCGTTTCCTACGAAAGCTTAGAGACGATCATAAATAAGATGAAATAAGTAGGTAATCTCCGCATTCAAGAGCGTGCCCCATTTAGGTTGCAATTCATCTTTCTCTTTTTTTGATGGCTTATATTAAACAAATAATTGGCTTGAATTTGACAATAAATCGAATTTGCTCCATACAGGGAGGTTCCTGATCAATTTTAAGAGAAGTTAGTAGTAATCGAATTCAGGGGGAGAAAATATGGTTATCCAATCAAGCTCTTTACCTAATCAATCACTGCTTCGTACGATGGATTTTCAATATTGTGATTCATTTTATGTATTTTGTCCTTATGAAGGTATTCTTGAAATAACAAAAGTTGTAGACTTTTTTTTTCATTCCTCACCACAATGGGTTAATCGTTTATTTTCGTTACGAAATAGAATAGCGCGAATAATCGGTTTAAAGACCCCTGATCATAAATCAAAAAAGATTAACGTTCAAGTTGGAGAGACGATTGGTTTATTTACACTTTATGATATGAATGAATATGAAGCGATAATGGGACAAAATGATAAGCATTTAGATTTCCGCGTTTCAATACTTTTAGAAAGAGTGGATAAGGGATATCATATTTATATTTCAACAGTTGTTGCGTTTCATGGAATTTCAGGACGTTTGTATTTTGTTCCTGTCAAACCTTTTCACAAATTTGTTTCAAAGGCGATTCTACGTGAAATGGTCAAAAATATATCAGGCAAAAGCATCAATAAGTCATACAGTTAAAATAGAAGGTTTCGTTTTAAATTCTATTTTCGTGGAATCGGCCATTGGAATAGAGAGATCATTAAATGAAACAGTTTCTTTAATGCCATCTGAAAGAAATGGCTGTCAAAACAAGAGATTTTCTTTATTTCTTTCAACTAGTATGGTAGTATGGTAATCAGAAAGGGGGTAGTCATATGATCATCGATCAAGATATAAGACAATCATTTTCATCTACGAGGGATTATGTCTACCACGTGCTTCGCGAAAATATTATTACACTTAAGCTGGAGCCAGGTACGAATATATCAGAAAAAGACATATCTGAACGATTAAATGTAAGTAGAACCCCTGTGAGAGAAGCATTTTTAAAGCTTGTGCAAGATCAGTTACTTGAAGTGTATCCGCAAAGAGGGTCGTTTGTAACGTTCATTGATTTAAATCATGTAGAAGAGGCGCGGTTTATTCGAGAACATCTTGAACGCGCTGTTCTCGAAACGGCTTGTGACAAGTTTGATCAATCAGCACTTGCTAAGCTAGAAGTTAATATACATATGCAAAGAAAATGTGTCGAAATGAAAGACTATGAACAGTTTTTTTCATTAGATGAACAATTTCATCAAACCATTGCGAGTGGTTGTAATAAAAATAGAGTCTGGAACATCATTCAACATGTGAATGTTCATTTGAATCGTGTGAGACTTTTAAGTTTAGTTGAAAATTATGATTGGGATCCTATACTAGAACAGCATGAAATATTATTAAAGGGTATTAAGCAAAAAAATAAATCATTAGTAAAAGAAATAATCATTAAGCATCTTTCTATTGTAAAGGATGAACAAAAACGCTTATTCAAAGAATATCCTAACTATTTTAAGACATAAGCAAAATAAGACTAAGGTGACATGTGTCGATAACGATATTATAGATGCATATCACCACTTTTACCAATTGTGATGAAAACGTTGTCAAATACTTATGAGATGAAGGAGATGATGTGTGATGAGGATGGTTTTTCGTTGGTTTGGTGAAGGGAATGATTTCATTCCGTTAGAACATATTAAGCAAGTTCCAGGAGTGGAGGGGCTCGTTTGGGCATTACATGATATTCCAGCAGGAGAAGCTTGGCCGCTTGAAAGAATAAAGGAAGTAAAACGGCAAGCTAATCAATACGGATTCCACATTGATGTTGTTGAAAGTGTAAATATTCATGAGGATATTAAATTAGGCTTACCATCAAGAGATCGATATATTGAAAATTATATACAAACGATTGAGCGTTTAGCTGAGGTAGGAGTAAAAGTGATCTGCTATAACTTCATGCCGGTATTTGATTGGACTAGAACCGATTTATTTAAGGAGATGTCAGATGGTTCAACGGCTCTCTTTTTTGAAAATGCTAAAATTTCTAATACTGATCCGATGGAACTTGTAAAGGAAATCGCTGAAAATTCGCATTTGACGATGCCAGGTTGGGAACCAGAACGCCTTAAGCACTTGACGAATTTGTTCAGACAATATGAAGGTGTAACAGAAGAAGATCTATGGAATCATCTGCAATATTTTCTTGAAAAAATTATTCCAGTAGCACGAAAACATGATATTAAGATGGCCATTCACCCTGATGACCCACCGTTTTCCGTTTTTGGACTACCAAGAATTATGACAAGCAAAAAAAATATTGAACGATTCTTAAAGCTAGTTGATGATCGATATAATGGATTGACGTTATGTAGTGGATCATTGGGCGCTAACCTTGAGAATAATGTAGCTGATATGGTCCGGTCATTTTCAGATCGTATCCACTTTGCACATATCCGTAACGTGAAAACCTTTGAAAATGGTGATTTCATTGAGACGTCCCATCGATCAGAAGATGGAACCGTCCATATTCTCGATATTATGAAAGCATATCATGATGTAGATTTTACAGGGTATGCAAGGCCTGATCACGGTCGACATATTTGGGATGAGAAGTGTCGCCCAGGATATGGTTTATATGATCGGGCGTTAGGAATTATGTATTTATGGGGCATATGGGATGCTTTAAATAAAGAAAAGGAGGCTTAATCTTTATGATTGCGTACAATGAAAATTTAAAAGGCAAAGTGGCGGTCATTACAGGTGGGAGTGGAGTTCTTTGCGGGGCAATGGCTAGAGAGTTAGGTCGGCAAGGGGTTAAAGTAGCAATTCTAAATAGAACAGCGGAAAAAGGTAAACAAGTAGAAGAAGATATCGTTCGTGAAGGTGGTACGGCGCTAGCGATAGCCTGTGATGTATTGAGTATGGATAGTGTTCAAAAAGCAGAAGAGATTATATCTAATACATTAGGTGTTTGTGACATCTTAATCAATGGTGCAGGTGGTAATCATCCAGATGGTACAACGACAAATGAAACGTTAAAGCGAGAAGATTTGAATAATGATGAGCTAAAAACGTTTTTTGATATGACGACTGAGGGGTTTCAATTTGTTTTTAATTTAAATTTAGTTGGAACGATTATTCCGACTCAAGTATTTGCCAAAAAAATGATGAATCAACCTGGCGCGACGATCATCAATATGTCGTCAATGAGTGCGCCGTCACCTATGACAAAAGTACCGGCCTATAGTGCTGCTAAAGCAGGTATCGAAAACTTTACCCAATGGCTAGCTGTTCATATGGCCGATGTAGGCATTAGAGTGAATGCAATCGCCCCAGGGTTCTTTTTAACGGAGCAAAATCGGAAGCTATTAACGAATGAAGATGGCTCTTTAACACCTCGTTCTGACAAAATTATTAGTCATACACCAATGCGTCGATTCGGTAAGCCTGAAGATTTGTTAGGAACGTTACTCTGGCTAGCCGATGAAAATATGTCAGGATTTGTAACTGGTATTACGGTACCAGTAGATGGTGGATTTTTAGCTTATTCTGGTGTGTAACGCGAAAGGGGAATAGAGAAGATGAAAAAATATGAAGTGTTACAAGCGATTGAACAAGCAGGAATTGTTGCGGTTGTAAGAGGTGATTCAGCAGAGGAAGCAGAACGGATATCTAGAGCGTGTGTCAAAGGTGGAGTGAACATCATTGAACTGACGTATACAACGCCAAATGCCTCTAATGTGATTGAATCTTTATCAGAAGTAGAAAATTGTTTAGTTGGAGCGGGAACCGTGTTAGATGCAACAACTGCTCGTTTGGCCATTTTAGCAGGAGCAATGTTCATTGTTTCACCTGCATTTGATGAAGAGACAGCGAAGCTATGTAATTTGTATAAAATTCCGTATATGCCTGGATGTATGACGATTACAGAAATCACACATGCGTTACAGGCGGGCGTTGATGTCATTAAACTCTTTCCTGGACGAATGGCAGCTCCGGCAATTGTGAAAGATATTAAAGCACCGTTGCCACATGTTGATATTATGCCGACAGGGGGCGTAAGTTTAGAGAATGTCCAAGATTGGATTCAAGCAGGTGTGTGTGCGGTTGGAGTTGGTGGACAGCTAACGAAGGGAAGTTCTAATGACATTATTGAAACGGCTCAGCAATTTATCAATAAAATAAAAGAAATACGTTCTTGATGAAGGAGGAAGCTAAATGAAAAAGGTAGTTACTTTCGGAGAAATCTTGTTGAGGTTATCTCCTCCGGGACATGATCGTATTTCAGGAAGTCAGTCGTTCGATGCGATTTACGGTGGAAGTGAAGGGAATGTTGCGGTCGCATTACAATCATTTGGTTTGTCTGCCTCGCTCGTATCGAAAATACCAGCTCATGTAATTGGTGACGCCGCGATTCAAGCATTTAACGCCTATGGAGTCGATACGTCTCAGATTATTCGCGGTGGAGAACGACTCGGAACATATTTTCTTGAAAATGGTTACTCCATTCGTTCTAGTAAAGTTGTTTATGATCGTAAGCACTCTGCCATTTCAGAGGCTCAAATAGATGAATTTGATTTGGATGCTGTTTTTGATGGAGCTGAACTTTTTCATGTATCAGGTATTACATTAGGGATTAGTGAACAAGCTTTTCGACTATCACAAGCATTTATGGAAGAGGCAGCTCGTCGTAAGATCCCTGTAAGCTTTGATTTTAATTATCGAGCGAAATTATGGTCAACTAACGAAGCGAAAGAAAAATTTCTGCAAGTTCTCCCATACGTAGATGTAGCATTTGCAGGATTTCTCGATTTTACTACATTTCTAGGGTTAGATCACACGTTAGTAGAAAACGTTGCAGCACTAGAAGATTATCAAAAAATCTATAGGACTATTAATGAGACATTTGGATTTCAATATATTGTTTCATCATTTCGAGATGTTTTGTCAGCCTCGAAGAATGACTATCAAGGACTTGTGTATAATGGGACATCGGAAGAAGTGAGCCTGTCTCAGAAGTATAGTATCGACATTATTGACCGTGTAGGTGCGGGTGACGCCTTTACAGCTGGTTTCTTATATTCTTACTTGCTCAATAAAGATGATGCATACAAAGTAGAATTCGCTACTGCTGCTGCTGCGATTAAGCATACGATATTCGGAGATTCGTTGAAAGTGAACGTAGAAGAAGTAGAGAACGTCTTTCAATCTGGAGCTTTTCACGTCCAACGCTAATGGTCAGTTAAGCCAGAATCCTGTGTTTGTTAAAGATAAAATCTGGGTAGGATAAAGTTAATCACGTTCTCAATTAGGAGGTTAACGATGTCTACTGAAGGAAATGCAGGTAAAGTAGCTATAATAACTGGAGGTTCTTCAGGAATTGGCCGCGCTAGCGCAATTGCATTAGCTAGACAAGGGTTGAAAGTAGCTCTTGTCGATATTAAGGAAGAGAAGGCGTTAGAAGTGAAACAGGAAATTGAGCATCTAGGTGGTAGCGCTTTAGTACTTGATACGGATGTTTCTGATGAGCAGCGAATGAAAGCGAGTTATCAAGCCGTCATTGATCATTGGGGAAGATTAGATGTTGTTTATGCGAATGCTGGTATAAATGGTAAAGTCGAGCCAATTGAAGATTTAAGCGCAAATGATTGGGATAGTACGCTAGCGACTAACTTAAGAAGTACATTTCTTGCAACCAAATACGCCATTCCTCATATGAAAAAAGAGGGTGGCAGCATTATTATAACGAGCTCTATTAATGGTACTAGAAAATATCGCGGTTTTGGTATGTCAGCATATAGTGCTTCAAAAGCAGGCCAGGTTGCATTTGGTAAAATGGCAGCCTTAGAATTAGCTCGTTATAAAATTAGAGTAAATATCGTTTGTCCTGGAGCGATTAAGACAAATATTGGTGAAAATACGTTTAAAGAAGAAGATGAACTAGAAAAAATTCGTATTCCAATTGAATATCCTGAAGGTTCACAGCCGTTAGAACATAAGCCAGGCTCCCCTGAGCAAGTAGCAGATCTAGTCTATTTCTTAGCTTCTGGGCAATCTAATCATATAACGGGAAGTGTTATTCACATCGATGGTGCGGAGTCGTTACTTTAGCTCACCTAATTTCGTGGAGACGAACAAAGTTACTAACAATATTTATAAGAAAAGTCCTAAAAAGAATGAAGTTCTTTTTAGGACTTTTCATGTTTATTTAGATCAATTTCGACAATAACATAACGTAGTTAGTTATCGATAAACTAATAATAAGATTAATGATTTTGAGTCATTAATCGCTTATGTATAAAGAAGAATATACTATCGGTGTCGTACGGTGTCGTACATAAATGATTGCATAATAAAATGATATCACTATATTATGTAAGTAAGTTATTAATGTTTACAACTTTATTTTATGAAAGTAAGGAGGGTAACGATAAGTTAATGAAATAACAGAATTTATTGTAAACGCTTTATTTAGGGTGAAAAATACCATTTTGTTATGTCACTTTTAATCGTTTAAGAAACTGATAATGGAGGGATTTTTTTGAAAAGGTTAATTGTGTTTTTGTTGCTTGTAATAATTCCATTAGTCGCGTGTTCAGAAGATTCTGCAACTGAATCAGATCAAGACGAAACAAATGATTCATCCTCAACATTAAAAGTTAGTTTAGCACTAATGGGAGGGCCTAAAACTCCTGATTCATGGGTGGAGGATGCACTTGAAGAAGATTTATCAAGCTATTTAAACAGACCTGTAGAAGTAGAAAATGTTTATTTACCTGGTTGGGAAGATGCAAAGACTAAGATTAACTTAATGATGAGTGATCCTAGTGAAATGACTGATGTGATTTGGCATTGGGATATGAACCGGGAATTTAATTCATGGATTGACGCGGATATTGTCCATGATTTAACACCATTATTACAAGAGCACGGTCAGGAAATCATTAATTATTATTCAAAGGATACCTTCTTCTTTCATTGGGATCCAGATAGTGGAATTCGCCGAATTCCTGCTGATGTTTCAGAACCTGGTACGATGACAACGATTATTAGAAAGGATTGGTTGGAAAATCTTCAATTAGATGTGCCGACGACATTAGATGAATATATTGATGTTCTTCGAGCTTTTACTTTTGATGATCCAAATGGAACTGGTCAAAATGATACGTATGGACTATCAGGAGAAAATTTGTATCGTGCGTTCGCACCGTTTTTCCTGTCACACGGTGTTGATCCTGATTCATTTATGGTGATGGATGATGGGACTGTCAAGTACGGTTCAACGCTTCCCGAAGTTCGGGATGTTTTGGAAATATTGCAAGGTCTATACAAAGAAGGAGTCATTGATCCTCGGATGTTATCACCTATCGAGCAAGCACAGGTAGATGAAATTATGGCTAATGGGAACGTTGGTTCTATTTACAGATGGGTGGCCTTTTTTAACCCTGATTTTAACCATCATGTGTCCTTTAAAGCGTTAAATCCAGAAGGTGAATATATGCCGATTGATCCTGTCTCAGGGCCAGATGGGTTTGCTTCGGATTTACCGGCAGATGTATTTGGTTGGAGTTATTTGTCCATTACCGATGCAGCTGAGGATCCAGAGGCAGTCATGCAAGTGCTAGATCGTATGGCTCAACCGGAAACATTCCAACTTATTACATTTGGTATAGAAGGAGAGCATTATGAAGTTGCTGATGGACAATATGAAAGTTTAATAACACCGGACGAAATGAACAATCTAGGATTAGGAAATTATAATTGGTACGTTCAACGTAAAGATGAAGCCAATATTCAAAATACACCTGAAGTCATTGATTTATTTAATCAGCGTGATCAAACTTCGATGCCGATGAGAGAAAGAATCGTTTTCTTTAAATCACTATCTCGTCCAGCTTGGAATGAGTATGGGGCAGATATAAATACACTTCGAGATGAAACCTTTTGGGGGATTATCTCTGGAAACTTACCTATTACAGCTTTCGATGACTTTATTGCTCAATACCCAGCTTTAGGTGGTGAAGAAGTAGATCGAGAGGCAAATGAATTATACAAAGCTCAAGAAGAAGAATATGCGATATTTGAAGAGTGGTACAACGAAAATATTGAGCCGTATAAATAAGTGGATAAAAGGGTGTTCGAAAGGATACCCTTTTATCAAATTAGTACATATTGCTGAGATTTTGGTACACGTGTGAAATTAAATGATGGGAGTGTAATGAATATGAGGCAAACTAACCTCGAATTAGATACGACTGTCTCATCTGCGCAACATAAATCAACGTTTTGGAAAGATATTAAACGTGACAAATTGCTCTACTTATTGTTAATTCCAGGGATTGTTTATTTACTTATTTTTCGTTACATACCTATGTATGGAGTTGTGATTGCATTTCAAGACTACAACATCATCGCTGGTATATCTGGTAGTGTCTGGGTCGCATTTGAGCAATTTGAACGTTTATTTCGTACACCTAATTTTTCTTCGATTTTTATGAACACCTTAATCATAAGCTCATTAAAATTATTGTTTGGTTTTCCAGCTCCCATTATATTAGCTTTATTATTAAATGAGTTACGTCATATGGCCTTTAAGCGTTTTACACAATCGGTCATATATTTACCTCATTTCATATCATGGGTCATTTTTGCTGGGATTATTATTACGTTTTTAAATCCTGTTGACGGACTATTCAATTATTTTATTAAACAACTTGGTGGTCAACCTATTAGTTTTTTAACAAGTCCTGATTATTTTCGCTCTATATTAGTTATTTCTGATATTTATAAAGAGATGGGCTGGGGAACGATTATTTATTTAGCTGCCATGACGGGGGTGCGCCCTGATCTGTATGAAGCCGCACGGATAGACGGAGCTAATCGGTTTAAACAGATGTGGCATGTCACACTACCAGCCATTCGTCCGGTCATATTAATTATGCTTATTTTAAGTCTCGGAAACATTTTGGAAGCTGGTTTCCTGCAAATTTATCTCCTATATAGTCCTTTAGTATATGATGTAGCCGATGTAATAGATACGTATGTATACCGTCGAGGAATCCAAGAGGCTAATTATAGCCTAGCTACTGCTGCTGGTTTATTTAAATCAATTATCGCCCTCATTTTAATCGTGACGGCTAATAAAATTGTGAAAAAATTTGGTCAAGACGGACTTTGGTAGGAGGGGTTTCAATGATTGGATTATCGAAAGGTGAAAAGATTTTTTCTTTCTGTAACTACATTTTTATGTGTATATTAATTGTTGTGATGATTTTTCCATTTTGGTATTTAGTCATGGGTTCATTTAGTGATGCGCGTCTTGTTGCTGGTGGAGGAATGTTTCTTATTCCGGAAGGATTTTCTTTAGATGCGTATCGAGCGATTTTAACTAATAATGCTTTTCTTAGTAGTTTTCGTACTACAATCATTGTGACAATTCTTGGAACCTTGATCGGTACGTTTTTTACTGCTACTACTGCTTACGCTATTTCGAAAAAACGACTTCGTGGGGCTGGATTCGTTTCTTTTCTCATACTATTTACTATGTTATTTAATGGTGGGATGGTTCCTAATTATTTATTAGTTAAGGAATTAGGTATCATGAATACTTACTGGGCTCTTATTTTACCAAATGCAATTAATGCTTTTAATATTTTTGTGATGAGAAGCTTTTTTAAAGGAATTCCTGATGAATTAGAAGAGGCTGCAAAAATTGATGGTGCGAATGATTTAACGGTGTTTTTCAGAATTATATTACCTTTGTCAAAGCCAGTCCTTGCTACGATTGGGTTGTTTATAGCCGTGTTTTATTGGAATGATTTCTTCTCAACCATTCTTTATATAACAGATCGAGATAAATGGCAGCTACAGGCGTTTTTACGCGATATGATTAGTAATACTGCTCAAATGTTACAGTCTTCAGGCTCGACAATAGGATTCCAGCGAAATGTTTCAGAGTTTACTGTTCGCATGGCTTCGATTGTTGTAGCGACCATACCTATTTTAATTGTTTATCCATTTTGCAGAAGTACTTTGCAAAAGGGGCGATGATCGGTTCGATAAAAGGTTAAGCTTAAAATGCTACTGAAAAGTATGATTTTTCAGTAGCTGTTTCTTATTAGACATGTTTTCCTTGCTTCATCTAATGAAACAGGCAATAATGAATAAAAAAGGGGGATGTAAAAATGAGAAATTATCATATATTTCATATTGATACATTTACAGATCAAGCTTTTAGTGGTAATCCGGCCGGTGTCGTTCCGAATGCTGAAGGGTTAACTAGTAGCGAAATGCAACAGATCGCTAGTGAAATGAACCTTTCAGAAACGGCATTCCTTCTCTCCAGTACGCGTGATAAGTCGGATTATCAGATCAAATTTTTCACCCCTTTTTGCGAAGTTGATTTTTGTGGGCACGCAACATTAGCAGCTGCGTGGGTTGTAGCTCAGAAATTCGATTTAAAATCAAGTTCAGCTGTTGTGACGTTTGCAACAAATGTTGGAAGTGTACCGGTGGAATTTAAACAAGAAGAAGATCATTTATTGATGATCATGACACAAGTGGAGCCCAAAGTTAAGCCAGTGGATATAGATTATGATCAACTAGCGAGTATGCTGGGTGTTTCTGTTACGGATTTCGATTTACAATTACCAATAAAATTAGCTTTTACGGGAAATTGGCACTTAGTTGTTCCGATGAAAGATCAAGCTTCTATTGATCAAGCTTCTCCTTTGTTTGAAGAATTAAAATGGTGGAATAAGGATATCGGAATCGTCACAAATCATTTATTTACATTAAACACAAAGGATCCAATGGTAGATATCTATACTCGAGATTTTGCCCCAGCTGTTGGTGTAAATGAAGATCCAGTTACAGGCTCAGCAAACGGAGCTTTAATGAGCTATTTATATATGGAAGGTCAATTGAGAGAATCTAACCAATATCGCATCATACAGGGGAATTCGCAAAATCGACCGGGTACTGTATTGGCAACAATAATAAAACGATCAGGGCATATACAGGTAAAGGTTGGCGGTTCTGCTGTTACAACGATTAAGGGTATGATAACTTTATAGAATAACGATAAGAAGTCGTATCGATGCGTAAAAAAGATGACAATCAACTTATTTATGAAATCGAGATCGAATGTGATATTGATGTAAGAACAGAAGACATATTATGTGTAGAGTGGGATGGTTAATCGATAATCAACTTTTTGAGACACGTTTAAAATCATTCTTGATTTTAAACGTGTTCTTTGTTTTAAGTTATGTGATGTTAAAATACGGCGCAGTTTTTTAACATCATATTGGTTGAGTTTCTTATAGAAATTATGTTTAGATAATACATGAGAGCTTGCATTGATAATCTTGTTTAAGGAGGAACGATTATGCCAAAAAGTTTACAGGATACAACGACGTTACATAACGGTGTTAAAATGCCTTGGTTTGGTTTGGGTGTATTTAAAGTCGAAGAAGGTACAGAAGTTGTAGAGGTAGTAAAAACGGCTATTCAACACGGTTATCGTAGTATCGATACAGCAGCTGTATATAAAAACGAAGAAGGTGTAGGCCAAGGGATTAAAGAGTCAGGCATACCACGAGATGAGTTATTTGTTACTTCTAAAGTGTGGAATTCAAACCAAGGATACGAAGCAACATTACGTGCTTTTGATGAAACAATAAATAAATTGAAATTAGATTATTTAGATTTGTATTTAATTCATTGGCCAGGAAAAGATCAATACAAAGAAACGTGGAAGGCATTAGAAAAGCTATACAAGGATGGACGCATTCGGGCAATAGGTGTTAGTAATTTTCAAGTACATCATTTAAAAGATTTAATAAGTGATGCGGAAATTAAGCCGATGGTTAATCAAGTAGAATATCATCCACATTTAGCTCAGCTTGAATTAAGGGCGTATTGTGAACAGGAGAATATTCAGCTTGAGGCATGGTCACCATTAAAGCAAGGGCAGTTATTAACTGATCCAATCTTGAATGAAATTGCGAAAAAATATAATAAAACCGTGGCACAGGTGATTTTAAGATGGGACTTACAAAATGGCGTTGTAACGATTCCTAAATCAGTAAAAGAATCACGCATTATAGCTAATGCTGCTATTTTTGATTTTGAGCTTTCTATAGATGATATGAAGATCATAAACGGATTGAATAAGGATGAACGAATAGGTCCAAATCCAGATGAGTTTATGGTAGGATTTGAATAAGTTTAATCAGAAAAGAGTGTAACATGAACGATATTGTTACACTCTTTTCTAATTTATATTTATTGTCTGAAAAAGAAAAAGGTGAGCATATGAAGATTTGTATTATTGGTATAGGCATTTTAGGAGCATCTACAGCGTATCATTTAGCTAAATCTGGTGTTGAAGTCATTATGGTTGATCGAAATGACATCGGTAAGGCCACTGATGCGGGGGCTGGTATTATTTGTCCATGGATTTCGCAACGTCGGAATAAGCGATGGTATGACCTTGTTCGAAGAGGGGCGCGTTATTATCATTCATTAATTCCAGAGTTGCAACAATTAGGTGTTTTAAGTACGGGTTATCATCAAGTTGGAGCAATCAGTGTACATACCGACTTAAATAAATTAGAGAAAATGAGAGAACGTACCCTTATAAAGAAAGATAATGCCCCTGAAATAGGTGATATTCAGCTGCTTCATTCAAACAAATTGAAAAAGCTTTTCCCTTTTTTAAATGATTCCTATCATGGATTATTAATAAGTGGAGCTGCTCGTGTCGATGGAAAAGGAGTTTGTCAGGCGCTTATAGATGGAGCCATTCAACATGGAGCTCAATTTATTAGAGGAGATGGCTCTATTTTAACAAAAGGTCATCATGTAACAGGTGTAAAGGTAAATAATCAAGTAATGTACTGTGATAAGGTAATTGTAACAGCAGGAGCATGGGCGAGAGAGCTGTTCAACCACTAGGTTTGTCGTTTCAAGTAAAACCTCAACGTGCCCAAATTGTCCATTTGAAGTTTTCTCACTCAGCAGTTGACCAGTGGCCGGTTATTATCACACCAACAAGTAAATACATACTAGGCTTTCAAGATGGGCGCGTGGTTGTCGGCAGTACGTATGAAGATAGCAACGATTATGAACCGATCGTATCCACTAAAGGCCAGAATGAACTTTTGAACATTCTAGAGGAAGTGACTCCAAGGTTGCTTGATAGTCATTTGTTAGAAACTAAAATTGGTTTTCGCCCAGTCGTGCCAGATTTTTTGCCAGTGTTTGGCGACGTTAAGCAATATCGAGGTCTCTTTGCTGGAAATGGTTTGGGAGCAACGGGGTTGACGGCAGGTCCATTTTTAGGTGCTGAGCTAGCTCAATACGTTCAAGAGAAAGAAACGTTGGTAGATGCAGAGAAATATCATTTAAGAGATACGGTCATTGACAATTCTAATCGCTCATTATGAAAAGAAAAGATTCCTATGGAAAATCTATAGGCATTGAAAAAAGTTTGCTCATTCGCTTTTTCAAACCGAAAATCATCATAGGAATCTTCGTTACATAGAGATGTAGAATAAAGATTTGAAATCACTCGTAGTATTAAATTATTTCTTTTCAAATAATCCAGTATTTAGTAAAGCTGCAAAAACTTCCTCGTTTTCACCTTCGCGAATTTCGATATCAACCTCCTGATCAGGTTGCAAGGATACAGCTAAAAGTCCTAACAAGCTTTTGGCATCAATGACCCAGTGATCTTTTTTAATTAAGACAGTTTCAGGAAATGCACTTGCAGTATTTACTAATGTTGTGGCAGTTTCAGCAAAAATTGGTTTTAACACTTTCACACGCATGTTTGTCACTCTCCTTTTCATTTTCTCTTATTATATTATAGGTTAAGCGTTATTCGTTTAGACCTTTTCAATAATTTGAAAAAAATGTATCGTCTAACCCTTAACAATTTAATTAAAACGAATCGTGTAAGCGTTGTCAATAGAGTTATAGAAATTCGTGCATGAATGAAAAATCATTTATTTTCATACAAATTTAAAAATGGTTGTCATACAGATGAGTATACTGGAAGGAGGAAAATAAAAAATGACTGAACATCATTCTCACGTAGTGAAGCCTAAGTTGTATAGGGTTCGTCAACGTGAACAGCCGTTGTATTATTCGCAAATTAGATTCGACAGACTCGAAAATAAACTAACAAGTGGTGTTGAAATATATCATGCCTTAATGGATCAGATGGATTGTACGGATAAACGAATAACGGAAGCTGAACGATTACTAGCACGTTTTATAGGAAGCGATGGTGAGCAATTAGAATCTTTCTTAGGAGAACTAAGGACACATTATAAGAAGCAGGAATGGATCATTCAGCAGGTCGATGTATTAAATGAGTCCAAAGCAGAATTCTTAAAATGTATTAGTGACTTGAAAGAAGAGAAAGTTCTTGTTCATGAGCTTCTTTCGCACCTGCAAGTACAATTAAAACGTAATGAATTAATTGTCACTGAACTTGAAGATGATTTAAATAGTCGCTTTACAAAAATGAGTTTAGATGAGGTCGACTATGATGTTCTTCGTACTTTATTACAAGAATATAAGGAGAAGCAAAAAGGAGTTGAAATACAGTTGAAAGAAATTGCTGAAGAAGTGAAAGCTCTCATCCTATTACAACGAAATCAGGAAAGAATTCAATTAGATTTCTATACAGAATTTAATTGGTTAAAAAAGCAAATCGAGAGCTCAAAAGGGTTAAATCATCAAAGTGATAACGTGTTGAAAACAGACGAGTAAACGTCTTACCACTCGTCTGTTTTTCTATTTCAAATATCTAAAAAACTTTAAAGAGTTTGTTAGAATAAATGAAAGATTCAGTCTTTATGCAAAAGACTAGACATTGATGGTCGAAAAGTAGACAATATCCTAATGAACATCTAACGGTTTGGAGGGGAAGCTATGTATCATGCCAAGACATGGAAAGAAAAGTACTCATTATTTTTACAAATTCTTTGGCCGATCATGGTGACGCAAGTAAGCTTATATGCTATGAATTTAGTAGATACAATGATGTCTGGACGAGTTGGCACTGAGGATTTAGCAGGTGTCGCAATCGGTTCGAGTTTATGGTTGCCAGTCTTTTCGGGAATTAACGGGATATTACTTGCCGTGACTCCAATTATTGCTTATTTAATAGGAAAAGGAAAACGAAATGAAATTGCAGGCTCTGTTACACAATCTTTATATGTTTCAGGACTATTAGCTATTTTAATTATCGTATTGGGAGTTCTATTTCTAAAACCGATACTATCTATCATGAACTTAGAACCAGATGTTTATTATATTGCCTATCATTATTTAATTGGTTTATCGATCGGTATTTTCCCATTATTTGCTTCAAGTGTTTTACGATATTTCTTTGATGCACAAGGATTTACGAGGCTGACAATGATCATTACAGTACTAGCTGTTCCATTTAATGTGCTTTTAAATTATGGCTTTATATTTGGAAAGTTTGGACTGCCAGCGTTAGGGGGGATCGGAGCAGGTTATGCAACGGCTGTTACGTATTGGATTATTTTGCTTTTTAGCATTTGGACAACCTTTAAAGTAGATGCCTTACGTCATTATCGCTTGTTTGTTCAATGGGCGAAACCATCGCTACTAGCTTGGAAGGAACAATTAGCTATTGGAGTTCCTATTGGTTTGTCTATTTTCTTTGAGGCAAGTATCTTTGCTGTTGTCACGCTTTTAATGGGGATCATGTTTTCAACCGTAACCGTTGCAGCTCATCAAATCGCTTTAAGCTTTACTTCACTTATTTTTATGATTCCTTTAAGCATTTCGATGGCGCTAACCATCGTAGTTGGTTTTTCAGTTGGTGGAGGTCAAATAAGAAATGCCAAACAATATGGCTACCTCGGCGTATGGGGAGGAATGCTTATTTTAGCTTTCGGTGCTATTTTCCTTTATTTATTCAGGGAGCCAATTTCCTATTTATACACATCTGATTATCATGTTGTGAAAATAGCAGGGCAATTCTTTATAATCGCTATTTTTTATCAACTATCCGACGCTGCGCAATCTGGTCTACAAGGTGTATTAAGAGGCTATAAAGATGTCAAAGTACCTTTTATTACGGCCTTTATTTCGTATTGGTTGATTGGTATGCCGGTAGGGTATATGTTAGCTGCATATACTCATTTAGGTCCATTTGGCCTTTGGATTGGGATTACAATTGGCTTAACCTGTGCGGCAGTTGGTTTTCTCATACGTTTATCGTTTGTACAAAAGCGTGTGGATGCAATCGTAAATATAGATTAGGATGAAGCTGAGTAGAAGATTCTATTCAGCTTCAACCGTATCGTGTATATGTAACGCATTTTTTTGAAGTGTATTTTTTTTAAAATCCGCATTTTAATATCCAAAGACTTAAAGAGTCATTAGGCTCTTCATAGAAAAGAAGTGAACACATAATTAGTCATTAAACAAATGGACAAGCTGTTTTGAAACAATTGAAAAAGGCTCTGTTGATTGATTAGCAATTGATAGTGTAACAGCACCTTCCATTAGGACGAGGGTTGTAACACTTTTCTCAGCTGCAACCTCTTGGGAGAGCCCACAATTGATAAATTTTTGTTCAAGAATGGATTGCCATTCTTTATAAGTACCACGACAAACTGATCTTAATTCCTGACTCATGGATGCTGTCTCTAATGTCAATAATCCGATTGGTGCAGGACCACCTTCCTTTATGTAATTAATATCAAGCTCTTTTTCAAAATGACGAAATAAAGCTTGAATGGCTTCAACTGGACTGTTATGGGGCTCTATTGTTTTCTTTAAATGTTCAGCAGATGTTTTTTTTGTCATAAGCACGGCTTCAATAGCAAGTTCTTCTTTCCCATTAGGAAAGAAATGATAGAGAGAACCTTTGGGCTTGTTACTTTCTTTAATAATTTGATTCATACCTGTAGCATGATAGCCTTGGTGCCTAAATAGTCTTGATGCTGTTTTAAGAAAAATATCTTTTGTGTCTTTTTTTGGTTCCATCTTTATTCCCCCTTGATCGTTAACCACTTATTTTAGTTATAAGAGTCAAATCGATTTCTGTCAATTATCATCGAAAGCAGAGAGGTGAAAAACGGATTTGAAACAACTTAAAAGAGCCACAAAAAAGCCTGTGGGCTGTCTCGCTCCAAGACGGTCCACAGGCTGAAAACTCTATTCAGTGGAATTGTTGCTCTTAACGACTAATAAACATTTGTGTCCAATAATTTCCTTGTTCAATGTAACCAACACCTATATGAGTAAAGTCAGTGCTTAAAATGTTAGCACGGTGTCCTTCGCTGTTCATCCATGCTTGAACAACCTCCTGAGCAGAACGTTGGCCTTGAGCAATATTTTCTCCTGCTGAATTGTAGGAAACGCCATAATCACGCATCATGTCAAATGGAGATCCGTATGTTGGACTTGTATGAGAGAAGTAATTATTTTGTTGCATATCTCTTGATTTCTCGCGAGCAACATGACTCAATGATGAATCGGCTTGTAGTTCTGGTAGTCCGTTATTACGTCTTTCTTGATTCGTTAAATCAATAACTTGTTGCTCGACTTCGCTAATTCCTTCTGTTTGTTGTGCGGTTTCTTCTTGCTCTGGCTGCTCTGTTTCAGGAGCTGGTTGCTGTTCAACTGTTTCATCGGGCGCTTCAGGACGTTGCTGTTCAGGACGTTGCTGTGGTCGTTCGGGTTGAGTAGGCGGTTGGACATGACCTTGACCTCCGCCACGTTGAATTCGTTCCATTATTTGTTCAGGAGATAGCTGTGCTGCTCCTTCCGGAATAAATCGTTCTAAATCTTCAACGGTAATATGACGAATGTTTTGAGGGAGCTGCTGTAAGACATCTGTCGGGAGCAGCTTTTCAATTTCAGCACGAGTGATTTCTTGAGAATTTTGAACGGTATAATCATATTTTGCATGCTGGATTTGAATGGGTTTTGTATGAGGGAACTCATCACTTGACTCCGTTGTATAATCACTTGAGAGTTGACCAGTCGTCCCTCTATTTTGCATGTTGTCATTACGTGCTTCATCAGCCTGGTTACAAGCGGTGAATAGTAACAAGATCAATACAATCGTTATCCATTTCATTTTTTTCATTGTTGTGTAACTCCTTTATGAATAGTGTTATTTCTATTTGTAGTATTATGAAATTTGTTTAAAAAAATGGTGGTAATTATTTGAAATGTTTATTGTGATGAAAATCCAATTTTCTAAGCGTTATATTAGAAATAAATGAAAGATTCGTGTACGCTAATGAAGTTGAACTTACATACTGATTGAAGGGAATAGGAGGGGAAAGATATGAGCATACCAACATATAACAGAAAAACAATTGTCGCGTTATTATTAGCAGGGTCATTTATTGCGATTTTAAATCAAACGTTAATGATAACGGCTATTCCACCTATCATGGCTGAAATGGGTGTGACAGAAAACAGTGCACAATGGTTAACAACTGTTTTTATGCTAGTAAATGGTATTATGATTCCAATAAGTGCTTTTTTAATTGAACGATTTACAACAAGGCAGCTTTTCATAAGTGCGATGAGTATATTTGCATTTGGGACGCTTTTTGCAGGAATTGCACCGAACTTTGAGATGCTTTTAATGGGTAGAATGATCCAGTCGGCGGGAGCAGGAATCATGTTGCCTTTAATGACAACCGTTTTTCTTCTCATCTTTCCAGTTCGGAAGAGGGGAGCGATAATGGGCTTAATTGGATTGGTGATTTCATTTGCCCCTGCTATTGGGCCTGCTCTTTCAGGATGGGTAACGAGTCATTATTCATGGCGAGTATTATTTTATATTATTTTACCAATTGCCATTATTGATATTTTCATTGCGGCATTTGCTTTAAAAAATGTAACGGAACAAAAGAAATCAAAGGTAGATGTACTTTCTATCATATTCTCGTCTTTTGGTTTTGGTGGGTTATTGTACGGATTTACGAGTGCTGGTAATAATGGCTGGCTTGATCCAATGACCATTATGATTTTAACAATAGGTCTCATTTCCATTATAGTATTTGTAATAAGACAACTGAAACTAACGCACCCAATGTTAGAATTTCGTGTTTTTACTTTTTCAATTTTCCCTTACGCTGTTCTTATTGGAATGGTTGGCTTTATGGGGTTAATTGGTACGGAAACATTAATACCATTGTACATGCAAAATATGAGGGATTTTACGGCCTTTGAATCAGGTCTGGCACTTTTACCAGGAGCTCTCATAATGGGGATGATGTCTCCGATTACAGGGAGAATATTTGATAAATACGGGGCGAAATGGTTAGTATTTATTGGACTTACAATCTTAACACTATCGACCTTTGCTTTTACGATACTAGGTCCTAAGACGTCGTTTGCTTATGTGACTGTCATGTTTGCTATTAGAATGTTCGGTTTGTCTATGGTAATGATGCCAGTAGCAACAGCTGCATTAAATCAAATTCCTAAACGTTTAATCTCACGGGGCTGCGATGGATAACACGATGAAAATGATCGCGTCCTCTGTAGGCACGGCACTATTAGTCTCAATCATGACAACAACAAAGGAAAGTGTGTCAAGTCATGCAGGAATTTCAAATCCAGCTATTTTTGGTGCAAATGTTTCTTTTTTAGTCTTAGCTATTTTAACGTTATTCACATTTGTTCTGGCATTTTTTATTAAATATGATAAGCCTGCTCATATCAATGACGAGGACGAATTAAATGAAAAAGCAAGTGAAGAGTCTTAAATAAGTAATGTTCATGGAGATGATAGAATGTCTAAAAAAATCTTTGCCTATTTAGGTGATTATTATCATGAGTTTGACCTGATGAAAGAATCATTGTCATTCGTTATGAAGCACTTGAAGCTAGAAACGGACGTTACATTTGATATCAGATCTGTTGATACATTAGTAGAAGATCTTAAAATGGAGCCAGATGTTGTCATTCTCTCAAAGGAAAATCGTTTAAACCCTGAAGATGGTAAAGTGAATCATTGGATGGATGGTGAGGTGGCAAAGAATATTGCCTCATATGTTGAGGGGGGCGGAAGTTGGTTTGCATGGCATTCGGGATTAGCATCATATGATCATATCGACACATATGTAAAAATGCTACGTGGACATTTTACATACCATCCACCACAAGCAAATGTGACGTATGAGCCGGTTGGTCATCATCCTTTTACAAAAGGTTTGGCGCGTTATGAAGTATGGGATGAGCATTATTTCGTATCATTTGTAGAAAATGATACGAACATTTTCCTTCATAGTTATTCTAACGATGGTGAGGCAGTAGCAGGTTGGCATCATCGATATGGGAAAGGGCGTGTTGTCTGTTTCACGCCATCTCATTGTCGTGAAGCTTTGTTCCATCCTTATTCGCAACAAATAATGAAGAACATAATCGTTTGGTGTTTAAGTGAAAGCAATCGATAGGCTAGAAGGTCAATGAAATTAATTGTTTTAAGGCCCGAGAAAAAGGTTGTTATTGCTTTTTTCGGGCCTTATACAGTATTAGTATTTTTTTATGAGAGTACTTTCTCAATCGCATGTGCGACGCCATTTTCAATATTTGTCTTTGTAACATAGTTACTAATTTCTTTAATACCATCCTCAGCATTTCCCATGGCCACACCCCAACCAGCCATTGAAATCATTGACTCATCATTAAAGTTATCTCCAATCGCCGTCACATCAATCATACTGATCCCTTTTTGGTTAGCATAATAGGATAATGCAATTCCTTTTTGAGCATTAGGGTGATTAAACTCTAGATTAGAAAAGCCTGATGATGTAATCGCTAGTTGTTCATGGTCTTTCAATCGATTACGAACAGCTTCTAGTTCATGATCTAATATAGAGAATGCCAAAATTTTGTACGGGGTAATTTCAGTGTTATTAAACAGTTTTTCAAAGTTTTGGATAACTTCAATTTCTTCATCTTGAAAACGTTGTTTAGCTAATGTTTCCACATCTTCACGCTTTAATTCAGGGTTTGCAGATAGCGCAATATCAACCATAACCTGAATAAATTTATCGCGGCTATCGGAATAGCCACCTTTGTTTGTAAATACTTCGAAATACATACCTTCTTCCTGGCAAGCTTTTTGAATTTCAAAGCAGGAAGATCGATCTAATGGAGCATTGTAAATTAACTCTTGCTCTAAAGTATAAATTTGAGCTCCATTTAAACAAATAATCGGACAATTTAATTCAGCTTGTTGCAGAGGTTTATAAGCGGCACTAAAAGAACGCCCTGTTGCAACAACGACTTCTATCCCTGATTTTTGGGCTTTTCGAATCGCAGCTGCATTTTCATTGCTAATGATGTGCTTCTCGTTTAATAAAGTACCGTCTAAATCTGTTGCAATGATTTTCATTATGTAAACTCCTAACTGTCTTTAAATATAAAGTAATAAAATCAACTCTTCCTCCATCATACCGATAAAGTGTAGAAATTTCACGTTGTATGCACTTATTTTTATTTTTAAATAAGTGATAACGCTGTCATTTTTATGGAAATGATTGAAAAGGTTCTATCTTCTTTTACTTATTGGGTGAGTGCACAAGAAATAGAAATTGTTGATGAATACAATGCCATATAGACATTCATGGGCATTTATTTCGGAAGGTTGGTGAGAGTAATGAGTGGAAGGTATTATAAACGTCCTCAAATAGGTGATTGGGTGCGAGGCAAAACAATGATCGGTGAATTAGTTCATGGATATGTCGAACATGAAGAGGTGTATCATACATTCATAAAAGTACGGGTGTTAATATCTGACAACAAAAAGTTAATAGGGAAAATTGTACGTATTGATGAAAAAGAGTTGCAAATCTATTCGATGACGGATCATTGGACAAAGGATGAGATAACAAATTTAATTGATTTAGCATTAAGCACTAGAGATCGAGAGTGGTTTGATAAACTTTCATCAAAAGTGAAAAAAGGGGAATTTTTGGATGTGATTAAAAATCAAGAAACATTTTCTAGGTTTGCGAAGAAGTAATAATAAGATAGGAGTATAGAAGTTGATCAATGAAAGAAGGATGCTTATAATGTTACGTCCAATTAAAAGTATTCTTAATAATTGGACGTAACGACACTAAAAACTTGAGTGGAGATAGTGAATGATAAATTAAGAAGCGTGTTAGTTTCGTATGTTACATATCACTTAAAATAGAATTCTTCCTTGAATTAGAAAAGAAACGGTTACGACATGTAGCAAATGATACGTTTCATTTACTAATCGACTATTAAGTAGGCAATCATTGGGCATGATGATCAATTGTTGAGTGTGCTGTGCAAATTAAGCGATATATACCTTCTTCTTTAAAATGCAATTGTAGGACGGTCTCTTCTCCTTTTCTTATCGTGCCTGAAATATTCGTTCCTTCAATTTGGAAAGGGTGCTCTTTTCCGTTTACACCGTAAATTCGAAGAGTAATATCTTTTCCTTTTGGAATGTAAACGGTTCCGGGGTCCCACCGATATGACTCAATCTCCTTCCCGTCCTCTGTGGTCGTTTTGAATTCAGTTGTAACCATATGAAGCTCGAATTCATCACCAATTGGTTTAACTGTTGTGATCGCACCTAAGCTTGTTTGAAAATAAAAGTAGGCTCCAATTAGTGTACAGATGAAAACAATGGCGATATACAACCAACTTTTTTTGATTAATACTAACGTCAATTTATTCCTCCTCCTTTCTTCGTCTATTTCATTTATATGCATGTCCGCTATAAATACTTGTCTAAAATGATAAAATTTCCAATAGAAAAATGATATAATTTGACAGAGGTCGTAAATAGAGAACGACGACAATTCGAACATGAAGGGGAAGAGACGATGAAAGAGCTAGTAGAGAAGCAGTTAAATGTGTCATTATTAATGAATGAATTAAAGAAAGATAACCAGGAAATGGAACATGTCATGAAAGACATTCAAGACATTTCGATGAAATCGAACATACTTGCTTTAAATTCAGGGATTGAAGCTGCTCGAGCTGGTGAAGCAGGACGTGGATTTTCAGTTGTAGCAACTGAGATCAAAAAGTTCGCTGAACATAGTTTGAAGGCTAGCCAAAAAAGCGAAGATCTTATTCAGAGAATTCAGCAAAAGGCCAACGAAATCATTGCGGTTCGTACCGTGGATATTGCTTTCGATACGATCGATAAAATTGATCGAAATTTATTTGAACGGAATTGTGATGTACAAGCATGGGCAAGCTTTAACGTCGTAAAAAACTGCTTAGTGAATCCGTCAGAAGAAAGTAAACAGCTTGCAAAAGGATTATTGCAAAGAATTCATCAGATTTATGAAGTGTATTACGATTTATTCGTACTTGATTTAGAAGGTAATATCGTTGCAGCAGCTCAAAACAATCATCAAGTAGGCAAAAATATGGCTGATCGTGAATGGTTTCAACAAACTGTAAAAACAAAAGATGTGTTTGTAACAGATATGTACTATTCGTCTGTAGTAGATGGCTATACGATGAATTACTCGAGTCCTGTATTAGATGATCAAGGAGAAGTGATTGGTGTTTTCACGATACGTTTTAATTGGGAATATATTTACGATATTATTGATGCAGTCAAAATTGATGAAAACAGTCAATTATATGTCATTAATTCAAAAGGTGAAGTCATAGCATCAAAGAATAGAGAGGATGTTTTCCAAGCTAATTTAGGTGATATAAAAGCAGTACAAAAGGTCATTTCACGTACTGAAAAACAAGGGTTTACAGTTGAAGGCACTAAGATATATGCATTTAGCTTAACAAAGGGTTACAACGCTTATAAAGGAAAAGGTTGGGCTGTAATCGTCGAGGAGTCAATCGTGTAATGTATAAGAAGTTGCTAACTGTAAAGAGGTTAGCAAAGGGGTATGGATCCTTTCTACTCATAAACGGAATTGTTCTATGATATAATGATGGAGCAAAATGTACATCATTATTTTTAATCGTATTTGTTAGGATGAGGAGGACATATCGTACATGTCAGAGGAATATATTACGAGGTTAACCGTCAAAGGAAAAGAAATTATACTTGTAGGGACTGCACATATATCTAAGAAAAGCGTAGAACAAGTGAAAGAGGTAATTGAGCTTGAGCGACCAGATTCCGTTTGTGTGGAGCTGGATGAACAACGCTACCACTCTGTTACGAAAGGTAACTCGTGGAAGGATATGGATATATTTAAAGTGATCAAAGAGAAAAAATCGACACTCCTTCTCATGAATTTAATTGTTTCGTCCTTTCAACGAAGAATGGCTAAACAATTTGGGATTAAGCCAGGTCAGGAAATGATCCAAGGAATAGAATCTGCAAAAGAAGTCGATGCCAAACTTGTCTTAGCTGATCGTAATATTCAAATCACGTTTGCCCGTATTTGGCATGGGGTCGGTTTTTGGGGGAGAGCTAAGCTATTAACTCAATTAGTGTACAGTATTTTTAGTAAAGATGAAATTTCCGAACAAGAACTTGAAAAGATGAAATCGAAAGACATGTTAAACTCAATGCTAACGGAATTCACTGAAACGTTTCCACGCCTTAAAGTTCCATTAATAGATGAGCGTGATCAGTATTTAGCTCAAAAGATTAAACAAGCTCCAGGTGAAAAGGTGGTGGCTGTCTTAGGTGCAGCTCATGTTCCTGGTATAAAAGAAGAAATACAACATGATCATGACCTTAATATGTTAATGAAACGACCTCCTAAATCGATAGCACCTAAAGTTATCGCATGGATGATTCCGATTTTGATTTTAAGTATGATTGGATATGCTTTTTTCTCCAATCCTGAAATAGGAATGAACTTAACGTGGAGTTGGATTCTTTGGAACGGAACGTTTGCTGCAATAGGTGCGGCTATAGCATTTGGTCACCCTTTATCCATTTTAACGGCTTTTCTAGTAGCGCCAATTAGTTCGCTGTATCCATTGTTAGCAGCAGGGTGGTTTTCTGGGTTAGTCGAGGCGATTAAACGCAAGCCTAAAGTATCTGACTTTGAATCGTTGACGGACGATGTTTTTACTGTGAAAGGATTTTGGCGTAATAATGTGACACGCATTCTTTTAATGGTCGTGTTAACGAACTTAGGTAGTACGTTAGGAACGGTTATAGGTGGAGCTGATGTTATTCGTTTGTTTTTACAAAATATATTTAGATAATGTGGAAGAGTACTTTCGTGTGAAATGCGCGAAAGTACTTTTTTTGCGTAGCTATTTTGGAGAAATCTTTTCTTCTTTTACTTAGAGAAATAAACCTTTTACTGTATAAATTGAAGAACTTCTTGAAAGGAAGGTTGTGGCACTGTATTCTTTAGTAAAATGTAACCGTTATCAAGAAAAAAGAGGAGTGTAGTGTATGTTTGGGCAAACATATATTGAATATGAGTCATCTTCTAATAATGTGGAAATTATCACGAGAGCAAAAAAAACATCCGTGCTTTTGTCTGAAAATGATTATCCAGGAGTCATAAGAGCTGTAGCCGATTGGCAAACTGATGTGGAAAAGGTAACCTCTGTTTATCCTATTAGAGTAGAAGAAAATGCTGATTTGGTTGGGAATGTAGTTATCATAGGTACAATCGGAAAAAGTGATGTCATTGATCAATTAGTCGCTGAAGAAAAGCTTGATTGTCAGGATTTAGTTGGTAAATGGGAGTCATTTGTCATTCAAACAATTGACAATCCATTTCCTCATGTGGATCAAGCATTAGTCATTGCAGGAAGCGACAAACGGGGGACCATATTTGGAATATATGATTTTTCTGAAAAAATAGGAGTGTCTCCTTGGTATTGGTGGGCTGATATGCCTGTTGTGAAGCATGAATCCATATATGTAAAGAAAGGTGTTCATAAACAAGGAGAACCTTCTGTTAAGTACCGCGGTATTTTTCTAAATGATGAAGGTCCTTCGTTAATGGAATGGGTGCGAACAAATTACATCGATTTCACACATGAATTTTACGAGAAAATCTTTGAATTAACCTTACGATTAAAAGCCAATTATCACTGGCCGGCAATGTGGGATAATACGTTTTATGAAGATGACCCACTTAATGCTGAAATCGCTGATTATTATGGGGTTGTGATGGGAACATCTCATCATGAGCCGATGCTAAGGCCTCATGGTGATTGGAAAGTACATAAGAAAGGACCTTGGGATTATGCATTGAATGAAGAGTATCTTTATCAATTTTGGGAGGAAGGTATCAAAAGAAGCAAGAACTATGAGAGCGTTGTAACATTAGGTATGCGTGGTGATGGGGATGAAGCTATGGAGGGGATCTTTCTTTCCAAGAAAAAATTGAATTGTTACAAAAGATTGTATCTGATCAAAGAAAGATGATTGCTGAACATATGAATGAAGATGTTACTAAAGTACCTCAGTTGTGGGCTCTTTATAAAGAAGTTCAAGAATATTATGAGAGTGGGATGCGTGTTCCAGATGACATCACATTATTATGGGCTGATGATAACTTTGGTAATTTGCGCCGCGTTCCTACAAAAGATGAACGTCACCGAAAAGGTGGGGCGGGTATTTATTATCATTTGGATTATGTAGGTGGGCCTCGATCGTATAAATGGGTGAACTCTGTTCCACTTCAAAAAATTTGGGAGCAAATGCATAAAGCGTATCATTATGGTGCTAATCAAATTTGGATATTAAATGTTGGTGATCTAAAACCAATGGAATTCCAACTCGAATATTTCTTACGCATGGCATGGAACATGAGTGATTTTAATCGAGATTATAGTTGGGAATATAGTGTTGAGTGGGTGAAGAGACACTTTGGAGAGGAATATGCAGAAGATATTGCTTATATTATTAATCGATACTCAAAGTTTAATGGACGGTTAAAGCCAGAACAGTTGAACAATGTAGACCTATATAGTCTTCTAAACTATGATGAAGCAGAAAGGGTACTTGAGGATTTTCAGGAAATAACCGATTTAGCTGAACAAATCTATCAAAAGCTACCAGAACCTTTAAAGGATCCATTCTTTCAAATTGTCTTATATCCGACGAAGGCTTCTAAACAAGTTCTAGAACTGCACATCAAAGCCGAGATGAGTAAATTATATGCGAAGCAAGATCGAATTGCGACGAACATTGCAGCAAGAGAAGCAGAGTTGTTGTTTGAACAGGATCACCTATTGTCATTTGATTATAATAAAAGAACGTCTCTTGGTAAATGGAATCATATGATGGATCAAACACATATAGGGTATACGTATTGGCAACAACCTGAACAAAATACGATACCGACTGTAAAACGAATGAAACCGAAAATAGAAGGGAAAATGGGGATTGCTGATTATGATGCTCTTCACTTTAATTCCTTTACGAGGCAAAGTCGTGTGATTGATATTTATAATAAAGGTATAACTCCGTTTTTGTATAATGTAAAAGCCAATGTAAACTGGCTAATCATCGATACCGACGAAGGAGTCATTATCCAGGAAAAGAAAATAGTCGTAGATATTGATTGGGATAATGCGCCAAAAGGGCATGATGTAGAGTCGTTTATAACGGTAACAGGTTCAGAAGGTTCTGCTGTTCAATTACGCGTCACTCTATTTAATCCAATTGAACCGAATCGTGAATCACTTGTCGGTTTTATGGAAACAGATGGGTATATCTCGATTGAAGCGGAGCATTACACGAATAAAATAGATAGTCAGGAAGCAAGTTGGGATGTGATTCCTGATTATGGGCGGACATTATCATCAATGACTGTTTTTCCTGTATCGACACCAAGCGTACATCCTCCTCACCATTCACCTTGTTTAGAATATCAAGTTTATATAACGAATCCTGGGAAATTAGACGTTCACACATTCATTGCTCCAACGTTAAATTTTATTCCAGATCAAGGTTTACGATTTGGAATATCATTTGATGATCAGCCCATACAGATTGTCGATGCGATACAGTACAAAGATACGGGATTTGATGAAGGGGACTGGGCTCAAAGTGTTATTTTAAATGTAAGAAACAGCACAACGACACACTGTTTAGAAAAAAAAGGTTATCATACGCTTAAAATATGGATGGTTGACCCAATCGTAGTTCTTCAAAAACTTGTCATTGACACAGGTGGGCTTAAAAAAAGTTATTTAGGGCCTCCTGAAAGCTATTACGGAGGTAAAAAAGATATCATTCGAGCAAAACGTCACTCTATTGATTCTTATATCATTCCAGGTAGATTAGAAAAAGTAGACAAAGTTTTTCAGTATTATAAATCGGTTGATCTATTTGTTGAAAAGGACGGAATGTATGAAATAGAATTAGAAACGGTTGGTATTGGTTCTATTAAATTAAATATAAGTGATAAGGAATATGAGATCGTTTCTACCGAAAATGATGAACAAAAGAAAGTCAAAATGTATTTGAAGGCAGGCTATTGTCAAATGAATGAACTTGAGGTTAAAGGTGATATTTCAGTTCAGAATATAAAGGCGACGTTAGAGGATGAAGATGTTATAAAAATAAAGCCAACGATTCGAATGACCCGCAACAGGAGGATCAATTAATTGTACAAACTTCTTTATACAATTCTGATCACTATTCTCATTTATATACATTAAAAGTTGAGCTTATGGATCAAGATAGTCAATCGTTAGGAGTTTCCATACTAAAAGGCAGGTTAGCTAGATCAGCAAAAGAAATGCACAATCTTATCTTTCACCGCCAACAACATACACAATTTCAATTGAAAGTCACTCTACTTGATCACAATAGTGAAAAGGAATATCGATTCAATGAACATATTGCTCTATCACCAAACTAATTTTAGAAACTGTGAAAAAGTTTTTTTAATAACTTAGAATCCGAATAAAGACACAACGGTGTATATAAATCACTTCTCGCGTTACATAAGGGCACTGAAAAGTTAGTTTTTAACTTTTTCAGTGCCCTTTAAGTATGAGCGAAACCGTTGCTTTTTTGAAGGAGAGCTTCCTTCTAGTAGAAACTAATCAGAGTGAAGGCGTTGACGTATAAGCGAAAATATGATAAAAAAACATTAGTGTTAGCACTCTCTGTATCTGAGTGCTAATAGACAACTGAAAGGGGTAATAAATAATGGCAAAGAAGCAGTTTCAAGCAGAATCAAAGCGTCTGTTAGAAATGATGATTAATTCTATTTACACACAAAAAGAAATTTTTCTTCGGGAATTAATTTCGAACGCAAGTGATGCTATTGATAAGATGTATTATAAAGCATTAACGGATGAATCGATTCGTTTTGAACAAGAAGATTATTACATAAAGGTCGAATTTAATAAAGAACAACGAACATTAACAGTGACGGATACTGGAATTGGTATGACCGAGGATGAGCTTGAGACTCATTTAGGAACAATTGCTAAGAGTGGTTCTTTAGCATTTAAGAGTGAAAACGAAATTAAAGATGGCCATGATATTATTGGTCAGTTTGGTGTTGGGTTTTATTCGGCATTCATGGTAGCTGATAAATTGACGGTCATTAGTAAATCAATTGATAGTGATCAAGCTTACAAATGGGAATCAGACGGTGTAGATGGTTACACAATTACACGAACCGAAAAAGATTCAGTCGGGACAGTTATTACGTTAACGATTAAAGAAAATACAGAGGAAGAAAATTACGATGAATTTCTTGAAGAGTATCGCTTAAAGTCAATTATTAAGAAGTATTCTGATTTTATCCGTTATCCAATTAAAATGGACGTTATTGAAAGACATAAAAAAGAAGATAGTGAAGATGAATGGGAAGAGTATTCTGAAGAAAAAACAATTAATAGCATGGTTCCAATTTGGCGTAAAAATAAAAGTGAATTAACCGATGAGGATTATGAGAATTTCTATAAAGAGAAGCATTATGGATTTGACAAGCCATTGAAGCACATTCATATTAGTGTAGATGGTGCTGTTCGATATCATTCAATCTTATATATTCCAGAAACAATTCCATTTGATTTTTACTCAAAAGAATTTGAAAAAGGGCTAGAGTTATATTCAAGTGGTGTGCTTATAATGGATAAATGTGCTGATTTACTCCCTGACTATTTTAGTTTTGTAAAAGGGATGGTTGACTCGGAGGATCTATCTCTGAATATTTCTCGTGAAATTTTACAGCATGATCGTCAATTAAAGCTAATTGCCAAAAATATAAAAAATAAAATTAAGAGTCAGCTACAAACGTTGTTGAAAAATGATCGTGAAAAATATGAGAAGTTTTATGAATCATTTGGCCGACAATTAAAATATGGTGTATATTCGGATTATGGAGCAAATAAAGAAGTGTTACAGGACTTATTAATGTTCTATTCTTCAATAGAAAAGAAGCAGGTAACGTTAGATGAGTATGTTTCACGGATGCCTGAGGAGCAGAAATATATTTATTATGCGACAGGTGAATCCTATGATCGAATTGAGAAATTACCGCAAATTGAAGCAGTGAAGGATAAAGGGTATGAAGTATTATATTTCACCGAAGATGTGGATGAATTTGCGATTAAAATGTTAGCCAACTATAAAGAAAAAGAGTTTAAATCTGTTGCAAGTGGTGATCTAGGCATTGAAGATGAAGAGTCAAATAAGTCAGAAGAGAATGAGCAAAATCATAAAGAACTATTCGATAAAATGAAATCATTGCTTTCTGGTAAAGTGAAGGATGTACGTGTATCAAAACGTCTACGAACGCATCCAGTATGCTTTGCTACTGAGGGTGAACTGTCGATCGAAATGGAGAAAGTATTAAAGTCAATGCCTGATAACAACCAAAATATTGAAGCGGATAAAGTGTTAGAAATCAATGTTAATCATGATGTCTTTCAATCATTACAAAAAGCATTTGATCAAGATGAGGAAAAACTAAAGCTATACACGAATTTACTCTATAATCAAGCACTTTTAATCGAAGGATTACCTGTTCAAGATCCAGTTGAATTCACGAATGATATGTGTAAAGTAATGGTATAAATGACTGAGAAAAAGTAGCTTATGCTACTTTTTCTTTTTTCGTTAATGCTTCAACTATTATATTTTGCATTAAACTGTCACAGGTTAAGCTCCTATGAACATAGGCTATGGTGGAAAGACATAAGTGAGGAGAGGAGGAATTTAGTGTGTATGTAAATGGCTACAATCCTTATGCTTATCCAAGTGCTCAATACGAATCAATGAGACATTCATATTCTCCATATCGTCATCTACCGCAGCATCCATACAGCAATGATTGGAGGGAGCAAACAATTTCAGGTGATGCAACATGGACAAATGGAGGGCCAACAACTAAGTGTGGTTTACCGTGGACGATGAATCAATCGATGACAGCTGCAGTAAGTGAACAATCAACTTATCAATGTGGAGATACATTAAGAGTTCGTAATCGAAATAATCAACGTGAGTTAACGGTCATAATAGTCGATACAGTACCAAATTTCCCGTCAAATCGAATTAATTTACATCGCCAAGCATTTGAAGCATTAGGAGCAGAATTGGATGAAGGTCTTATCCCAGTAGATATAACGTCATTGACTCCTATAGAAGAGGATCCATGGAGCCCGTATTTGCAAAGAATTGTTCAAAGCGCTTATCCAAACTACCAAATAATTAATGAGGAATTAATGGAAGAAGAAGTGGTCAATGCATCTCATGTTAGGAGAACCTATGAATTAATGTTACAATCTCTTCAAGAATCAATACGAATACAAGCAAAAGTCAATTATAATCCGACAACAAATCGTGTGATATCGTTCGACCTTCAAGAATTAAATGAATAAGCTCATATATGATTGTGTGAACACTGAGAAGGTTTTATTTCCCTTCATCAGTGTTTTAATTTTGTTTGAAAATAATGAAATCATCATTGTTTTATGATTGACAAAATTTTCATTGTTCGTTAATATAGATTCGAATACATAGTAGAGGGGAAGTGATGGTTCGAAAGGAAGGCTTGTATTTGTAGAGGAGGGATGAGGTTTAGTAGAATGGTGTTTGCACATACTTTCATAAGCAAGTCATTTTTTTTAACTAGCTAATTGAGAATAATAATCGATATCGGAATTCGTATGTTTTAATACGAACTTTTTTTACAATTGTTATTGAGAATAATAATCAATAACAGTGATTGAGGGAAAGGAGAAAGAGAATGCTGTTAGAAAAGATTTCTATGAAACTACTACTATTGTTTACATTCTTTGCTTTGCTCATGATGCCGATCCAAGTATTTGCATCTCCTGATCTTGAGGATGGTACATATACGATTGGTTATACGGTTTTACATGCTGATAATGATTCTGCTTCAATAGCAAACGATTATTGGGAGAAACCAGCAACACTCTATGTTGAGGATGGACAAATGAAACTTGAGATGACATTAAACCATAGCTCGTGGATTACTGAATTTAAGACACCGGTAAACGGTAGCTTTCAGGATGTAAATGTTATCCGAACAGACGATGCAGACGATAAACGAGTTGTACAATTTCCCGTTGATGACTTATCAAGTCCATTAGCCGCTCACATTCATGTTATTGTAGAGGACATCAATTATGACCATAGCTACACAATTCGTTTTGATTTTGATTTGAACCAAATTAATCCGGTAAGTGTACAAAGCGAATCAGAAGGTAAGCAAGAAGAAAATAATGGATCAGTGGCTCAGATAGAGGATGACGATGAAAATGAAGATCGAGGTGGAGCAACGAATCAAGAAGCAAACCCACAAACGGGTGATCTTTCATTTATTTGGTTATATGCACTAGCGACAATCGTATTCGGTTTCATATTAGTAAGAAAAGTCAACGCATTAGGTAGATCATAAAGGAGCTAACATTGATGAAATTAAAATTCAAACAATTGACCATTCTTAGTTTTATATTTTTATTGATTTTCTCATCATTTAGTTCAATCGCAGTCGCTAATGGTGAAGGACAATCATTGCAAAATGGTGTGTACGAGATTAACTTTTCCGTATTAAAAGATGGAACAGATGAAACATCTGTTATGGACGGTTACACTGAAAAGCCAGCTTCATTATATGTCAATGACGAGGAATTATTGATTGATTTGACACTTACGAATAGTGATTGGATTAAAGTGTTTCAAACAGATGTAAACGGAACATTTACAGACGCGGAAGTCATTTCAGAAAATGAAGAAGAAGATACTCGTGTCGTACGTTTTCCTGTTAACCATTTATCATCAAAGCTAGATGTTTTTACACATGTAGTTATTCCATTCATCAATTATGACAATGAATATGTTGTTCAAATCACTTTTGATGAACAGTCACTTGAGGTTGTTGAATTAGAGGAGTTACCTGAGCCTGTACCTACTCTTGAATTAACAGACGGAACGTATACAATTAACTTCGAAGCTCTACATGCAACTGAGGG